>JAZDLA010000001.1:0-15981 GCA_043802425.1 Candidatus Omnitrophota bacterium
CTCTTGAATTTTCTTCTCTAGAGCAACAATGGGTTTTTCAAAATCTAGACCATTCATTTTTTAATGGAGTTAGTCGACGATGGTTACTTCTGTCCCGAGGGGAACAATAGCATATATTTCTTCGACTTCGGGGTTAGCCATGCGCACGCACCCTTGAGTAACTTGCCTGCCTAAACTCTGAGGCTCGGTGGTACCGTGTATTCCGTATCCGGGTAAATCAAACCCTAACCAACGCGAACCAAGGATATTCTCAGGGCTGCTAGAGGGAACTACTACGCCCGCCTTAAACCAGGTGGGGTTGGGAAGTTTATTGATAATTGTGAAATTCCCGACAGGGGTAGAATTATTCTTACCCGTGGAAACAATATAAGTCTTCACTATCTCTTCGTCTGTCTTTAGAATAAGGGTATTCTGGGATTTATCCACGACTATGCTAAAAGGCGCTACCCAGACTTTTAGTTTTCTGCCCGGGATAATCGTATCATCTCTTAAACCGTTGCTTTTTTTTATCAATTCGGCAGAGGTCTTAAATTCTTTGGCGATTTTGGTTAATGTATCTCCGGGCTTTACTTCATAAAGAATGCTCTTGGGGGTTAAGACAGGTGAAAATAATATTTTTATATTTATTCCTTCTATCTTTTTCTGCCAATTCATAACTTCGCTTGAATTAGGAAAATCGTTAATCAATTTCTGGTATATAGACTTTGCCGCAAAAAGATTACCTTTATTTAAAGAATCCGCGGCGTCCCTCGATAAGGCGGAAATAGAAGTAAATTTACCCGGCTTTATCTGCCAGCAGAAATTGATCTTTTTTAATAAAACTATAAAAACAGCCAAGACGATTAAAATTATACTGATCCCTAAAACCAATCTCTTATTCACTAACCCTCCTTTTTACCGCAATAAAAAAGCTACTATTATGCCTAATATGGCCCCGACCAAAACTTCAACCGGAGTATGCCCTACTAATTCGCGTAGCCTACCTTCAGAAATTCTACCCTGCCAATAAATATCATCCATTACTTTATTTAAAATACGCGCCTGCTTGCCGGTTGAACGCCTGACACCCTGGGCGTCAAACATTACCACAATAGCAAAGGAAGCAGCCAGGGCAAAATAAACGGTATCAAAACCGTATTCAAGGCCAAGGCTCATCGCTAAACAGCTGGCACCTGAGGCATGACTGGAAGGCATCCCTCCCGTACCTACTAACCAGCGGAAATCAAACCTTCTCTGCCGGATAACTCCGATGATTACCTTTATAGCCTGGGCAATCAACCAGGCAGCCAGGGTAATCATAAAAATTTTATTCTTGCCGATTTGGATAAAAATATCTTGCATCATTTATTTAAGGAGGCGGGCGTTACCTCTATATTTAACCTCACCGGATGAGTAGATTTTCCGTTTTTGATCAGATACCCGCGGTTTCCTTCTATAATTTTATTAGTCTGCCCCCGGTGATTTATCCAGGTATAGACTCTGGTTTTGTTTTTCTTCAATGCGCTGATTACCCTATTCAATTCGGGAATAGAGCTTAACTTTACTTTGAGGCTATCGTTCTCTTGAAAGACCTGCATTACCTGATTACTCAATTTATTCCTCTGCTCTATTAAAACCATGTTCTCGGCCTTTAAGAGGGCAAATTTAGCGCTTAAGTCTTCAGTTTTCTTCTCTATCTGTGCACGCTCGGCAAATAGTTTGTTCATCCTCTTTTTGCTGGCCTTCAAATATCCTTTGAGTCCTGAGGCCTTCGTATTCAGTTGACTCTGTAATTCCTTTTCTTTTTCTAATTCCTGCGAGAGGATTTGTTTATTTTTTTCTAAGGCCGCGATTTGGCCCCGCAGCTGGTTTAAATTACGCAATAAATCATGTTTCTCTTGCAGCAGCGGCCAAACCATAGAAAGGCTAAACAGGCTGATACAGATCAAAAACACAATTAAGGCATTCTTCAGCAGTACTTTATTCATAGGGCTATATTATATAAATTAGGGATATAAAAAGCAAGTCTTTTTCTTGGTGATTCCAATGTTAGATTAGAAGGTTTACTACGTCTATTATAATAAAAAGGGGGTGGAGGTAATGTTAGCAAAAGTTTTTAGCTTTAGCCTCTTAGGTATAGAGGCGTATCCTATTGAAGTAGAAGTAGATGTATCCAGGGGACTGCCGGTAATAACCTTGGTGGGTTTGGCAGATACAGCCATCAGGGAAAGTAAAGAAAGGGTAAAATCCGCAATCAAAAACTCTGGTTTTCACTGGCCTACGGAGAGAATCACCATAAGCCTGGCGCCTTCGGATATAAAAAAGGAAGGGGCTTCTTTTGACCTGGCGATAGCCTTGGGGATACTTTCCGCAACAGAACAGTTAAACAGTACCGGATTAAAGGAGTACTACCTATTGGGCGAACTTGCTTTGGACGGCTCTCTTAGGCCTTCACGGGGAATTTTGCCTATCAGCATAGCTATAGCTAAATCCCTGCCTGACCTTGCCTCGCCGGCAGGCAGGCGGCAGGCAGGCGCAATCAAGAATATCATTGTCCCCTATCAAAATGCCAAAGAGGCAGCCATAGTCTACGGTATCAGAACCTTTGCGGTAAAGACATTAAGAGAAACCGTAGAATTTTTAAACAATCCGGATACGGTTAAGCCTTTCAAATTAGATTTAGGCCAATTATTCAAAGAAAACGCCAATTACGAAATAGATTTTTCAGAAGTCAAAGGACAATATCTGGCAAAAAGAGCCCTGGAGGTCGCGGTCTCCGGTGGCCACAATGTCCTTTTTATCGGTCCACCGGGTAGCGGTAAGAGTATGCTGGCGAAAAGAATCCCCACTATCTTACCCGACTTAACTTTAGAAGAGGCGCTGGAAGTAACCAAAATACATTCTGTCGCCGGCAGCATACCGGCTGAAAAAGGCATCATGAGCACCCGTCCTTTTCGTAGCCCCCACCATACCATTTCTGACATCGGGCTCGTAGGAGGCGGCTCCATACCCAAACCCGGAGAAATCAGCCTGGCGCATCAGGGAGTATTATTCCTGGATGAACTCCCAGAATTCCACCGTAATTGCCTGGAGTCCCTGCGACAACCCTTAGAAGACGGTTTCATCAAGATATCGCGGATAACTAAATCTTTTCGTTTTCCTGCCTCTTTTATGCTAGTTTGTGCGATGAACCCCTGCCCCTGTGGGTATTATACTGACCCCAAGAAGGCCTGTCGGTGTAACCCTAATAAGATACAGAATTATATGGGTAAAATCTCAGGGCCGCTATTAGATAGGATTGATATTCATATTGAATTGCCTGCTATCAAATATAAAGAACTTACTGAGACAAAAGAAGCAGAGTCCTCTGCCGTAATTAAAGCGAGGGTGGAAAAGGCACGGGAGGTTCAGAGAGAACGATTTAAAAACGAAAGTATTTTTAATAATGCCCAGATGAATACAAAGCTGATTAAGAAATACTGTGTTTTAGAAAACGAAGCAAAAGAATTATTGAGGTTGGCAATGACAGAGCTGGGATTATCGGCAAGGGCTTATGATAAGGTTTTAAAGGTTGCAAGGACGATTGCGGATTTGGCAGGTTCAGAGGATATACAGGCTGGCCATATCTCAGAAGTCTTACAGTATAGAAGCCTGGATAGGCAATGGTATTATTAGCTATTTCTTAAAATATTCTTTTAGTATTACATTTGCGATATTCTCAGCCAGGAGCCTGTTGCCTTTTTTCGTGCAGTGCCCGAAGTCGCCGCCGAACATATCTATAAAATACATCTTGTAGCTACCTTTTTTCACTGCCTCTTTAAAGGTCTTTTCATTATCGACAAAAAGAACGCCATCAATATTGCCTTGAAATATCTTTTTTAACGGTTCTATATTAAGCATGGGGTATTGGACACAGACTAATTTTATCTTTCTTTTATCCAGAATTTCCTTAAGCTTATGGTAATTAGAGGCTGTCGTAGGATTATATCCGTTCAACCTTGTCTGATTTGCCTTACTAGAGCACTCTTCTGCAAGCGTAAATTGCCCCATCTCCCTATATACAGTCCCTAATGCCCCATATAATGTTGATGCTACTTCACTCCCGGGATTTAACTCCAGGGCTTTTTTATAAGCATCCTCATTTTTAATGTTGTCTTCCTGCTGGACATTTGTTTTTCTTAATCTCATATTAAGCGGGCTGGGTTGGCGTTCTTGGGCTGGTGATTTATCTCCAGGTAGTTTATACAATCCTATCTCTTTTGCTTTGGCTGCCATATGGAGCCAAAGGAGCCGCGCCAATTTATATGTCCTGAATGGCTTGATAAACAGCATAGTTTTCGAAAGAGTAGGCCTCTCATATGGAATATGCTCTCCCCAGTCGTTTATCCCAATCATCGCCACCACCATGTCAGGATGGTATCTATCAAGATAAGGCTCTACCTGGCTTAATATAGCTGGGGTATTCGAGCCGATAATACCCTTGTCTATCACGCTAAACTTTATTCCTATGTTATGCTGGTCTAATATCTCTTGAAGATGGGGGGGCCATTGCCCTCTAGTAGTGGACTCCCCTAAACAGAGGATTCTATAGGCATCTTTTTGTCTTATAGAAAGCTTATTTCTATGTTCTTGCAATGAAAGGATTACAAAACCGCCCAAACGCAAGCATGTTTCAAGCAAAACAAGAGTTATTAATACGGCGAATATCATAAGAGCTATTTTTTGCCAAAGGGATGTTTTGATATAAGGAAGAGTATTCCTAGCCATCATAAAAATAATTAAAATATACCTATTAAAACCTTATTCCTGTTGTGTTTCCTACTTTGAATATGCCTCTTTCAATAAGTTAACGTCTCTTAAAAATATAAAGCCTGGAGACCTGATTTAGATTATCGCCTTTAGGATAGGTTATAATATCCGTATTTTTAAAATCTTTTTTTAAAGTATACAAAAGCCTATCAGAGAAAATATACGGCTGATAAAGTATCCATAATCTATTATTTTCATTAAGCAGGGGGTAAATTTTTTCTGTAAGTTTTTTAATTTCGAAATTTATGTATTTCTCATCTCCCATCAAAGCATCTCTTACAATAGCGGACCTGGGGCCATCCGGAAACTTAAAAAGCCGAGGCGGAAAATTCTGCCTCCAATAGTATTCAAAAGGAACTACGCTTAGCCCAGTGGCCACTATGACATCTCTTTTATCTGAATTCTTCTGTACATATTCCGAAATAACCCTGTCATTACTTTTTCTATATATAAAATAATAATTAAACAAAATGCAGGAAGTGGCTACGGTAATTATTATGACTAAAACTAGACGCAAAAAAGGTATCCTGACATTATTTAAGCCAACGCCCATAATTAAACAGAAAGCCGGAAATACTAAGATATCGTATCTACCCGCAACATAGCTGGGTATTTTTAAAGA
Source organism: Candidatus Omnitrophota bacterium (assembly GCA_043802425.1). GTDB lineage: Bacteria > Omnitrophota > Gorgyraeia > Gygaellales > Profunditerraquicolaceae > JAGUYA01. The sequence goes on from JAZDLA010000001.1 coordinate 5,411, forward strand.
AATAAAAAATGCTAGGGCGAGAGGGATAATAAGATAGGTCGATAAAAATAAGTTTTGTCTTTCTCTGTTAACTAGGCCTATTATAAAAATAAGAACCAATATGGGTACGGTTATCTTTAGAATAACGGATAACAAAGGCGTTATGGGTAGCCTCCAGCTTAATAAAGAAAAACGCAGAAAAGTCGAAAATAAATCTTTTATCGTTGGCGCACTAATCCAAGGGTTCATATCAAGCCTGATCTGTCTAAATAAAATCGCTATTCTAGGTAGATAAGCAAGTAATATACATAACTGGCTCCAGGCAAACTTTTGTAGAATATTCCTTACGGGGAAGAAAAGACAAAAACAAATTTGTGCCGACAAAAGCAAGATGCCGTAATTATGGGCGTATAAACATAGAACGGTGGCTAAGATATAGGCTATCCAGAAAATATTCCTGTTCTTTTCTATACTTAGATAGAGCATAAAAGAAGAAGCTAGTGATAAGAATGCTAACAAAGTATATGCCCTCGCTTCCTGCGAGTAATAAATATGAATGGGAGAGATTGCTGCAAATAACGCTGCATAAATTCCTGTTTTCCTGTCAAAAATGGTTGCCCCCGTAATAAAAACCAAGGGTATTAACAAAATACCAAAAAGAGCAGATAATAAACGCAAGGAGAATTCAGATCCCCCCCAAATGAGTATCCAATAATGCAGCATACTGTAATATAAAGGAGGCATGGGATCTTTGATTTGCTCGGCCCAAAGCATAACCACATTCTTAGACATCATTACGGAATAAGCTTCATCTAACCATAAACTCTGATTTCCTAAGTGGTATAACCGCAGAATCACGGCAATAAAGATTATAAATATGCATAATAATTTATTCTTATCTAAGAGATGGCCTGTTATTATTTGTTTCATCTTTAAACCCTAAGCTATATACTTTATTCGGATACGGCTCTATTTAATTTCAGGGTATCATATATATACTGAGCCGCTACTTTTAACGCGAAGGTATTCTTATGGCTTTCGTCATATTGATAATTTATGGAAACACCCTGAGGAGTCATGCCTAAACGGTTAAACTCATCGATGAGGTTAATAAAAACTATGTTATCAGATTTTATGCTTTTTACTAACTCATGTAACGGCCAATAAGGATAACCCTCTTTGAAATCTTTGACCATAATACTAGAAGCGGGAAAAATCACTACCACTAACTCTCCCTTTCTTTCTTTAGCAATGCTAGCTATCTCTAATATGGCGTTTTTTAAAGGAATAAAATACTTGGGTTGATGATAGTAGTAATAATTGTCAACCTCCGTATTAATATTCAGCCTTTTTCTTTCTCTCCTTATCAATGCCTTTTTTATACGATAAGTAGAATAACGTACCAGCGCGCTATGGCGCATCAGGAAAGTCTTATTAAAATAGTATTCTCCCGGTTCAGGGTCATTTAAGACATAGTTTAAGATAATCAGGTCCGGGTTGTATTTCAGTCCTTTGGTTTTTAACATTTCCAATTCCTGAAAGGTGCTATAGCCCTCTACGCCAAAATTAAGCACCTCATAGCGTAAAGAACCGGGTCTCTGATTTAATAGGCTTTCTAATTGTGCGGGCAGGGTATCTTTTTGAGGGAGCATAAAGGAAAAGGTTTCGGAATCCCCGAGCATAATTATACGGAAGGTATTAGCAGGTTTAGCTAAGGAATATTCCGGTCCGCGAAATCCGTCAGAATTTATAGAAATACCTGTGGATTTAGCACCCGGGACAAATTCATAGCGTAGATACGGATTAGAGCTCTTTCTATATATGGGGCGTTTCACCCATCCACCCATCTCCCAGGCAAAACGCAGGATGATTTCCGCACAAAATAAGATAAGAAAAACGGAAATTAGTGAAATAGCGCAATTAAGAATAAAATTCCTTTTCAATAAAACCATCCAATGATAAGATTCGGTTATTAAAATTTAAGGCAGGGTAACGGTTAATTTTGCTTCCTGCGGATCAGCAACAACTATCCTATCTTTATATTTTAAAATAACCCCGTATCTCTGCCTTATGGAAGCATCAAGCCCTAAAAAGTCCTCTTCATTTAAGTAACATAGGCGCGGCTTAATAGAGGGCCTATTCAATTCCCCTTCTAGCCGTACCTTGTCTTCGATATATTTAACCCGCGATAATTCCTGCGAATAGAACAAAATAGAGGCCATATCCTGTTTATAGGCAATAAATTCATATTCGGGTAATTGCTTTATAAGCTCGTCTATAGCGGGGGCCATTTGGATAATCTCAATGAAACGCTTACTGCGGATATTCAAAGGAAAACAGAGCATAACTATCGTAGCGATAATTAAAATATATTTGATAGCTGTAACTATTTTAAACTTAATCGAATCCCTGATAATCTTTTCAAGCGCCACCCCCACTAACAACGCAACAGCCGGATAGATCGGCAAGATAAAATAATGCAATTTCTGCCTGCCGAAAGAAAAGGCTAACGGAAAGATAACCGTCCAGATAATCAAAAGATAAAACTCATAACTTTTATTCCGGCGCGCTTCTTTAACCGCTAAGTAGCCGCCGTAAAAGGCAAAAGGCAGCAAATAAAAATATTTGCTTACTATTGCCTTTATATAATAATACCAAGGGACATGAAAACCAGACGAACTTAAGAGGTGCATAAAATTCCAATGCCACCAACCGGAAAATAAAGTATTGTGATCAAGCCAAATCCAGCATAAAACCGGCCCTATTGCTGTCAAGAACCCTAAAATAAAGAAGGGATGAAATAATTCTTTCCAACGCCAGCATATAATTAAGTATGCAAAAACAATCGCCAAGGGCGCTAAACCCGAAACATCCTTAGAAAAGATAGCTAAAGAGGTAAATAAACCGAATAAAAGATAATAGATACGGCAACGCTTTTGCGCTAAAATAAAACTAAGTATAGCCAGGGTAATAAATAAGCTTACTGGCAAATCCATCCGGCACTGACGCGAAAGGCGCACAATGTGATTGGTAAAAAGAAAACTTAAAGCCGCAAAAAAACCCACCCAGTGATTTTTCAGTAGCTTGCCGAAATAAAATATTACCCCTACTAAAAAGACTCCCGAAAGCATAGAAAATAGCTTTGCCGTAAAAGTAGATACCCCGAGAAACTTAAAGAAAAACGCGGTAATCCAGATACATAAGGGAAAATGATAATAGAAAACCCCTTGATAGACCGGGTCGTATAATCCCAACCATTTATGTGTGCGTATAACCTCTTTGGCTACCGCCGCATAATTACAGGAATCTACATCTAATCCACCCGGAACCCAGGCATAAGCAAAGATCAATATCATCGCCACCCATAAGAGTATAAAAAATAAACGACTATCCTGCCTTTTAATTAGTAGATTATCCATTTTTTAAAATTTTACCTCTGTGCCGCGGATTTCTTTTCGTAAAACATTCTTAAAGTCAGTCTCTACCCAGATATCTCCGTTAGTAATGATATCGGAACAGGTCCATGCCTTTCCTCCCTCAGTATCCAAAATAATGGCGGGCATTCTGGAATTAGCATCCTGCCATTCCAATACCCTGCCCGTGTATTTCTTCCTGGATAAAGGCTCTTGATTTTTCCCCAGGTCCGTTCTGATCCAGGTGGGCCTATCTTCTTGCAGGTTCCTACAAGTCCAGATGATCCCCTGGAAGCTATCCAGTATTATCACCGGAACGCGCGTATTCTGTACCGAGCGGCCCTTCATCATCAATAATATATACCTTGCCTCCCATTCATCGCTTACCACTGATTCGTCTAGGGCAGTATTGGTTGGGCCCGATTCAGCCAATAAAAATTTGCCCGGAAATAACAAATTAAATAAACAAACTAGAATAAATAATACTTTTATTTTTCTCACGGTTACTCCTTCTTTCCCTTCTTTTCTCCACAGCCATCGCGGCTCCGAGATTAATTTATCTTAAGTCCCCTCTTGGGTTATTTTTTTCTCTATATAGATATTTAAGGTATCTTTTAATCTCTGAATACGCACCTCTTCTTTGGCATCCTGTTCTTCCTCTCGCTTTATTATCTTTTCTCGATACTCGGGGTTGTGTTCGTATTTATAATCCGAAATGGCTATAAGAGGAAGGCGGAATACCCCGCCAATTGCCTTTAGGAACATAATACAAGGGTCTACAAAAGTCATCTTAAAGCGATTTTCAATGCAGCCCATCTTCTTGTAATAATGTTCTACCGTATTTTTACGTCTCTTGAACCTTCTTTTAGCTAATTGCAAGTCAGGAACACTGTTGTTTTTACCTATAGTATATTCCGCTATAGCGTAACCATCCCGGGAAACTACGTAGCCTTTATCGTAAGGTTTAGCACCTTGCTGAAATTTGTAGGTTGCGCAGCCCGATAAAAATACTGTTAAGGCAACTAAGATTAGCCCTCTCTTCATACTCTCACTCCTTCTTGAAGTTATGCTTTAATCAAGGCAAGGGTCTCAGAGCGCGTCTTTTCGTTTTCTTTGAATATGCCCCTTACCGCAGAAGTAACGGTCAGCGTGCCAGGTTTTTTCACCCCGCGCATGGACATGCACATATGTTCCGCTTCAATAATCACCATGCACCCCTGGGGTTTTAATTTGGACATAATAATCTCGGCTATCTGGGTAGTCAGCCGTTCCTGGACCTGCGGCCGTTTAGACAAAATATCCACCACACGCGCTAATTTACTTAAACCAGTAACGCGGCCCCCTTTAGGGATATAGGCGATATGCGCCCTGCCTAAAAAAGGAAGGAGATGATGTTCACAGACGCTGTACAGAGGTATCCCTTTCAATAAAATTATCTCCTGGTGTTTCTGATCTAAAATAACTTCTAATTCTTTTTCCGGGTCCTGCTTCATCCCAGAAAATATCTCCTCACACATTTCTGCCACCCGCTTAGGGGTATCTAAAATATCTTTTCTTTGCGGATTCTCTCCGATTGCCCCTAAAATATCCCTGACCGCCTTTTCTATCTTTCTTTTATCCATTTCTTCTCCTATTTCAATGAGCACATCACTCATTTTCCTATGCAAAAGTCACCGAATATCTTATCTAATAAATCCTGGGAAAAAGTTTTACCCGAGATATCATCTAAATATTTAAGGGCATCCCGGATATCCTGGGCAATAAACTCCAGGGACAATTTATTATCCAATGAATTTGCTGCTTCTGCAATAAATTTCTCTATTTTTTTTAGAGCCTCAATATGCCTTAGGTTGCTGACCAGGATTGACTCCGGGTTAACCAATCCGCCGTTATAGACTAAGTTGGCAATCGTAGATTCTAGGAGCCCGATATTTTTAAGTTTTTTTGCCGATATAGGTATTACGTATTTAAATCTTTTTAAAATAATATCTTTCTGGGCCCTCTGTTTTAAATCTATCTTGTTTATAACGGCTATGGTAGTTTTTCCCTTTAACCTTCTCATAAGCATCTGGTCTTCACGGCCTAACCTCCTGCTGCCGTCAAATAATAAAATTACTAAATCCGCTGAATCTATATATCTCTTTGAACGCCGAACGGCTTTTTTTTCTATTAAATCCTGCGGCTCAATAATACCGGCGGTATCTACAATTCTTATGGGAATACCTTTGATATCGATAACCTCCTCTATGGTATCCCGCGTTGTGCCGGCTATAGGCGTAACAATAGCGCGCTCCTGCCTTAATAGTGCATTTAAAAGCGAGGATTTGCCTACATTGGGCTTACCGCAGATCACCGCATTTATGCCTTCGCGTAATATCCTGCCGTGTCTGGCATTATCCAGAATATTCCCTAATCTTTCTTTTGCATCCTTTAACTTTTTGGAAATTGTTTTTAAATCCACGGTATCAATTTCTTCTTCGGGAAAATCAATATTTGCTTCTATCCGGGAGAGTATCTCTAAAAGAGACCCCCTTATATCGTTTAGCTGATGCGATAAATTTCCTTTTAGTTGAGCAATTCCTATCTTTAAGGCAGAATCTGTCTTAGCGCGGATAATATCCAAGACTGCCTCAGCCTGCGCCAGATCAATCCTGCCGTTTAGAAATGCGCGTTTAGTAAATTCTCCAGGTGCGGCCAGACGACAACCTTCTTCTAAAACCAAATCCAGCACCCCCCGTAACGCCACAATACCCCCGTGGCAGTTTATCTCCACAATGTCTTCTCTGGTATAAGACTTGGGGCTACGCATTACAGTCAGGATTACTTCATCAATAACTTTTGATTCCTGCATAATCCAGCCGTAATGCGTGGTGTATGTCTTAAGAAGAGACGGTTTCTTTTTGCCGCTAGAAACAAAAATCCTGTCCGCTATAGCCAGGGCATCGTTACCGCTTATACGCACAATACCGATACCCGATTCTCCGACGGGTGTCGCAATAGCCGCAATAGTATCGTTAATATTATATTTTATCAACTCCCCCCCATGCCATTTTTGATTAGTTTAAATATCCCAAGCTTCTCAGATTTTCTTCTGTCTTTTTATCTAAAGGCACCCCAACGATATTCTTGTCAGACTGGATAGGGTAGCTATTTAACCAGGCCTTTAGGTTATTTCTTAGGGTCTTTAATAAACTTGGAATCTCTCCCGAAACATCATCTATAAGATTGTCATCCTCATCCGGAATAAAGTATAACTCCTCTTTCCCGTTCTTATGTAAAAAATATTTAATATTTTTGTGGACATCTCGGACGCCATGTATCTGCGAATAATAAAAATATAGATATATTCTCTTTATGCCTCTGTTTTTTAATATGCCTGTTAAATCTACGCCGTTAAATTTATGCTTATTTAAAAAATAGACTACTGGGTTCACTATCTTTAAAATAGTAGGAACTATATCTATGCTAGAAGCTACCACGGGAATTCTTCCCCTTCGCTTAAAATATCTGTCGTCCTTAATAATCAAAGGGATATGCAATATTGCATCGGACAAGCCTTCATGGTGGAAATAAACATTGTGCTCACCTAGAGATTCTCCGTGGTCTGCGGTCACTATAATAAGAGTATTGCTCTTTATGCGCTCCAAGACTCTGCCTATCTGAAAATCTACATGGCGGATTGCCGCGTCATAACAAGCGATATAATAGTTAAGTGAGTAATGGCCCTTGCGAAATACTATTCTTGGTAGATATCCGTGACTTTCATAACTATTATTGCCGTTCTCTAAATTTAATTTTAATATTTTATCATTCTCTTCATATAATCTATCTTCTTCAAAGTCATTTATATAGCCTTCCGGAAATACATAAGGACTATGAACGCCAATATAATGAATCCAGAGAAAAAATGGCTTGTTGCTACGATAATTATTTAAAAAATCGATAACTTTATCGGTTATAACATTATCCTTCCCTAAAAAATTTTTGTAAATATTAAACCCCTGTTCAAACCCAGTACCAACCCCGAGGTGTCCGTGGCTTAGGAAGGCTGCTGTTTCATAACCTAAACTCTGAAGATATTCTGCTAAAGTAGTGAATTTTTTATCTAAAACATTTTCGTAAGAATGGACTGTTTGCTGGACCTCGTTGATAGAAAGCCCCAAGTACGCTCCGGTAAAAAGAGCAGGCATAGTATATATAGTAGAGCCGGAAACACTGAAAGAATTTAAAAAAATTGTTCCTTCCTCAGCAAGCCTATCAATATTGGGAGAAGTCAACCTTTTGTATCCATAGTAACTAAGGTGGTCCGCCCTTAAGGCATCTACGGTGATTAAAAGAACGTTGCAGGGTGATTTTTTTGCCGAAAATATCAAGAAAAAACAAAAAACAGCTAAACCTAATATAGCTGAAATAAAGCCGATTTTCTTATAACGTTTTTTGGGGTTCATTTTTTATGCCTTTTGGTTACTTTAAAAGGTATACTTTTACCTCATTTATGCGCGTAATTACGATAGCCTGAATTCCCCTACCACAAATAACGAACCACAAACCAAAACTAAATCTTCTTTTTGGCTAAGCCGGCTTGCTTCTCCCCTAGCTTCTTTTACATCATGAGTTATGTGTACGGCCTTACCGTTAAAATATTGCGCTAAACATTCGGGTTCAGTAGCGCGAGGGTTACTACTTTTAGTTAAGATAACTTCATCTGCTAATCCAGAAAGCTCCTGGCAGATACCTTTTATATCCTTATCGCTGGAGATACCTAAAACAAGAACCAGCCTTTTATATTTAAAATCTTGCTTAATTGTTTCTTTCAGGGCCCTAGATGAAGCAATATTCTGCGCGCCGTCTAGAACAATTAATGGGCTACGGGATACAACCTCACATCTTCCCGGCCAAAGAGTATTATACAGTCCGCTTCCTACAGCCTCAATACCTATAATTACGTTATGCAATTGCAGTCCTTCAATTGCGCCCACAGCTACCGCGGCATTTATTAATTGGTGTCCTCCAAAGAATTTCGTCTTTAAGTTAGAGTATTCGCCTAAGACGCCTTTTATCTTGAACCCATCTTTTGTCTTTTGGCAGGTTATATCTTTGCCTACTTCATATAACTTTGCACCTGTTTCGTTACACCTTTTTCTAATTACCTCCCTGGCCGCTTTTTCCTGAGGAGCGCTAACCACAATTAACTTTCGAACTTTCGAACTTTCGAACTTTCGAACTTTAATAATCCCCGCCTTCTCCGCAGAGATCTCTTTTAAGGTATTACCTAATTTCTGCGTATGCTCATAACTGATGGGGGTTATGACTGCTACTAAAGGATCCACTACATTAGTGGCATCCAGCCTCCCGCCAAGACCAGTTTCTAAAACTGCAAAGTCTACCTTTTTCTCTTGGAAATAAACAAAGGCTAAAGAAGTGTAAACTTCAAAAAATGAAAGCGGGCCATATTCTTGGCCCCTATTATAAATTTCTATCGCAGGCTTTAACCGCCCCAGGATATCCGCTATCCCCTCCTGGCTAATCATCCCCTCAAAATCATATTTTAGCTGTTGATTCCCGAATACGGGTTCTAAAATCCTGACTCGTTCCCTGAAATCTGATAGATGCGGGGAAGTATATAAACCCACCTTATATCCGGCTTGCCTTAATATATAGGCAATAAATGCGCAGGTTGAGCCTTTACCTTTAGTCCCGGCGACGTGGATACATTTTAAGCCATCCTGGGGATTATTGATTATCTCCAGAAAACCCTTAATCCGCTCTAATATCAGGGATTCCTTATAGGGGTAGATAGGGATATTCTCGTAATTGATAAGAGACTCTAGGTACTGGATGGTTTCGGGGTAGGTCATTTATTAGGTGATAGGTGTTTGGTGATAGATGTTAGGCAAAAACCTAAACCCTAACACCTAAAACCTAATGCTTGAAGTGCCTGATTCCGCTGGTAACCATGGAGACTTTATATTTATCGCAGGTCCTGATTATCTCTTCGTCAGCTATTGAGCCGCCGGGCTGGATGATGGCCTTTACGCCCATCTTAGCTGCTTCTATGACTGCATCGGCTTTCGGGAAGAATGCATCCGAGGCCAAAGTAGAATTTTTGCTTAACTTTCCTGCTTTCATTTTGGTGATCCTAACCGAATCAACTCGCGACATCTGCCCTGCTCCGATACCCACTGTCTTTGTGCCGCGGCTTAAAACAATGGCATTGGATTTTACGTGTTTTGCTACCTTCCAGCCAAAGATCAAACTCTCTAATTCCTGCTTAGTAGGTTTCTTTTTAGTGACAACCTTAAGACTATTTATACCCAGGGTCTCTAAATCTTTATCTTGAAGCAGGAGTCCACCACTTACACGCTTAAATTCAGGTTCAACTATAGTCCCTAACGCGTCCAATTCTAATAAGCGCAGGTTCTTTTTATCTTTGAATAAATCCAGCGCCTCCTTATCAAATCCCGGGGCAACGATACACTCCAAAAAACCGCTCTTGGCAATATATTTGGCGGTTTTAGGGTCGAGCCTTCTATTCAATGCTACAATGCTTCCGAATGCAGAAAGAGGATCGCACTTATGGGCATTTAAATATGCCTTATCCAGGGTCTTATCCTCTGCCGCACCGCAGGGGTTATTGTGTTTTACAACCACTGCTGCGGGTTCGCTGAATTCTTTAACCAGCTCTAAGGCGCTGTTTAAATCTAAGATATTATTAAAGGATAATTCCTTACCCTGCAATTGTCTTAAATTAATTAAACCGCGGCCCTTGCCTTTCTCTTTGTAGAATGCTGCCTTCTGGTGCGGATTTTCTCCGTATCTTAAATCCTGGATCTTTTCAAAATGTAAATCCAGGTCCTGAGGAAATCCTGTCGCTAACGGCTGACCCGCAAAATGATTTTTTAGATAATTGTGTATGACGCTGTCATAATGGCCGGTAAGCGCAAAAACTTCTACAGCGAGCTCGCGCATCAGCTCTTTAGATAAACTGCCATTATTCTTTTTTAGTTCTGCGATAACCTGATTGTAACGAAGGGGATTAGAGATAACCGCTACATCCCTGTGGTTCTTGGCCGCAGAGCGCAACATCGAAGGCCCGCCGATATCAATATTCTCAATCACCTCTTCTATGGTCACATTGGGTTTTTGCGTAGTCTTTTCAAAGGGGTAAAGATTTACCAC
>JAZDLA010000002.1:0-2163 GCA_043802425.1 Candidatus Omnitrophota bacterium
TAAGCAGCCCCGGTAAAAGCTCCATATAAAGATAGGCCTTAGAGTGTATGCGGCAGAGATGCTCCAGAAACATAGGTGATTTTATATTTAATAATTCCGGGTAATCCGCAGGATGCCTTCTAAAACGGCTCTCCCAGGCCACCCAATCCTCCAGTATCGTAGAGATCTTTACCCCTGCTCTTGCCTTAAAGGCATAGAGTGTTTTCTGAAAAACCTGGCTGTCATAAAGCCGGTCCATGGCAAAAAATAGCTTCTCGACATTTTTTACTTCCGTACCAGCCATCGCATTACTTTTATAGGCAAAATACGGCGCGCAATGATCATATTCAATACCAAAGCTTACCGCTCTATCCCGTAATGTTGTTCCCGGAAGCAGACCTAAACGAAAAATCACCACTTTTGCCGGATGCATTGAGTAAAGCCAGTCCAAAGATTTCATCAGGCTGCCATAGCTCTGATGAGGGAGCGCGTCAATAAGCTGTATTTCATAGTAAAGCTTAAATTTATTTAAGCACTGGATACCCTTAATGAACTTTTCTTTATTAAACCTGCGGTTGATCGCTTTTAGGGTTTTGGGATTTACGCTCTGGATACCGATTTCTATATTATGAGCTTTGGCCTGCGAGAGAAGCCGGGCCATCTCTTCATCAACCAGTTCTGCTTTTAACTCCACATGCAAGCCGGCGCCCTGGTTATATCTGATAAATATTTTAAGGATCTTTTTTGCCCTGTGGGGGTTGGCATTAAAGGTAGGGTCCATCAGGTATACTTCATGAGGCTTATGTGAAAGAATAAGTTTTAGCTCCTTCTCTACCCGACTAAGAGAAAAATACCTCACTACAGGAAAATCCTTATGATAATAGCAATAGTGGCAGCGGCAAGAACATCCGCGCATGGTTTCCAAAGGCACATCTACAATATTTTTGTCTTTAAGGTTTACCGCGCCAGAGAGATACGGCGAAGGGATTCTACCGACATTGCGCAAGAGCGGCCTATCCGGATTATGGATTATTCTTTCGCCTTTACGAAACGAAATCCCGCTAATGCCAGATAGATCTGCGGCTATAGAGCGCCCCATCCTGTCTGCTAATTGCGCGAAAGTCTCCTCGCCCTCCCCCCTTACCACCACATCAATTGCTTTTTCTTTAGCCAATAGATCTTGCGCGCGCGGGCTTGCTTCCGGACCGCCTAACACAATCTTCACCCTTGAGTTTATCCCTTTTAACGAACGGCAGATATTTAAAATTTTCTTAATGTTCCAAAGATAGCAGGAAAACCCGATCAGATGGCACTTGAGGCCAATGATCTCTTTTATGATGGCAGGTATATTCTGGTTTTCGTTGAAAACCCGTATGGTTACGTCAGATGAGGGCTTCCTCTTTAGAAGATAACCCTTTAAATAATAAAGTGCCAGCTGAATGTCGGTGCCGGTTTCCAGGCAGATCGAAGAAAGTAATATTTTCATTAAGAAACGCCTTATTCGCCACAAAAAACTAATTTTGTAAAAATGTTACGATTTTCAAGAGGAGGAAAATCGAGCACCGTATGTTTTTACCTAGCGAAATACTTCGCAGGAACTCGAAATCCTTTCTGTAAAACATAATGGAAGAATCGTCCACCAACTTACCCTAATGTATGTGTTTTTCATATTGCGCAAGTAACTTTTTTATTATAGCATTTCCTGATGTATCCACCAAAACTTCAACCTCTACCGAACTCGAATTCCCCCGCATATTGTTCTCGATATCTTTACCTTCGCCCTCCGGAACAAAATAACTCTCAATTCCATATGTAAGCTCTAATTTCTTATTATAACAGTATTTAACTTTCGCCTTTATATATACCCCGTTATCAGAAACAGGTTTTTGTATTCTAACGGCTGTAGCTTCCCAAAGCCTTTCCCTTGGCTCAAGCCTTACATAAACCCTCTCGCCTCGTCCATAATAAGATTTTTCACTTTGTATCTGCTGCAAATCCACACTACTTATTTTATAACGCAAAATAACATACTCGCCCCTTAAGAAATCTCGAGGATCAACAGGAACAGTCTCTAAAAGTACGGTTTTCCCTGTCCGTATAATATGCTGCTTGGAAATAATCAGCCCAACTGCCACTGCGATCCATAAAAAACTCACCGCAACAAAAATAATTTTTTTATTCATT
>JAZDLA010000003.1:0-16467 GCA_043802425.1 Candidatus Omnitrophota bacterium
AGAAGGTCTTCGGCTCAGCGCATTACAGCAGTGGTTCCTTACTTCGGTTATGCCCGCCAGGACAGGAAAGACCAGCCGCGCGTGCCCATCAGCGCAAAGTTAGTGGCTAATCTCTTAACTACCGCAGGGGCAGGCAGGGTGCTGACCATGGACTTACACGCTGGACAAATACAGGGTTTCTTTGATATACCCGTAGACCATCTTTTTGCCGTGGGTGTTTTTATAGATTATATTGCGGGATTAAAACTTAAGGATATAGTGGTAGTTTCTCCGGATGTAGGCGGCATAAAAATGGCCCGGGCTTATTCTAAGAGGCTTTCTGCGGAACTGGCAGTAATAGATAAAAGACGCGAGTCCCCTGAAAAAACAGAGGTGATGTATATATTAGGCGAGGTAAAGGGTAAGAATGCCATTATTGTGGACGATTTGATAGCCACGGGTAGCTCTTTGATTGAGGCGGTCCAGGCATTAAAAAAAGCAGGGACGAAGAGCGTGCGCGCTGCGATTACCCACGGCGTACTTTCCGGCCCGGCTATAGAGCGCGTGGATAAGTGCCGGGATTTAGCAGAGCTGTTAAGTACGGCTAGCATCCCTGCGACTAACCACAAAAAGCATCCCCAGGTTAAGGTTTTATCTGTAGCCAGCCTTTTAGGCGAAGCGATAAAGAGGATTCACCACGAGGAATCGGTGAGCTGCTTGTTTGATTAAAGGAAAAGAGGACAACTATGGAAGAGATATTTTTAGAGATTCAGGCAAGAGAGGAATTAGGAAAAAGTAAGGTTAAGGATTTAAGAGAAAAGGGTTTTATCCCGGCAGTTATTTATGCCGAAGGTAAGAAATCCCAGGCAATAAAGGTATCCCACAAGGAATTACTGCAACTGATACACCAGCATCGTTTAGAAAGCGCAGTAGTTAACTTAAGGCCAAAGGATGAGAAAAAAACAAAAGGCAGGCCCTGTTTGATTAAAGAGCTTCAATATGACCCGGTAAAAGGCGACGTGATGCACGTAGATTTTAACGAAATCTCCCTGACTGAGATTATCAAGGTAAACGTGCCTGTAGTGGTTCGTGGTGAGCCCGTCGGTGTAAAGCAGGAGGGGGGCTCTTTGGAACATATCCTTTGGGAGATAGAGATAGAGTGTTTGCCGACTGAGATACCTGAAGATATTGAAGTAGACGTAAGCCCCTTAAAGATCGGCGACAACATACATATAAAGGATATAACTTTTCCTGCTGGTATCAAGGTCTTAAATTCCCCTGACGCCATTGTTTTCTCGGTAAGTGCGCCCATAAAAGTTGAAGAAGTAGTGGAGCCGGCTGTAGAAGGCGAAGAGAAGCAGGAGCCGGAGGTAATTAAGGAAAAGAAGGAAGTCGCGGCGGAAGGTGAAGCTGAAGAAGGAAAAGAAGAGAAAAAAGAAAAGAAGCGATAGCTTGACTTCGCTCACTGCTATCCTGAGCGAATAAAGTGAGCCGAAGGATGAAGTTAGTCGTAGGGTTAGGTAACCCCGGAAGAATTTATATAGATTCCCGGCACAATATCGGTTTTTCTGTCATAAAGGCTCTTGGTAAAATCTGTAAAGCCCCTCTTAAGGGGGGTGGTAATACTTTTTCTTTAAGTGCTAAGGGCAGGCTGAGTGCTGAGAATATTATATTGGCGCTGCCGCTAACTTTTATGAACCTGTCGGGGATCGCGGTAGCTACACTACTGAAGAAACATAAAATAGGTTTAGAAAATTTATTGGTAGTTTGCGACGATTTAGATTTGGGGTTCGGCGCAATTAAGATAAGGCCATCGGGTTCATCTGGTGGGCACCGGGGCTTAGGTTCAATAATAGATTCTTTGCATAGCCAGGCATTCTGCCGTCTGCGTATAGGTATAGGCAGCCCCGGAGTAAATAGCAATCTGGATGCCGCAGATTTTGTCCTTGCGTCCTTTAACAAGAAAGAAAAAACGCAAGTCAACGAAATAATAGAGAAGGCCTGTGATTGTTGCAGAGTTTGGGCAACAAAGGGCATAACAGAGAGCATGAATGTTTTTAACCGACGGAGTAAGTAGATGAAAAAATACGAAGCCATGTTTATTATTAAGCCGGATTTATCTGAGGACGAAAAAAAAGCCCTCTTCGATCAGATCGGTGAGGTAGTGACCAAAAATAACGGCAATGTAGCAAGCGGCGCTATTTGGTCGGAAAAGAGAAAATTGTATTTTACGATTAAAAAATGCCACGAGGGCGTATATTACCTGCTGAACTTTAACGTTCTGCCTGAGGCTATAGCGAACATGACCCATGCTTATCAATTAAACGAGCATATACTCAGGGTCATGATTACAAAATTAGAGTAATTAGAAGGAGAAGACAATGGCTAGTTTTAATAAGGTGATACTGATCGGAAACCTCACCAAGGACCCGGAGCTACGCTATACGCCGCAGGGCACGGCAGTGGTAAATTTAAGGCTTGCGGTGAACACCAGATTCAGGGATAAGGCCCAGGAATTAAGAGAGGAGACCTGTTTTGTGACTGCTGTAGTCTGGAATAAACAGGCGGAAACCTGTAATCAGTATCTGCATAAAGGTAGCCCCGTGATGGTTGAGGGGAGGCTGCAATCGCGCTCCTGGGAAGATAATTCCGGCCAGAAGCGTTCTGTTATGGAAGTAAGGGCAGACCGGGTCCAATTTTTAGGAGGGGCGCCCGGCAAGGGGGCAGCTGAACCGAGCCAAGAACAATTACCCGAACCATCCACAGAGGCAACCTGGTTAGAAGACCAGCCTGCGCCGGTGAGGCAGGAAAGCGAGGAGAAAGCCAATGAGAATTAAGGCCAAAAAAATTATCAAGAAAAAACGGGATATCCTTTCCTCCACAAGGAGAAGATTCTGCCGGCTATGCCTGGACAAAACTAAGGCTGTAGATTATAAAGATGTAAAAAGGCTGGAGGCATTTATGAAGGAAAGGGGTAAAATTGTTTCTCCGCGCATTTCCGGTAACTGCGCCAAACACCAGAGAAGAGTAGCCGAGGCGATTAAGAAGGCCAGGTTCATGTCGCTCGTTCCTTATACGCGCGCATAACGACGGGGAAGAGATTATGGAAGTCATCTTAAATAAAGATATAGACAGGGTTGGTAAGGCAGGTAGTATTATTAAGGTAAAGGACGGTTTCGCCCGTAATTTTCTTATACCTAACGGCCTGGCTTTACCGGTGACGTCCTCTAACGTCAGGAAATTAGAGCAGGAAAAGGAAAGAAAGAGCATTCACCTTGAGAAAATCAAAAGAGAGGCCGAGCAACTTAAGGCGCAGCTTGAGAGGTCATCTTTAACTATACCGGTACTTACCCATGAAGATGATAAACTTTACGCCGGCATAAACGCCCTGGATCTAACCAATGCCTTAAAAGACGATGGGTTTGCTATCGATAGGGATTTAATCATGTTGGATGAACCCCTGAAATCTCTGGGGATTTACGAAGTCTCCGTAAAATTACACCCCGAAGTTATCGCCAAGATAAAAGTCTGGATCGTCAAGAAATAAGTGCATAATGGCAGAGATAGCGTTAGATAAAATCCCGCCCCAGAACCTCGAAGCCGAGATGGCAGTGCTGGGTTCAATGCTGCTGGATGAAGAGGCCATTTCTATCGCCGTAGAGTTGTTAGACAGCGAATCGTTTTATAAAGATACCCACAGGAAAATATTCCAGGCAATATCCAGCCTTTTTGGCGCTAACAAGGCAGTCGACCTGATTACTCTCACCGACGAACTAAAAAGAAGCGCTGATCTGGATGCTGTCGGCGGCGCCAGTTACTTGACGCTACTGGTAAATTCCGTTCCTACCGCTGCCAATATCCGCCATTACGTCAGCATCGTCAAAGAAAAGGGTATATTAAGGGCACTCATAAACAGCGCCACTAAAATTGTCTCCTTATGTTATGAGAGCGAAGGCAATGTAGATGAAGTGGTGGATAGTGCCGAGAAATTTATCTTTGAGGTGGCTAATAGAAGGCCCCAGAGTAATTTCATGCACCTTAAAGAAATTATCAAGGATAGTATCGAAACCATAGACAGGCTTTACCAGAAGAAGGCGCATGTTACGGGGATACCTACAGGGTATATAGATTTTGACAGCAAGACCTCGGGGCTGCAGCCTTCGGATCTGATTGTTATAGCAGGCAGGCCCTCTATGGGAAAGAGTGCTTTGGTTTTAGGTATTGGCGAATACGCGGGAGTGATAGAAAAAATACCTACCGCGTTTTTTAGTTTAGAGATGTCCAAAGAACAATTAGTGCAGAGGATGCTCTGTGCGCACGCCAGGGTCGATGCGCATAAAGTGAGGACGGGTTATCTTTCTTCTTCGGACTGGCCGCGCCTGACCGCTGCAGCGGGTAAACTTTCCGAGGCCCCTATTTTTATAGACGATAGCCCGGCGATTTCGGTTATGGAGTTACGCGCCAAGGCGCGTCGGCTAAAGGCCCACCACAATATTCAGTTACTCGTTTTAGATTACCTGCAGCTTATGCGCGGTTCAGGAAAAATAGAAAATAGGCAGCAGGAGATTTCCGATATATCGCGCTCCTTAAAGGCACTGGCCAGGGAATTAAATATTACGGTGGTGGCCATTAGCCAATTATCCCGCGCCGTAGAATCGCGCACGGACCATCGCCCGCAACTTTCTGATTTAAGAGAGTCCGGGGCTATAGAGCAGGATGCGGATGTGGTAGTTTTGATATTGAGGGAAGAATACTATAACCCTCGGCCCGAAAATGAAGGTATTGCGGAAGTCATCATAGCCAAGCAACGTAACGGCCCCGTCGGCTCGATGAAATTAGCCTTTATTAAAGAATATACCAGGTTCGAAAATATCGCCCGTACCGAAGAATAAGAATAATTATATTGATTTAGAGAGGTAATTTTAATATAATATACTAATAATGCTAAGAAGAATAGCCATACCCTTGGGATTTATTTTAATATTGAGCGCCCTGAATTTTTCCTTTGCGCAAGAAGAACCTGCCTTAGGCGAACAGGCGACTCTCGCCACGGAAGAAGCCCCCGCAAAATTAGTTACTGCCATAGATATAAAAGGTAATAAAAATATCAGCACCAATACCGTTATCTCTAAGATGAAGACCAGGGTAGGCAGCCCCTACCAGGAAAATATTATTAGCGACGATTTAAAACGCCTTTATCTTTTGGGATTCTTTAGCGATATAAAAATCGATACTGAACCTTATAAGGACGGCGTTAAAGTAATTATTACTGTAGCGGAGAGGTCTGTAATTGAAAAGATAACTTTTGTAGGTATACGGCGCCTGACGATGAAAGAGGATAAAATAAAAGAATCCTTAAGATCAAAAGAAAGCCAATACCTGGATTATTCCAGTCTCGTCGAAGACACCAAAAACATTAAGAAATTATACGAGAAGATAGGCTATAGTCAGGCCGAAGTCAGTTATAAGGCGGATGTCAATAAAGATACCGGTCGAGCCAGGGTAGAATTTAGCATAGTTGAGGGTAAGAGGATCAGGGTAAAGAATATCCTTGTAGAGGGCAATAAACATTATTCCGACAAGCGTATCCTAAAATTGATGAAAACCAGGCGGGCCTGGTTTTTTAATGCCGGTGCGTTAAAAGACGGGGTGTTGGACGAAGACATCGAGCGCATAAAATCATTCTACCGCAGAGAAGGTTTTGCGGACGCAGCTGTTGATTCCGAGATTAAGAGCGATACCAGGAAACCCTATTTGTACATTACCATCAGAATCCAGGAGGGTAAGAAATATCTGGTCGGAAACGTAACCATACAGGGTAATGCGAAAATATCCCAGAACGAGATTTTGCTAAAGCTTAAAGATTGCGTCCCCGGAAAGGTTTTTAGCACTGAAGCGTTAAAGCAGGATATTATGAATATCCAGAGTCTATATTTTGACCGGGGATACATATTTGCGCAGGTACAGGAGGCTACTTCCTTAAACTCCTATACCGGGCGCATAGATATCACCTACAATATAGCCGAGAACAAAATTGCCTACTTGGATAAAATCAAAGTCAGGGGAAATATAAAGACTAAAGATGTGGTTATCCGCAGGGAGTTACGCATAAAACCCGGAGATAAATTTGACGGCGAAAAACTAAAACGCAGCAAAGAGAGGCTGCAGAATTTAGGGTTCTTTGAGGAGGTAAATTACGATACCGAGGATACTAATGTCCCCGATAAAAAGGACCTGGTGGTGGAGGTGAAGGAGTCAAAGACAGGTGCCTTTAGTTTTGGCGGCGGGTACTCAAGCGTGGATGCATTCGTCGGGTTTGTAGAAGTTGAACAGAAGAATTTCGACTGGAAGAATTTCCCTTATTTTACCGGCGCCGGCCAGAACCTGAAACTGCGCGCATCGCTGGGGACAATTAGCGAAAGCTTTGATTTGAGTTTTACCGAGCCCTGGGTTTTTGATTATCCGGTTTCCTTCGGTTTTGATCTCTATAAACGTACCCACAAAAGGGAAACCGACATCGGTTACGGTTATAGTGAAGAGACAATCGGAGGAGACTTACGTTTAGGTAAGGAATTATCAGAGTATGTCAGCGGCAGCTTAGTCTATCGCCACGATATTATTGATATCACGGATATCACTGACAGCGCTACTAGTAACGATCTACGTAGAGAATACGGCAAGAATACGGTAAGCAGCGGGATTGTCGGCCTTATCTATAACTCTACCGATAACGTGTTTGATCCAACCAGAGGCGATATACTAAGCGGGTCTCTTGAGTGCGCAGGAGGTCCCTTTGCTGGCGATAAGGAATTCTTCAAAGTCTTCAGCCGGGGATCGCATTACGTACCGCTGCCGTATGGTTCTGTCTTGGAATTCAGGGGTAGGTTAGGGATGGGTAAACCTTACGGCGACTCTGACATTATCCCTATATATGAAAGATTCTTCGCCGGCGGTGCTTATACGATAAGGGGCTATGATGAAAGGCAGGTCGGTCCGTTAGATATAACCTCTGAAGATCCCCTCGGTGGCGAATCTCTGTTAGTCGGTAATGTCGAATACACCTATCCGCTCTTTAGTTTTATTAAGGTAGCTGGTTTTTATGATGTGGGGAATGTCTGGTCGCAGATGAGCAAGGTCGGTTCCGGAGGTTTTAAGTCTGGAGTAGGCTTAGGCGTAAGGATAAAGACCCCTATGGGGCCGGTAATGTTGGATTACGGTATCCCCATGGATAAGGTGTCCGGCGAGGAAAAAAGGGGTAATGGCAAGTTCCATTTTAATATGAGTCACGGTTTTTAAGGAGACGGGTATAGCAATTATATTTATGACAGGTCCCTTAAAGGACCTGTTTCTTTACAAAAGGAGGAGGTAGAATGAAGAAGTTGGTATTTGTTTGTTTGGGGCTGTTTTTATGTTTGGCGTTTTTTAACACCTGCGCACTTGCGGCGGATAAGATCGCCTGCGTTGACCTGGGGCGTATTTTTAGCGAATACGGCAAAACAAAAGATTATGATAAAACTTTGGGTGATAAACAGACCAGTTATGACACCGAGAGAGATAAAAAGATAAATGACATTAAACAGTTTCAGGATAAATTCAACTTATTAAGCGATAAAGAGAAGGAAGCCAAAAAAGCAGAGCTGGAAACCAAGATTAAGGAGCTTCAGGAATTTGACCGCGAAAAACAGACTGACCTGCGCAAAGAACTTAACGACAGGAAGACCGAGTTGATCAAAGATATCGACGATACGGTCAGGAAATATTCCGAAAGGGAAGGTTATACCCTGGTTTTAAGCGAGGCAGGATTAGCCTATAATGCCAAGAATCTGGATATTACAGATAAAATATTAGAGATTCTGAACAAGGGCTATAAAAAATAACAGATTTAATTATGCCTAGAACCTTAAAGGAGATAGCCGGACTCCTTGACGGCGAATTGATTGGTAATGCCGATACGCTGATTACCGGTATCAGCGGTATTAAAGAGGCCCAGGCAGGAGATATCACCTTCTTGGCTAATCCCAAATACCTTAGCCTATTAGAGAAGACGCGCGCCTCAGCAGTAATCACCTCAAAAGATATAACGGCCGCACCCAAGCCGATTATCCGCACGGAAAACCCGTCTTTGGCATTTGCCAGGATGGTTTCTTTGATGGCGCCCTGCCAGATCAAGCATCCTAAAGGAATACACCCCAGCGCAATATTAGGCAAGGATGTATCTTTAGGCCGGGATGTGGCTATCGGCCCTTATGCGGTCATAGAGGATAATGTATCTATAGGGGATGAAACCGTCATTTATTCCGGATGTTTTATAGGCCACCATAGCCGGATAGAAAATAACAGTTTAATTTATCCTAATGTTTCTATACGCGAGCGCGTCAGTATAGGTAGCCGTGTAATTATCCATAGTGGCACGGTAATAGGCTCTGACGGTTTCGGTTTTGCCACGATAGAAGGGTTACACCATAAGATTCCCCAGATAGGGACAGTAGAGATAGGCGATGATGTAGAGATCGGCGCAAACGTCACTATTGACCGGGCGCGTTTTGATAAGACCGTAATCGGACGCGGCACCAAGATTGATAACCTTGTCCAGATTGCCCATAATGTAATTACGGGCGAGAGTTGTATTATTGTAGCGCAGGTAGGGATTTCCGGCAGCACTACCGTCGGGAATAATGTGGTTTTAGCCGGCCAGGTAGGGATAGTCGGGCATGTCAGCATCGGTGATAATGCAGTAGTAATGGCTCAGTCAGGAGTAAGTAAATCCATTCCCGCTGGCACTATGGTCTGGGGCTATCCGGCAAAACCCGCAAGTACGGCCAAACGCGTCAACGCCTGCGTCCAGAACCTTCCCCGGTTATACGAGACAATAGTAGGACTGAAGAAGAAGATCGAAGAGTTAGAAAAAAAATTGCAGGACAAATAAAATAATGGAAAACCAGAGGACGATTGCCAGGGCAGCAGGTTTAAAAGGCACAGGTTTACATACCGCAAATAAGGTAAATATAATATTTAAACCCGCGCCTGTAGATACAGGCATTAATTTTATCCGCACGGATTTGCCTAATAAGCCCGTTATTAAAGCCTCGGTTGATTCTGTGCTTGCGCAGTCCCGTTCTCCGCGACGCACCTCTATCGGTTATGACGGCATAGAGATTCATACTATCGAACACCTTATGGCGGCATTAGCGGGCCTGGGTATAGATAATCTTGATATAGAAATAAACAATGACGAATTACCGGGTTTAGACGGCAGCAGCCTGAATTTCTTAGAGGTGCTTACCCAGGCAGGCATTAAAGAACAGGAAAAGCCGCGGCATCCTTATCTTATCAAAGATCCGATTTTTGTAGAGGAGGATGGAGCGGTTATTATGATAGTGCCGGCGCAGGAATCCAAGATTTCTTATACCCTGAATTATAATCATCCGCTGCTTAAGGCGCAGTTTCTGGAATTAAGTATAAATAACGATATATTTAAGGATGAGTTGGCTTCTTCGCGCACATTCTGCCTGGAAAACGAAGTTAAAGAATTACAGCAGCAGGGTTTTGGCCGCGGCGCAAATTTTGAGAATACCCTCGTCGTAGGCGAGAATGGCGTAGTAAAAAATAAGTTACGCTATACAGATGAATTTGTCCGGCATAAGGTGCTGGACTTATTGGGCGATTTATATATATTAGGCGTGCCGCTAAAAGGGCATATCATTGCTTTAAGGAGCGGGCACTCTTTGAATATAAAACTGGTCAGGAAGATAGATCAACAGAGAAAGAAATATGCGGTAAGCGGAATAGCCATAGATTACCGTCCCCAGGAAGGGGAAGGGTTGGATAGCGAGACGATTATGAAGATATTACCGCATCGGCCGCCTTTTCTCTTTGTGGATAGGATTATTTCCTTAGAAAGAGGAAAGCGGGCTACCGGAATAAAGAATGTCACAATAAATGATTATTTCTTTAAAGGGCACTTTCCCGGTAAGCCGGTTATGCCGGGCGTTTTAATCGTGGAGGCAATGGCCCAGGTAGGCGGGGTGATGATGCTTTCTCCCGAGGAAAACAGGGGTAAGATCGCCTATTTTATGTCTATAGATAAGGTTAAATTTAGGAAACCGGTTGTCCCCGGAGACCAGGTTATTTTGGAAGTCCAGGCGGGTAAGGTAAAATCCCGCACAGGCCAGGTGCATGCCAGGGCATTGGTAGACGGCAAATTGGTAGCAGAGGCAGATTTGATGTTTGCGCTGGCTGAGGCGTAGATTAAAATGATACATAAAACAGCAATAGTGTCTAAGAAGGCAAAATTGGCCGACGATATTCAGGTCGGCCCTTATACTATTATCGGAGATAATGTAGCGATAGGTCAGGGTACTAAGGTCGGGGCTCATTGTGTCATTGAAGGCAATAGCTCTATCGGTAAATCTTGCGAAATTTTTACCGGTGCGGTAATTGGAAGCCGGCCGCAGGACTTAAAATACAAGGGAGAGAAGAGTTTTCTGGAGATAGGTGATAATAATATTATCCGCGAGTATTGCACTCTGAATCCGGCAACAGGCGAGGGTAGCAAGACCATAGTGGGTGACGGTAATCTTCTTATGGCTTATTCGCATATTGCCCATGACTGCGTAGTGGGTAATAATTGTATTATTGCTAACGGCGGCACCCTCGCCGGCCATGTCACCATTGAAGACAAAGCGGTCTTAGGAGGGTTGGTAGCTATACACCAGTTTGTCAGGGTAGGTATCCTTTCTATCATCGGCGGATGTTCCAAGGTAGTACAGGATATCCCGCCTTATTCTACCTGCGACGGACATCCTGCGCGCGTATACGGTCTTAACCTTATCGGTTTAAGGCGTAGCGGAATCTCGAAAGGCGCGATGGCACAGCTTAATCATGCCTTTAAAATACTTTTTAATGAAGGCCACAGCGCAAAACGCGCCCTGGAAAGGGTAGAGCAGGAAGTAGAGCCGCATCAAGAAGTTTCATACCTTATCAATTTCGTCAAAAACTCTCAAAGAGGCATAGTCCGTTCCTGTCGTAAGTCTATAGAAAGCTAAATTATGGAAAAGATCGGCTTAATTGCAGGAAACAGAAGATTTCCAATTTTATTTTCTGAAGCTGCAAAAAAAAGCGGCTGTTATATCGTAGCGGTAGCCATAAAGGGCGACACCTCTTATAAATTAAAAAAATCAGTCGATAAAATATACTGGATAGGCCTGGATGAATTCCGTAGGCTATTTGAAATATTTAAGGCTGAAGGCATTACTAAAATAGTCATGGCCGGGCAGATTAACCCGCAGCGGTTATTCAGCAAGGATATAGATAAGGATGAAGAACTGAAGAGTCTGATTAAACACGTAAAAGACAAGAAGGCAGATACCTTATTTGGGGCAGTAGCGGAAAAATTAAGAATGTCGGGTTTTGAACTAATTGACTCCACGACTTTTCTGGGAGACCTCCTTCCAAAAAAAGGAACGCTTACCGAAAGGGCGCCGGTTTTTGAGGAATGGGAAGACATCTATTTTGGGTTCGATTTAGCCAAGGCAGTTGCCCATTTAGATATAGGGCAGACCGTAGCCGTTAAACATAAGGCAATTGTAGCCGTAGAAGCGCTGGAAGGGACGGATAACCTTATCGGGCGTGCAGGCAAGATTGCCCAGGAAGGCGTTACCATAGTAAAGGTAAGCAAACCCAAGCAGGATATGCGTTTCGATATTCCGGTAGTAGGGCTAAATACTGTAAAGAATCTTATCCGGGCAAGGGCTGCCTGTCTTGCTATCGAGGCAGACAAGACTCTTTTTATCGATAAAGAAGAAAGCATTAAATTAGCGGATAAAAAGGATATTTCTATAGTTGCGTTATAAATGAAGCCCAAGGTTATGGAACATAAGTGAACGTAAGGAAGAAAAATCTTGACACTATCCTTTTATGGTGTATAAATGGTCTTAGCAAAAGGAGGGTAGCATGGCGATAATGACGAGGTCAAAACCAGCGGAATTCAAACTGTATGCGCCACAGGCAAAACGGGTCCATCTCGTAGGTACGTTTAACAACTGGAATACCAGGATGCTCTCTGCCAAGAAAGACTCTAAGGGCAACTGGGCAGTAAAAGTTAATTTAAAGCCCGGCACGTATGAGTATAAATTTTTTGTAGACGGCTCCTGGTTGAATGATCCATACTGCACTTCTTGTGTTGCTAATACCTTTGGCACCCAAAACTGCGTGGTAGAAATAAAAAAATAGTAATAACATAACTCCCCCTATCCTTGCGTTATTAATTTTAAGAAGGTAGGGGGATTTTATTTACCCTAAGTCGTAATATGGGTAACGCATTTATAGTGGGTCCTGCCTTGGCCTGTTTCTCGCGGGGGCGCTTATTTTACCCCAGCGTGTCAAAATTTCGCTCGCCTGCGGTACCTCGCTCTGCCCGATTTCGATATAGCGAGGCAACCATGCCCGTTCGGTATCCTCGGATGCCCCGCTTGAAATCAGTCCAAGCTACCCACTAAAAACTATTACCCATAGCTATGAACTTTACGCTTATTCAGCCTAAGTTATATTCAATTGCTGTAGGGGTTATGGTATAATATAAATTATGAAATATATATACGGTCCGGTAAAATCGCGCAGATTAGGCTTATCTTTAGGCATTACTTTAACTCCTTACAAGATATGTTCTTTTGATTGTATTTACTGCCAGCTAGGCGTAACTAAAGTAAAGACAATAGAAAGAAAAGAATATATCCCCGTACAGGAAATTATAAATGAATTAAATCTTTGGCTGCAAAATAATAGTCTTAAGGTAGGGCAGTTAAATTATATTACGCTTTCCGGATCAGGTGAGCCTACGCTGAATACTAAAATAGACCGGTTGATTACTGAGATAAAAAAGGTTACCGTTGTGCCCATAGCAGTAATTACAAATGCTTCTCTGCTAAAGATGGATTCAGTGCGGCAGGCATTATTGAATGCGGACCTGATCGTCCCTTCTTTAGATGCCGCAACCCAAGAAATATTCATGAGGATTGACCAGCCTCAAGAGGGCATGAATATAGAAGAGGCAATAAATGGTCTGGCGCAGTTAAGGAAGGAATTCAGGGGTAAGATCTGGCTGGAGGTGATGTTAGTTAAAGGCGTAAACGATGATTTAAGGCATATTAAAAAACTTAGAGAAGCTATAGATTTAATAAATCCGGATAAGGTGCAACTGAATTCGCCTGTACGCATAACCGCCCAGGATAATGTATTGCCTACGGACACAGATAAGCTGGAGAAAATTAAAGAAATGTTAGGCGATAAGTGCTGGATTATTTGATGCGCCCATAGCTCAATCCTAAGTATTAATAGCCCAGGATGACTAATGTTAGCCAAAAAGATTTAGGGCATTAGCTCAATCCTAAGTATTAATAGCCTAGGATGACTAATGTTAGCCAAAAAGATTTATGGCATTAGCTCAATCCTTGAATAAGCAAAGCCGCCGAGGATGACTATGGAAGTAGGAAAAATACCGCGCCTGTAGCTCAATTGGATACCTGCCTGCCGGCAGGCAGGGAGTGTTAGCCTTCGGAGCCCCTCGGTACTGTATGGTAAGGCTCCGTCCCGATTATTTACTAGTATTATTGATGACTGGACTTATATAATGTGCCTGTAGCTCAACCGGATAGAGCGCTAGTCTTCGGAACTAGATGTTGCTGGTTCAACTCCAGCCAGGCACATTTTAGATAGTGCCTCGGGATCCAGTCTTGAGTGAATTAGAGGGACTGGAGCTAGGCGTTGCTGGTTCAAGTCCAGCCAGGTGCATTTAATCAATGTAGCTTCCCGCTGGCTATTTAATAGAATGGCGGGACAATTGGATACCTGCCTGTCGGCAGGCAGGGAGCGCTAGCTTCCAGATGCGACCCGATAAGGAATTGTAACTAATTGCTATTGTTGTAACTCTGATCTCCGTAAATAACTTACGGAGATTTTTTGTTTTAACCCGATTTAATGTTTTTTAATGATTTTTAATGTCAAGTAGACACTTTTTGGACATTTGGAGAGCACGATTTCAGGACATTGTGAACGCAATACAACATTTGAGTTTGAATTAGTGGCTACCCTGTCATAAAACCTTCCCATTTTGAAATGGAAGTGGTATAATTAAAAAAAGGGAGGTATCATATGCATAAATATCTTAAAGCCGTAGCAGTAATCCTATTTTTAATACTAGGCGTAGTTTCTTTTGCTTTCTGCGAAGAAGAATCCTACACCATCACTACCTATTATCCATCACCGTATGGGGTCTATAATGAATTAACCACCTACAGTAATACTAATCTGGCTATTCAGTCAGGCAAAGTCGGTATCGGCACGACGAGTCCGTCAGTCAAACTTCATGTTTATGGAGATGGGGCAGCGGGATTGGCTGTTGGAACAAGCGCAGTGGGCGGAGTTCAACTGTGGCCTGATTCGAGCAGCTATGGCCCTGCACTTATATTTCCATCTTCAAATGCTTTGAGATTTGGAACGCAAACGGGTTGGGGTGCGGCTGGATGGAGGGAATTGATGCGTATTAGTAGCGGCGGCAACGTCGGCATCGGGATAGCGAGCCCTTCGAAGAAATTAGAAGTAGCAGGAGAGATTAAGCTTTCCGGGGCCACACCTTCCTATAAGATTACCAATGTCGCCGCCCCTACTGCAGATAACGACGTGGCCAACAAAGCCTATGTGGATGCAGCAGGCGGAACGCCTTCGGGGGCTATCGTTATGTTTGCTACTGCTTGTCCGACAGGTTGGACCAGGTTTTTGGCATTGGATAACATGTTCCCTATGGGTGGAGCAAATTATGGTGCAACAGGGGGAGCAGACACACATACCCATACCATGAGTTTAACCGGAACCCTGTGCGCTAGTGGTGTGGGTACAGTCAACTGCCCGAACTCGGGCATAACTAACCCTTCGGGTGGAGGTGTAGCACGTATAGCCGCACCGCAAATCGCAAGCACAAAAAGCAACATTCCGCCGTATGTTGTCGTAGTCTGGTGCAAGAAGAATTGAGGCGGGGGCGTTCCCCAAGGTACCCCACCTTCTATTCTAATGTCTTAACTGGCTCGGAAAATTCTTATGGCTTTCAGAAGCCACCCATACCCCACCACCCAACTCACTATATATTTGCCTCCTACCCCTCCGCCCCCCTAATCCCATATAACAATTTAGGCTCTTTTTCTATCGCAGAGTAAATTTTGAAAATTCCCCGTTAGATTTCCCTATCTCTTATATCAGGGCATTGTGAACGCAATACAACATTTGAGTATGAGTTAGTGGCTTATCTACCCTACTCTTTCCCTAAAATACTTACCATTTTGAAATGTAAGTGGTATAATTAAAAGAGAGAGAAAAAAGAAACGAAAGGCTGTTGGAAAAGACGTAATGCCCATGGATGAGCAAAAAAATATTATGAGTGAATTTGCCATAGCAAGTTTAGCGATAGCCGCTATTTCGTTTATTAACTTGGCGGGCATGGAAAAGGCTATTTTAGCTATCATTTTTGGAATTCTGGCTTTGAAAAGAATGGAGAAAAACGATAATCCAACAGGTGTTAAGTTTGCTAGGGCGGGAATAATTTTAGCTTTTTTGTCGTTACTTATTACCATACATTTAATGATAAAATTTTACCCTAAAATTAAACAAATTGTAAATCAAATGCAGAGCGAACAGGCCCCATTGGAGGAAAATGGAAACTCAATGGATAGCCAGCAACCAGAAGGAATTCCAGGGACAAAACTCTTTTGATTTTTTGTTTTTAGCACAACCTCCCGAAGCAAAGGAATAGTTTAAGACGCCCGCTTTATCATCCGGGCAATAAGGATGTTGAGGCAGAGATGACAGAAGACCCCCCCAAAAAACCTAAATGGTATTTTAAAACTTCTTGGATAGTTACTGCTTTTTTATGTGTAGGTCCGTTAGCCTTGCCCCTAGTCTGGTTAAATCCCCGTTTCAGCCAGAAAACGAAGGCAATCGCAACTATTATAACTATTATTTTAAGCTGGTATTTGGGGTCTTTGCTTATAAATTCCCTGAGGGTTTTAAAGCAATATTACGGCATAATGTTGCAGAATAATTTTTAATTGTCTTAGAAGGTGACACTAAGGATATTGAGGAAGAAGAAGCAGTTTAGACAATGCCAAGAGAGAGAATTACAAGAAGGCAGAAAGATACATCAAGATTACTCAGAGAAAGAAAACAGCTATACAGGGATAAATTAAAGACCTTTAAAAAGAAATGAATAAAAAACAATTAATAGTTGCTTGGATGAGCGGGTTGAATAAGATAACGGGAGGTATTGTAACTAATCCAACAGAGGTTGCGGATGATTTATATATGTTATTACTAAGTCAAGATGTTAATTTTTTACTATTTTCAAATGTTAAACTTTTTCGCGCTATTTCTTCCTGTATCCTAGCGCGTTCAAGCCTTTTCCACATGTGATTTTGTGGAGGATGATAATAACTATTTTTAAGG
>JAZDLA010000004.1:0-27539 GCA_043802425.1 Candidatus Omnitrophota bacterium
AATTTATGTTCCACCGGAAAAAACTCATTAATTTTATACGTCCATTAATTTTTCTGCGATCTCCTCAAAAGAAGAACGCGAACTCCCGTAGAACGCATGCCACTTATCTTTGGCCCAGATTTCTATCCTGCTGGATACGCCGACAAGAACCACATCCTTTTTGATCTCTGCAAAATCCTTTAAGTATTGGGGAAGAAGAATCCTGCCCTGCTTATCGGGCGAGGCTTCTCCTGCTCCGGAAAAATAGATACGGTTAAAGGTGCGTGCCTGCTGCTTAGTAAAAGAGATGGCTTTGAATTTAGCCTCTTGCGTGCGCCACTCTTCCTCGGAAAACATAAAAAGACACTTATCCAGACCGCGCGTAACAAAAAATCTTTCTATAAAGTGCGCTTTTGCAGTCTCGCGAAATTTGGCAGGTAAGATAAGACGACCTTTACGGTCTATGGAATGTAAATACTCCCCATAGAACATGGCTTTGTCCTTTCCACTTTACTCCACTTTTAACCACTTTGATGATAAGTATAGACAAAATTCTCTTCTTTGTCAAGTTAAAAATTCACCTAACTTAATGAAACACAAGGACTAGTGGATATTGACCTTTAAGATGGGCATATATTGTGGTGGGGGTTGGGGAGGAAAAATATCTTTCCTACTGCGGATATGTCTTTTTTGATCTGCCGAACTAAAAACTGACTAGAGGCAAATTTCTTTTCTTCTCTAATCTTGCGGATAAACTGAATCTCTAAATATTTACCGTAGATATTCTGGCAAAAATTAAATATAAATACTTCGATGTGTTTTATGTCTTTGGATTTTTCCGCTAAAAGCGGGATCCCGCCTTGGCGGGAAAAAGTCGGTTTCTTCCCGATATAACAGAGGCCTTTTAAATTGTAGCGGTTAAAGATTATCTTTACCGCATACACTCCTGAAGGCGGAAGCACCTCATGGTGAGGGTTAATATTCGCAGTGGGAAAACCCAATTTTCTCCCCAAAGAAGTCCCCTTGATTACTGTACCTAAGACGCTAACTGGTCGAGAAAGTAATCTTGCCGCAGTATTAAGCTGCCCATCTATAATTAGCCGACGGATATAGGTGCTGCTAATGGACTTATTGTTTATTTTGATTACCTCAAATAACCGTAATCTAAAATTATAGATACGGGACAATTTTCTCAAAGCCCCTGAATCGCCTTTTGCGCCTTTACCGAAACGAAAATTATTACCTACGTATATATAATCTATGCCTATCTTTTTAATTAAAATATTTTTGATAAAATCTTCTGCTGTGATTATGGAAAGCGCGCTGCTAAATTTTATCACTATGCATGCGTCTATCCCGATGGCCCCGATTAATCTTAAGCGGTGTTCTAAAGAATACAGGCTTTTTTCTCTGTGCGGGTCAGGCCAGAATGTCACTACCATAGCCGTTCCTTTTATGCGCCTGGCCTTGCTAACCGCAGCTTTTAATATCTTACGGTGCCCCAGATGCACCCCGTCAAAAACCCCCAGCGCCAACACCGGCCTCTTGAATTTCTTAATTTTATTGATACCGTATATAACTTTCATTATTCCAATCTTATTTTAGGGCTTGGTTTATTTTGGCTAGAACCTTTCTACGGACATCATCAATTTTACCGTGAATAGTAGCACCGCTGGCGGTCTTATGACCACCGCCTCCGAAGAAGCCGGCAATCGCATTGACATCTACTTTACCATGCGAACGAAAATTTACCCTGACCTCATTCTTCTTGCTTAAATTCTCCTTAAACAAAACTACGACTTGCGCATCTTCTATAGCACGGCCAAAACTTAAGATATGCTCACTCAAATCAAAAGAAAGCTTCTTGTTCCTTAAGATGCCCCGCTTGAGTTGAAACCAGATTATTCTACCTTGAGCCTCTCGTCTCATTTGCGGCAATATTTTGCTAAAGAGTTGCGCATCCTCAAATGGTATGCTCTCATAGATATTCTTATAAATCCCTGGGATATCCAGATTAAATTTCAGCAGCTCTGAAATCGCCTTATGCGTGAAACTAGTGGTATTAGAATAACGGAATGACCCCGTATCTGTAAGGATACCTGCATACAAAAGAACTGCTGACTCTCTATCTAACGGAATACGCAAGGCCCGATAAAGCTGATAAATCATCTCTGAACAAGAAGAAGCGCACGCATCTATCCAGTTTGTATCCGCAAACCGGCTATTACTGATATGGTGGTCAATATTCAAGGTGGGTTTATTAGCCTTATTCAACCTGAATACTTCCCCGCTTCTAGTAAAATCGGAACAATCCAGGAACGCCAGGCAATCAAAATTTATACCCTTAATATTACTTCTAAATTTTTTCATCTTATTTATATCCGGTAGGAAAGCATACTGAGGCGGATAATCATCTTCATTTACAATAACAGTGCCTTTGCCCAGTTTCTGCAGGAGCCGGGAAAAAGCCAACTCTGAACCCAAGGCATCCCCTTCTAAATTCGTATGGCTGGTAATTAAAAAATTCTTATGCTTTTTTATGCGGGCGACGGCTTTTTTTAGGCTCACTTTTTTTTCTCTTTCTCTTCGGCTTATCAGGCTTGATACAAGGGGCTTCTGATTCTTTAAGCCTATGGATCTCCCCAAGCGCCTCTTCTATCCGTACGGAATATTCGGCTGATCTGTCTTCGTAAAAACTGATTTCAGGGGTAAACCTAAGTCTTATCCTCTGGGCAATCAGCCTGCGGATAAACCCCAAAGATGAATCCAAGGCACTCTTTGTCTTAGCGCGCTGTTCGTCGCTACCTAAGACGCTAAAGAAGACCTTGGCGTACTTTAAATCCGGGGTCATCTCTACCTGGGTGATAGTAACAAAACCCAGGCGCGGGTCGTTCAACTCTTCCTGCAAGATAACGCCAACCTCTCTCCTGATCGCTTCTGCTACTCTCTCGTATCTTGGCATTTAAATCAGCTCCATTTCGTAATCGATTAAATTGATATTACCTATCCTCTCCACAAAGTTGACTATTTCTGAGAGCGTACTGTTGGTATTGCTCCTACTCCTTTCTACACCTGCTACCGCCAAGGTAGTCTTCTGCCATTTATCTTCATCATCTATCTGGCTAACCGCAACATTAAAATTATTTCTTAATCTTGCCATTAGGCTATCTTTTTAATTAACTCTAATTCTTCTTTTTTAGTTTTCACCAGACCATCGAGCTTTTCCTTTAATACCCGGCTAAAAAATTTCCGGTAGGATTCCCCGGGAGCGATACCTAATTTACGCAGGTCATCTCCGCGGATGTAGATACGCATGCCGTTATATACTGTGAAGAAATCGGTAATATGCCGTGCGAGATTCTTATCTTTGGATTTTGCCTTTATAAAAATAATCATCTCATAGCTAAGCGGCTCAAGAAGATGAAAGACCCTGGAGGGTTTCATCTCTGTTTTATTTAACCGGCGTATAATAGCCCGGCTATCCTTTTTGCAATTCAGGATTCTCTTCTCTTCCCCCTTACGCAAGCCAAATTGCCTGCAGATTAGTTTAATTTTATTTATACTCAAAGAGTCCAATAACCCTATGAGGTAAAGAAGCCAGGTATCGAGGTGCCGACGCTGAGGATGATTTTTCCTAAACCAGTTTATCTGTCTGCCAATAGCATTTAGCAGCGCGGCGGTCTTTTTGGATAAAGATAACCCCGGGCTGATGAAATCTAACCCTGCCAATAACTGGATACGCCTAAGCTGCTTTAAAGGCTCTTCTTCTTTCAATATAAGAATCAGTTCATCGCGTAGCCTCTGCGGCTGGACTTTCTTTAGCATCCCTGAATTCGTTGCTTCTTTTAAAAGTCCAAGTGTATGCGGATCGATTCTAAAATCGTACCTTTGCTCAAAACGGATCGCCCTTAATATGCGGGTGGGGTCATCGATGAAGCTTAGATTGTGTAACATGCGTATCTTCTTATGGCCTAAATCTTCTTTTCCTCCAAAGAAATCTATGAACCTACCGAAATCCCCACGGTTTATGCTGATAGCCATGGCATTGATAGTAAAATCCCGCCTGATTAAATCGTCCTCTAAGATGCCGCTGCTCACCTCGGGCAACTCGGCCGGATGCGGATAACGCTCTTTACGCGCAGTAGCTATATCCACCTTCAAGTGCTTCTCCAACACAAGCGTAGCAGTCCCAAACCTTCTGTGCCGGATTAATTTCGCCTTTAGCCGCTGGGCAAGTATTTCGGCAAATTTTATCCCGTCCCCTTCTACCACAATATCCAGATCCCAATTCTTAACACCTAAGATCAAGTCGCGTACAAAACCACCCACTAAGTAAGCAGGTATATTATCCAAAGAAGCTACTTTACTAGCTAAATGCACTGAATCTTGTAAATCTTTGGGTAGTTTTCCCAGGTATTCTTTAATCTTTATAATCATAGTCTTTAATAGCCCTCTATTCTATTCAAATATCTTTGATACTTATTGATTATGCTTGATAGCATCTAATACTATATTTATCTATTAAGGCCGGGGATGAAACATCTTATGTATGGCCTTGAGTCTTTCTTTGGTAATATGGGTATAGATCTGCGTAGTGGAAATATTGGCATGTCCCAACATCTCCTGCACTGAACGTAGGTCCGCCCCCCTCTCTAATAAATGCGTAGCAAAGGAATGTCTTAAAATATGCGGTTTCATCGGCTTTTTTATCCTGGCCTCCCTAGCATATCTCTTAATGATCTTCCATAGGGACTGCCGGGATATCCTCTTGCCAAACCGATTCAAGAAAAGAAAATTACTCTCTCTATTCTTTAACATCTCTCTACGGCTAGCCTCAATATATCTTTTAATACTGCCTATTGCCTTTCTGCCTAAAGGTATAATCCTCTCTTTATTCCCTTTGCCAAAACAGCGTAAGAACCCCACCTCTAAATTAACATTATCTAGCTTAAGATCCGCTGCCTCGGAAACCCGCATACCGGTAGCGTAGAGGGTCTCTAAAATTGCCCTATCTCTTATTCCCTGCTTCTCTCTGATATTAGGCTGACTAAGGAGCGCATTTACCTCATTTGCGGAGAGTGTCTCGGGTATCTTCTTCCATAGCTTCGGCGATTCTATAAGGCTACTGGGATTAATTTTCAAAATCCTCTCGGCGACAAGAAATTTATAGAACGCCTTTATTGCCGCTAATCTGCGCGCGACGGAATTTGCCGCCAGGCCCCGGTCTTTTTGGGAAAGCATAAAATTAGTGATATTGTCCTTAGTTGCCGAAGATAAAGTATCAATATGCGCTGCTTTAAGAAAACTTATATAGGTATTGATATCCTCCCGATAGGAAATAATAGTATTGCGGGAGAGGCCGCGTTCAACCGATAAATAGTTTAGGAAAGCATCTACGAGTTCGTGCATTTAGCTTAAGAAAGGATTATTCTTCTTCTCTTCGGCAATGGTAGAAGACGGTCCATGTCCGGGATAGATAATTGTATCATCGCTTAAGCATAAGAGCTTCTCTTTTATAGACTCAACCAGTAACATTTCGTCTGCCCCGGGAAAATCAGTCCTGCCTATCCCCTGGCAGAATAAGGTATCTCCGGTAAATAAGATTTTATCTTTCGGTTTTTTCAGGAGCAATGCGATTCCGCCCGGAGTGTGCCCGGGCACATGCATCACTTCCAATTGTATCTGGCCTAACTCTATAATCTCTTTGTCCTGCAGGATTTTAATCTCTGACTCCAGGCTAAAAGGCGACATAAAAAAACTTGATAGGTTCAACTTCGGATCTTTCAATAAAGCTAAATCCTCCCGGTGTATATAGACAGGCACTGCAAATTTATCGTCACAGGCGATATGGTCAAAATGGCCATGGGTATTAATAATAAATTCTGGCTTTAAATCATATTTTTTTAATACCCGTTCTATCTTTTGTTCATCGCCACCCGGGTCGATAATTATTGCCCGCTGTCCGATACCAGCAGCAAGAATATAACAATTAACCTCTACCGGGCCTACGCAAACTGATTCTAAGATCATACTAAATGATTTTTTATTTTGGGATAAGAAAAATCGCGCAAGATTCCCCTTTTAATACGCTCGGCGTTTAAGCGATGCCGCGACGCATCGCTTCCGTATAAATCCCTAGTAATTGAGTCTTTAAGGTCGTTTAGTTGATTAATATAAACATCCAACTGTTTCTGCTTTATTTCCTCTAGGGTCGCCCTAAGTAATTCCAAATTCTTTAAGGTTTCATTCATGCAGTCTATCTGTTTCTTGTAGCTTAATCCGGCAGCCAATGTGTTGATCAGCTCATCATGCCAGCTCTTCCAGAAGAGGAAATGCTTGCGGTAGACCTCTTCCCTGGTCATTACAGGCGGCTTATATTCCTCTGGGGCCAATACCATTTCTTCTTTTTTAGGTTCTCTCTTAGATTTACGGGTAAATTTACGCACAAAGGCATCGCAACCTATTAAATTACCTATTAAAAATAGAACAATCGTATAGCGTATAGCGTATAGCGCATAGCGTTTCATTTAACTATCTCCTTTTGCCTCCCGGCAGATTTAATTATCAAAGCGGGATCCCGCTTGCTATTTAAGAACTTATTAAACGGGAGAATTCATTCTCGTCTATAATCTTTACTCCTAATTTCTTTGCCTGCTCATATTTTGATCCGGGGCTTTCTCCTATTACTACGAAATCCGTATTCCTGCTTACACTGGAAGCCGGATTGCCCGCGGACTTACGCACTAGGCCTTCGACCTGACTACGCGTATAGCCTTTTAATTCTCCAGTAAAAACTACGGTTTTGCCCGTAAAGACGGTTGGTTTTATCTTTGCAACTTCTTCCTTAAGGTTAAGCCCTGCCTCCTTAAGCGCCCCGATTAATTTTCGTGTCTGTGGCTGTGCAAAATAATCTATAATAGAACCCGATAATACCGGACCGACCTCATATATTTTATCCAAATCGTCTTTTTGCGCACCTAATAGATTATCCATGGTTTTAAAGCGTTGGGCCAGGACATAAGCTGCCTTTTCTCCCACATGGCGAATACCCAAAGCATAGATGAGCCGCGATAAAGGTTGTTTTTTGCTTTTCTCAATTGCCAACATTAAATTCCCGGCCTTTTTATCTTTAAATAGCTCTAATTTGTATAAATCCTCTTTTTTAAGTTTATAGATATCGGCATAATTGGTTACTAGTTTCATCCGCACTAATTGGTTCACTGCTGCCTCACCTAAACCTTCAATATCCATTGCGGTCCTAGAGGCGAAATGGCTTAAGCCACGCTCAAGCTGTGCTGAACAAGAAGAGTTAATGCAACGGTAGGCTACATCTTCTTCCTTTTCTTTTACTACTTTACCTTTACAAACAGGGCAAGCCTTCGGAATTAAAAATGACTTTTTACCTTTGCTTCCTACAACCTTGACCACCTTAGGGATAACCTCTCCTGCCCTCTCAATCAATACACGATCCCCGATTTTTACGCCTAAACGCTTGATTTCGTCAAAATTATGCAGCGTGGCATGCTGAATTATTACGCCGCCGCAGGCAATGGGTGATAATTTTGCTACCGGGGTAATTACGCCCGTCCTGCCTACCTGGGGGATAATATCTAATACCTCTGTGGTTACCTGACGCGCGGGAAATTTATAAGCTACTGCCCAACGCGGGCTTTTTAAAGTAAATCCTAATCTTTTCTGTTGTAGGATACTATTTACTTTAATTACTATGCCGTCTATATCATAATTCAGTTTGTCTCTCTTTACCTGCCAGGATCTACAGTAAGCTATTACTTCATCTAAGTTTTTACAGAGCCTGGAGTGGGAATCCGTGCGTAAGCCCCACTTTCTGAGGTTCTCTAAGAATTGCCATTGCTTATCTAAGTCTATCCCCCGGTATTCTCCTAAAGAATGAGCAAAAAAATTAAGCCTTCTTTTTGCCACTATGCCTCTATCCAAAAGTTTAAGCGAACCGCTGGCAGCATTACGCGGATTGGCAAACAATAACTCCCCTAACCGGTCTCTCTCCTTATTTAAAGCATCAAAATCATTACTCTCCATATAGACTTCTCCGCGTATTTCAATAAAATCAGGGATATCCTTATCCTGTAATCGTAGCGGTATAGCCCGGATGGTCTTGAGGTTCTCGGTGATATCTTCTCCTGTTTCCCCGTCACCCCTGGTTGCTCCGAAAGTAAACTTACCTTTTTCGTAAGTAAGATTTGCGCTTACGCCGTCAATCTTAAGTTCTACTATATATTCTGCTTTTTCATGGATACCTAATCCTTTATGCACACGCCCCTGCCAATCACGTAATTCTTCAAAGGAATAGGTATTATCAAGAGATAACATCTTCTGTTTGTGCTTTATGGTCTTAAACCCCTCCAGTATCCCACCGCTGACCCTTACTGTAGGGGAATCTTCTGTTTTAAGCTGCGGGTATTTATCTTCTAGGGCTTTTAGCCTACGCAACAAATCATCATATTCTTTGTCTGAAATCTCAGGGTGGGACAAAACATAATATAAATAATCGTGATGCCGGATGCGGCCCCTTAATCTCTCTATTTCTTTTTTTGCCTCTACGCTCATTTCTATCTACCTACGAAGAGCCTCTCCCCCAGAAATCCAGGGAGGCCGCCGGAGATAATCTTATCTCTGGCAGCCTGAATATCATAACTTATCCTTTTTATCTGGATCTTTTTCTGATCAGTATCATATACGCAGTATGCTGCCTGGGGGTTACCATCGCGGGGCTGGCCTACACTACCTACATTTATAATATATTTATTCCCC
Source organism: Candidatus Omnitrophota bacterium (assembly GCA_043802425.1). Taxonomy (GTDB): domain Bacteria; phylum Omnitrophota; class Gorgyraeia; order Gygaellales; family Profunditerraquicolaceae; genus JAGUYA01. The sequence goes on from JAZDLA010000004.1 coordinate 8,770, forward strand.
TCTTTGATCTCTATTTCCCTATTTCCCTGATAAGAGATGCGTCCGTCTTGATCCCGGATAAATGCCTCAGCGATATGGGTATGCCCTACAAAACAAACATTAGTCTCTAATAATTGGAAGGTCTTTGCGGCAACATAATCATCAGTCATATAATTAAAGCTACCGGCGTCATCCAGCGTGCCGTGTACCAGAGTCAAATCTTTGTTCTTATAAATAAGCGCCAGCTGCTCTAAAAAATGCCTCGCACCTTCATCCAGGTTACGCGCTGTCCAAGATACTGCCTCGCTAGCCATAGTATTAAAATAATCCGCGGCAAATAAATTAACACTTGCCCAGTCGTGGTTGCCGGCTACCGTAATCAGCGCCAGCCTGCTTACCTCCTCAATACATTCTTTAGGGTTTGCGGCATAACCTACGACATCACCCACGCATAGATATTTATCTATGGCCTCATTACTATAGGCAGCGATAACTGCCTGCAGCGCTTCTAAATTAGAATGTACATCCGAAAAGATTCCGTAACGCATTAGAATCTCAAGGCGAATTCCCTGAACTCGCCCGTTGCCTGCTGCCACTGCATCTCTTTATCCCGGATATATCCTGAAAAATCATCGTTAATCCTATCTAAAAAAACTTTTAATCTATCTTCTTCTGCCTCGGCTACCAACTCTACCCTCCCATCACATAGATTCTTGACCCAGCCAGAAATCCCTAAAGCACCAGCTATATCTTTGGCAGTAAAACGAAAACCTACTCCCTGGACCCTACCGCTATAATAAACGTGGACTTGTTTTTGCATGAAATGGTCGGGGCGAGTGGATTTGAACCACCGACCTCAGCGTCCCGAACGCTGCGCTCTAGCCAAGCTGAGCCACGCCCCGGCTACTTTATAAGTATTGACTTAGTATAACAAAAATTGGAAGGGTTGGCAATAATTAGAAGGTAATATAAGTTATTTACTATCTACTCTTTTAGTAAGGATATCGAACTCAATATTCACCTGATCTGAAGGGCCCTTGAAACCTAAGGTAGTATTCTTAAGGGTGTGCGGGATTATATAGACAGTAAATGTATTAGACCTTTTTTCTACAATAGTCAAACTGATACCATCTATAGCTATAGAGCCCCGGGGTAAAATATAGTGCATAGATTTAAGAGGTACGGTAATCTCAAAACACAAATTATCGTTTATATATTTTTTCTGTCGGATAGTTCCGATGCAATCGATGTGGCCGGTAACAAAATGCCCGGAGAGCCTATCCCCTACTTTTAAAGCACGCTCCAGATTCACTTTATCTTTTATCCTTATGCCCCCCAGGTTAGTCATCTTAAGAGTCCAAGACATAACTTCAAAACCTACGCTGCCGGATTCCTTATTTATTACGGTAAGGCAGGTCCCGTTTACAGAAATGCTATCGCCCATCCTGATATCCTCTAATATCTTTTCAGCGTATATCTGGAATAAAGTAACATTACTACGCTTAGATATTTTTCTCAATTCACCTAATTCTTCAACGATACCGCTAAACATAAGTGAGCGCACAATTTACGGAATGATAATGAACGTAAATTGTCTGCACGAACTTATCCGCCTTCGGCGGATTAATTCCTGCCTGCCGGCAGGCAGGCACAGACGCTTCGCTACGACTTACATCCGTTTTGCTCCGTAAGCCGCCTGTTCATTAACATATCCTTCAACCATAAAATCTTCGCCTATTTTTTTAAACTGAACTTGCCTTAACTTAATTGCCCTGTCTATGCGCGCTATACCCCTGCCCATCACCGAGCTGATTGCCTCTTTTCCTCCGATAATCTTCGGGCTGATAAAAAATAAGACCTTATCCACTAGACCTTCATCAAAGAGCGCTCCGATAAGCGTGCCTCCGCCTTCAACAAGAATATCGGCTATCTTGGCTTGCGCTAATTTCTTCATCATATCCCTTAGATTTATCTGCCCGGCTTTTTCTTTTACTTCCAGAATTTTTGCTTTTTGGGCTAAGCTTTTCCTGTTTTCGGTCTCTTGGCCCGACTTGACTGGTAAGGTTACAATAATTACCTGGCTCTTGCGGGAAAATATATTCGCCTGACGAGGAGTGCTCAATTGACTATCTATTATAATTTTGGCCGGGTGCCTCTGAGAAAACCAGGTATCCAACTTAGGGTTATCTCTTAAGATGGTATTGACACCCACCATTATAGCGTCGTAATTTAAACGTAAGCGATGCGTATAGATACGCGCCCTATCAGAAGTTATCCATTTAGAATCCCCGGTCCGCGTAGCAATTTTGCCATCTAATGATTGCCCGACTTTTACCGTGATAAAGGGCATCTTTCTAGTAATATATTTTATAAAAACTTCGTTTAATTTCTTTAATTTGTCCTGTGCTATACTGACCTCTACCTTTATTTTCTGCTGTCTTAATACCTGGATACCCCTACCGTTATTTAAAGGATTGGGGTCAATCATACCTACGATGACTTTTTTTATGCCGCTCTTAACAATTTTATCTACGCAAGGCGGTGTCCTGCCAAAATGCGCACACGGCTCAAGGGTCACATAGAGAGTTGCGCCTTTAGCTTGTAGACCCGCATCGTCTATAGCCATAGCCTCTGCGTGGGGTAGCCCTGGCCTTTCATGATAACCCCTGCCTATAACCCTACCGTTCTTAACCAGTATGGCCCCTACCATAGGATTAGGTAAGGTCTTGCCCTTTCCTTTTAAGGCCAATCTAAAAGCTAAATCCATGAAATATGCGTGATTTCTTATCATCAGTTTATCTGTTGGGCTTCTTTTAATTTTTCGACTAATTCGTAGGGTATTTTAATGCAACCGATCTTTGCTTCCGGCTTAGCATTGCCGTGACAATCTGAACCTCCGGTAGCTAATAAATTATATTTCTTGGTCAGTCCTAAATAAAAATTGACCATGGATTGAGAGTGTTCCGGGTAATAAACTTCCAGCCCCATAAGCCCGTAATCAATAAGCTTGAGTATTAGTTCATCCTTACTAAGCGTATAGGGATGCGCCAATACGGGAATACCGCCTATGTCTTTGATCAACTTTATGACCTCCTGAGTGGGAAATTTAAAATTACATACATATGCGGGAGACCTATCTCCGATATATTTCTGGAACGCCTCGCCAGTTGAATTGACTAAACCCGCCTTTAGCATAGCCCTGGCCACATGGAGTCTTCCCACGGTCCCTTGTTGGGATATATCAAATACGCTTTCGGCCTTTAAGCTTAAACCTATGCCTTTTAGCTTATCTACTATTTTATAGATACGCTCTATGCGGTTTTTTCTTAAAAACTCTAATTTTTCTTTCAGGTCCTGCCTCTCATAATCGATTAAATATCCTAAAATATGGACCTCTAATCCGTCTTCCTCAGCGCTGAGCTCTATGCCGGATAAAACTTCAACCCCATTCTCTTTAGCTATCTCTATCGTCGGCTTAATCCCCATAACGGTATCATGGTCAACTACCGCAATTGTAGATAAGCCGCTTCTGAGGCTATCCTTAACGAGCCCCTCGGGCGTATATGTGCCGTCGGAGAATATGGTATGTATGTGCAGGTCGGCGAATTTCATGGGCTCTTCTCTGACTTCACCTTATCCACTATGCCGTTGACGAATTTACTTGCCTCTATGCCGGAATACCGTTTAGCCAACTCTATCGCTTCGTTAATGGAGACTTTAAGCGGGATATCATCGCGAAAGATAAGCTCAAAACAACTCATCCGCAGTATATTCCTGTCTACCACGGCCATGCGTTTGAGTTGCCAATTAGTGGCATACTGGGAGATCTTCGCATCAATGGCCTGGAGGTTATCGATAGTGCCCTTAACGAGCTCGCCGGTGAAATTCCTTATTTCTTCATCGATATCCTCTTGGCTATGCGCCTGCCAGAAATTGGCGAGAGAATCAGCGCAATTATCACGCGTAATATCTATCTGATAAAGAACCTGCAAGGCGTATTCCCGCGCCAGTGTACGTTTACGCATAATTCATTAAGTTTGTTTTGCTTATTATTTAATTTGTACTAACAAATTAGCCATTTCGATAGCAGACAAAGCCGCATCGCGCCCCTTATTGCCCTCTTTTGTCCCTGCACGTTCCACTGCCTGCTCGATAGTATCGGCAGTAATAATCCCGAAGGCTACCGGTAACCCGGTATCCAACGAAACCTTGGCTATCCCTTTGACGGCTTCTTGCGCAATATACTCAAAATGCGGGGTTGAGCCGCGGATAACCGTGCCTAAGCAGATTAAAGCATCGTATGACTTGGATTTAGCCAATCTTTGCGCCACCACCGGAATCTCGAATGCTCCGGGAACCCAGGTGACTACCAGATCTTCGCTACCTACGCCGTGACGGATAAGCGTATCCATACACCCAGCCACCAGTTCTTTGGTAATAAAATCATTGAAGCGCGAGGCAATAATACCAAACCTCTTGCCCTTGGCAATTAAATTACCTTCCACTGTCTTTACCATTTCTTCCTCCTTTCTATTATACATAACCTTGTCTTTAACTTATATTTAAATCATGACCCAGTTTTTCTTTTTTAGTCTTAAGATAATTGTAATTTGAAGGGTTAGGCGTAATCTCTATAGGAAGACGCTCCACAACCTTCAGGCTATAACCTTCCAAGCCCACAATTTTGCGCGGGTTATTAGTCAGGAGTCTGATATTCGTAAGGCCCAAATCTACTAAAATTTGTGCGCCTATCCCGTAATCCCTCAGGTCCGCCTTATGTCCCAAGGCCTCGTTTGCCTGAACCGTATCCATGCCCTTATCCTGCAGGTTATAAGCGCGAATCTTATCCGCTAGCCCTATGCCCCGGCCCTCCTGGCCCATGTAAAGGATAACACCTTTGCTCTCTTTACCGATAATCTCCATAGCTTTCTTCAGCTGTCTTCCGCAATCGCAACGCAAAGACCCAAAGACATCCCCGGTCAGGCACTCTGAATGCACGCGCACTAAGGTTGCAGCATGATCCATCTCTCCCATTGTAAGGGCAATATGCAAATGGTCATTAGTAAGATCGCGGTATAGAATTAATTTAAACTTTCCGTATTCGGTAGGAATGACTGTCTCAGAAACCCTTTCAATTAATTTTTCAAAACGCCGGCGGTATTGAATAAGGTTAGCAATAGAACAAATCTTTAAATTGTGCTGTTTAGCGAATTCCAATAACTGCGGGAGCCTAGCCATGGCACCATTATCATCCATGATCTCGCATATGACACCCGCAGGATAGAGCCCGCCTCCTAACCTCATCAAATCTATAGCTGCCTCTGTATGGCCTGCCCTAACTAAAACCCCGCCCTCAAGGGCTTTTAAGGGAAAAATATGCCCCGGCCGGACTAAATCTTCGGGGTGGGCTTCGGGATTAGCCAAGATTTCTATGGTACGCGCACGGTCATAAGCCGAAATACCCGTCGCTATGCCGCAAGCCGCATCTACAGAAATCATCCAGGCAGTAGAAAAAGGATCCCTTCTGTCAGGGGAACTCTGATTTTCCAGCATGGGTTGTAAAGCTAAGGTTTTTAACCTCTCTTCTTCCATGGGTACACAAATAAGCCCCCGGCCGAACTTTGCCATAAAATTTATATCTTCGGCCTTAACAAAAGACGCCGCGATGATCAGGTCTCCCTCATTTTCGCGCTCTTCGTCATCAACGACGATAACCATGCGGCCGCGTTTTAATTCATCTAGTATTTCTGGGATTGTATTGAACATGTCTTATCCTATTGACAAAATACCCGAAGACAATCTTCGGGTATAATAATACTACTTAATCTTCTTCCATCTGGACTTTAACCATCGGCTCTGGAATATCACCAGATCTGTCCGCCGTAATTCTTGGCAGACTCGCGGGCTTAACCGCCGGTCGGGACTTCCCGCCTCTAGTAGCCAGGTCACCCTACCCCGAAGATTAATGTGTGCTTATTATAACAAGAAATCTTATCTTGTCAAGATATTTAAAACCGCTATAATATTATTAACCATGGAACATACCCTTAAACAAATACATACCTTTTTTACAAAAAAGAAAAAAAATATTGCCGTAGCTGAGTCTTGTACCGCAGGGCTCTTAGCCAATCTCCTTACCCGGCTTCCCGGTAGCTCCCAATACTTTATTTTAGGCGTGGTGGTTTATAGTAACCACATGAAAAGGGATATTTTAAAGGTGCCGGCAAATATTATTACCGCAAAAGGTGCAGTCTCAAAAGAGGTAGCCGAGCTTATGGCAAAATCCGTAAGGCTGCTGGCCAAAACAGATTTCGGTATCGGTATAACCGGGATTGCCGGCCCCACAGGAGGCACAAGAGAAAAACCCGTGGGCACGGTATTTATCGCTATTAACAGCAAAAACAAAAAACTCTGCAAAAAACTTCATTTCACCGGCAACCGCCTTAGCGTAAGGAAAAAATCCGCCTTAAAAGCCCTAGAGTTACTGAATAAACTGATATAACTATGCGGGCATTTATCGCTATCGAACTACCGGATGAAATAAAAGATCGCCTAAGCCGCCTGCAGCAAGATTTAAAGGCCACACAAGCAGACGTTAAATGGGTCGAGCCTAAAAATATACACTTAACTTTGAAATTTTTAGGCGAAATCGATGATAAAAAGTTAGACGGGATTACTAAAATAACCGAAGACACCTGTGGCCAAAAAAATAGATTTCAGGCCCGCATTTGCTCTCTGGGGGCATTTCCAAGGACAGAATCTCCCCGTGTAATCTGGGTAGGCATTGACACAGGGGATAAAGAAGTCAAGCAAATAGCCAAAGAATTAGAAGAAAAAATCGCTAAAATCGGCATCCCTAAAGAGGATAGGTTGTTCTCTTCGCATATAACCATCGGTAGGACAAGATCTTCCTTGGGCCGGGAAAAGCTTGTTCAAGGTTTGAATAATAAAGCAGGATTAGACGGGGAAAAATTAGAATTTTACGTGACTAAAATTACCCTCTTTAGAAGCACCCTCACTCCCAAAGGCCCTATCTACGAAGCCCTCAAAGAAATAAATCTTAAAACTACTTGAAGAATAATATTTGTATAGATACCGGCGATAATATCATCGCTCATGATGCCTACGCTGCCGGATAGATTCTCCAGCCTACCTGATGGATAGGGCTTGAATGTATCTAAGATGCGGAATAAAACAAAAGCCATAATAACCAGCCTTATATCGTAAGGTATACAGATAAGGGCCAAAAGCATACCCGAGGTTTCATCTATTACGATAAACCTTGCGTCTTTTTTGTTGAATATCCTCTCTGCCTGTCCGCTTACTAAAAATCCTAAAATTATCAGAGTTAAGGTTAGCGATAGATGTAAAAAAATGTTACCTTTAAGCAGATAAAATAATAGCATACCCACTATGCTGCCAAATGTGCCGGGGATAAATGGAAGATACCCTATATAAAAAACTGTACTTAAGGCTTTAATGATAAGCTGGCGGATTTTCATGATTAAAAGAGGGATTTTAAAGCTTTGCGATTACCTTGCGGTTTTCCCAGAGATAATAAAGGCCGGAGTATAAGGTCAGCCCCACCGTAAAGAGCATAAAAATATAGATGCTACTGCGGAAGAGCTTCTCCCAGTCCGGATTCCAGGTAAAGAAAGCCAACATTACTTCTTTAAAAACAATAAATCCTAATATAAAGAATATTGCCACCATTTGGGATACGGTCTTATGTTTTCCTGCTTTGGCTGCGGAGAGCACCTTACCTTTATTTAGCGCAAACAATCTTAGCGACGTAATTAATATCTCTCGCGATACGATAATTACGAACATCCAGGCATCAATAATCTGCATCTGTACGAAAGCGGTAAATGCCGCTAACACCAGGATCTTGTCCGCGATGGGGTCCATGAGTTTTCCGAAATCCGTAACCATATTCCTCTTCTGCGCGATCATGCCGTCGAATAAATCCGATAAGGCCGCGAAGATAAAAATAGCCAGGCTCAGCGCCTTCGCCCAGAGGCCATGGCAAAATAAAAAGAACATGAATACAAAAGTAAGGATTATCCTCAATATAGTTAACCTGTTAGCGATATTCATCTTAATTTAATGCCCTAGCCACTAAATCGTATTCTAAAGTATCGGTAACCTTTGCCTTTACAAAATCTCCCGGCCTTAATGTCTTGCGGGAATCTAGATAGATAAGGCCATCTACCTCAGGTGCATCATATTGACTACGGCCTAAATAGTAATCTTTTTCTTTCTCATCTATTAAAACATCGATGGTTCTGCCTAAAAATTTTCTATTTACTCCTTCGGATATCCTTTGCTGTCCTAACATGAGGGCGCCTAGACGCTCTCTTTTTATTCTAGCGGGAATTTGACCTTTAAAGTTGTATGCCCGCGTACCCTCTTCCTGCGAATAAATAAAGGCGCCTAGTCTTTCAAACTTTATATCTTCGATAAAATCCATTAATTCCTTAAATTCCTTATCTGCCTCAGATGGAAACCCCACTATAATCGAGGTGCGTATCGCCGCATGAGGCACTTTCCTTCTAATTTTCCCGATCAGCTTTAGGATGTCTGCCTTAGTGGTGCTTCTATGCATTAATTTTAAGATGCGATTATTTATGTGCTGAAGGGGTAAATCGATATATTTACAAATCCTGGCCTCATCTTTAATCAATTCCAACAACTCGTCGCTAATACGGTTAGGATATAAATATAGCAACCTTATCCAGCCGATATTTTTAGTTTTTTTCACTATCTTATTTAAAAGACCACATAAACTTATCTTACCGTATAAATCCAGCCCATAACCCGTAATATCCTGGCCCACGATATTTACTTCCGAAACTTTATCCTTATCGAACCTGGCTATCTTATCAAGTATGGTATCCATATCGAGGCTGGTAAACTTCCCTTTTATCTTCGGGATAATGCAATAACTGCAGCTATTGACGCAACCCTCACAGATCTTTAGATAAGCATAATATTTGGGCGTCAGATTAAATGCCTTGAGATTATGGTTTAGAGAAACTTTGCCCACAAAGGCATCAACTTCGGGTAATTCTTTATGTAATTTATCTTTGTAGCGCTGAGTGAGGCATCCGTAAACGATTATTTTCTTAAGCCGTCCTTTTATTTTTAAATCGATTAAATCCAGTATAGCGTCAACTGACTCAGTCTTGGCTTCTTCGATAAAAGCGCAGGTATTTACTATGGCGATATCTGCCTTATCCATATCTACTATACGGTGGCCTTTAAGGCTTACCCTGGCTAAGATACTCTCTGAATCCACCAGATTCCTGGGGCATCCTAAGCTCAATATCCCGACCTTAAGTTTGGTTTTCATCGCTTGATACTCAGGCCTTCTTTAGTAATCAAGATATTCCGCGCCTGGCCTCTTTGGCCTAATTTTGGTATGCGCTTACCGTTCACCTCTAACTCTACGGCTGCGGCATTACTTAAAGAAAACTCTATTTTATCCGTAGCCTGCCAAGCTTCAGACCTACCCTTCTTTAATACATTCTTAAAGACAACTCTCCCGTCACACTTCACTTCTATAAGACAATTTTCTTTAGCGTGGATATCTAATCTGATTATTTTTATTTCGGATGAACCTTGCGCCTTAGCTGGTTGGGGCTTGTTTCCTGCCTTAGGCATATTAGGAATAACCGTAGAAAGGCCGGTCTTCTTAGAGTCCAGATTGCGCTTGGAAGAAATAATCCTGCCCAGGATAAATAAACCCGCGATAAATACCATTATAAAGATAACCGTCAAAATTATATTCGTCTTTATATGTATGGCTTTAAGAGAAGGTAATTTTAACGGGGGTATTTTAAATACCGGTGCCGGTTTTTTTTTGAACTCTGATACGTATTCGACCTTAGTCCGCGGTTCTTTATAATCTGATAAATAATCCCTCAGGTTAACCTCTAAGAAGTTACAGTAAATTTTCAAGAACCCCCTTATGTAGATGGGATAAAACTCTATCAGACTATCGTCTTCTATGGCCTTGAGGATATTCAGATGAAGCTTTGTTTTTTTATGCACCTCTTCCAGGCTCAGGCCTTTTTCCAAACGTATTTTTTTGAGTCTTGCGCCTACTGATTCCATCACTCTTTGGGCCCTTCTGGCATAATGTCTTTTTCAAGCCAGGCTTCTCTGTCAATCAGGATCTTACGCGGCTTACTCCCCTCAAAAGATCCAATTACCCCTTCCTGTTCCATTGTATCGATAATTCTGGCGGCGCGCGTATAACCCAAACGCAAACGCCTCTGCAGTATAGATACCGAGGCTTGGCCACTCTCCATAATTACCCTGACTGCTTCGTCATAAAATTCGTCCTTTTGGTCATTCGCCATAAGGGATTTGTGCTGTTCTTTCAATATCTCCTCGTCGTAAACCGGCTCTGCCTGGGACTTAAGAAAATCTACTACCCTTTCGATTTCCTTATCGCTAACTAGCGTACCCTGAGCGCGGATTAATTTTGACTCTCCCGGCCTTAAAAACAGCATGTCGCCTCTACCGAGCAACTTATCCGCTCCGTTCATATCCAAGACTGTGCGCGAATCTACTTTGGAGGCTACCTTAAAAGATATGCGCGCGGGAAAATTTGCCTTAATTACACCCGTAATTACATCTACCGATGGCCTCTGCGTAGCTAAAATCAGATGTATGCCCACTGCCCGGGAAAGCTGGGCCAGACGGGTAATCGCGTTTTCAATTTGGTCGCGGGCTACGGTCATCAGATCGGCAAGCTCATCAATAATCACTACGATATAAGGAAGCCTTTCCTGCTTTTCATTATAAGACTCAATGTTCCTGGCACTCGCTTTGGCTAAAAGCCGATAACGCTCCTCCATCTCATTCACTACCCAACCCAGGGCAACCGATGCCTTTCTGGCATCCGTAACTACAGGACAGAGAAGATGCGCTAACCCGTTAAACGGCGCTAATTCCACCATCTTAGGGTCAACCATAAGAAACTTTAGCTCACTCGGGGTAGCCTTAAAGAGCATAGACAGAATCAGAGAATTCACGCATACGGTTTTACCTGAACCTGTAGTGCCGGCGATTAAAAGATGCGGCATATCGCTTAAATCCGTCATCACCGGCTGTCCGGAAATATCCTTGCCTAGTGACAGCGTCAATTTGGATGCTGATTTTTTAAATTCCTCGGAGCCAATTACTTCTTTTAAATAAACAAAGCTGCTTTGCATATTAGGGACTTCTACGCCTACCCTGCCCTTTCCCGGGATAGGGGCAACAATTCTTACTGATTGCGCCTTCATGGTCAAGGCAATATCATCGTTTAAAGCCACGATACGATTCAACTTTACTCCCGGAGCAGGTTCCAACTCATAACGGGTGATGATCGGGCCACGCTCAATATCCGTAACTTTAACCGAAATACCAAAATCATCCAGGGTTTCCTCTAAAATACGTGCATTGGCAGTCAGGTCTTCCTTAATCTGCCTAGCCTCAAACGGAGGCGGTGAATCTAATAAATCTAAAGAAGGTAGGTGATAGTCGCCTATTTTCAACTCCTGCGGTACCACCCTAGATTCTTTTATTTCCGCGGATTTTGTTTTTATCTGGATCTTAGGCTGGAGAGGAAATGCTGGCTTAAGCAGAAGTTTGGCTATTGTAGGTTTTACCTCTGAAACCAGAGACTGCCGGCGTTCATTTTTCCCATTAGATACCGACTTAGTCAAAACGGGCCTAACCCTCTTTTTAAAACTTAAAATAGGCTTAAAGATAGTTCGGACTTTATGCAGGATATTCAAAAACAATGAGGAGATGAGGATCTCGGTAACTAATGCCAGCGATAAAATGATAAAGGTAATAAGAATAATAAACCCGCCTAGCCTACTAAAGTACGAAGTGATAAAATTAGAAATAACCGCCCCCAGAAACCCGGCATAATAGAACCTCACAAGCTCATTTTTTAGATTAAACATCCCGATCAGAGAACTTATAGGTAATAGCAATACCAATACGCCTAAGATCCTGGGGATGCTTAAATAGGGCGTCTGTTGCCTAAAAAATTTTATCCCCAGCAGTAAGACTAATAAAGGGATAATAAAACTGGTGGGTCTACCGAATAAAAATACGATTATTCCGCCAAGATAAGCGCCGAATATACCTAAAAGATTCTTTGGGGGTATGTTGGGATGGGAGGTATAAAAAGGTAGGTCTAACCGTTGGAATCTAATAAGGCTAACAAGGACCATCAGCCCTATTGCTACCAGAATGACGCCCTTAACCTCGCTTAGCCTTCTTTGCCGAACCATTAACTCTTTTCTTCTGCCTGCTTTTTGCTTAAGTTGATCCTGCCCATTTCATCTATACCGACAACCTTAACCTTAAATTCATCTCCTATTTTAACGACCTCTTCTACATTTTTTACAAAACGGTCTGTTAATTCTGAAACATGCACCAACCCATCTTTACCGGGGACAATCTCGCAAAATGCGCCGAAATTTGTAATACGCTTTACCTTACCTATATATATACGCCCTACCTCTATATCTTCGGCTATTGCCTTTATCATCCTGATTGCCTCTTCTGACTTAGCGGCATCAGTAGAACCGACTAGAACAGTGCCATCATCCTGAATATCGATGCTCGTTCCCGTAGAGGCAATAATTGCTTTTATAGTCTTACCGCCCGGGCCAATAAGTCCACCTATTTTTTCCGGATTAATTTTGAGTATTTCTATGCGCGGGGCATAAGAGGAAAGCTCACCACGGGGTTGAGCTAAGGCCTCTCTCATCTTCTCCAAAATCACAAACCTGGCCTCTTTTGCCTGCAGCAGACATTTATCTAATAGGTCTAAATCGATACCGTCTATTTTCAAATCTAACTGTACGGCGGTAATGCCCGTTTTAGTACCCGCAACCTTAAAGTCCATATCCCCAAAATGATCTTCTAGACCCGTTATATCAGTTAAAACCAATGCCCGGGACCCGTCCTTAATTAACCCTAAAGCTATGCCGCCTACGGCATCTTTTATAGGAACGCCGGCGTCCATTAAGGAAAGAGTCGCAGCACATACTGTCGCCATACTAGAGGAACCATTAGACTCTAGAATTTCAGAAACTACCCTTACTGTATAAGGAAATTTTTCCTTAGGGGGCATAACTACTAAAAGTGACCTCTCCGCTAATGCACCATGGCCTATCTCACGACGCCCCGGTCCGCGCACCGGGCCTGTCTCGCCTACACTAAAAGGCGGAAAGCTATAATGCAACATAAAAGACTTGGATTTCTCGCCTTCTAGGGCCTCGATCCTCTGTTCGTCATCGCCCGTCCCAAGAGTAGTAATGGCCAGGCTCTGGGTCTGGCCGCGGGTAAATAGGCTGGAACCGTGAGTGCGCGGCAATACCGAAACTTCACATTTAATCGTCCGGATATCTTTAAACCCTCGGCCATCTATGCGCACATTTTCTTCCAGTATTTTATTCCTGACCTGCTCTTTCTCCACGGCAATTAAAGCCATTTTAATTTCCGCAGCCAGATGCCCCTCCAAGGTGAGCTTAACTTCTAATTCCTTAGACAATAAGTCCACTTCCTCTTCGCGCTCTTCTTTTTTACTTAATTTATAAACCTCTTTTAATCTTTCTCTGGATAGCTCTTCAACTATTTTCTGTAATTCGGGATTTACTTTTTTATATTCAACTTCTGATTTAGGCTTACCGTACTGCTTAGCGAATTCTTTTTGCAGGGAAATAACTTCTTGCGTATTTGCGATCCCGAATTTAACCGCTTCCAAAAATACTTCTTCGGATATTTCTTTAGTCTTAGCCTCCAGCATCACAACGCCCTTGGCGTTAGCGACTACGATTAAGTCTAAATCCGAACCTTCTATCTGCGCATAGGTCGGGTTCAGTATAAATTGATTATTTATACGGCCTACGCGGCAACAAGCCAAAGGGCCATCAAAAGGAATATCGGATATGGTTAGCGCAGCTGAGGCACCAATTACAGCAAGGATATCAGGGTCATTTTCTCCATCGCTGGATAAAACTATAGCCATGACCTGAACGTCATTAAGCATCCCTGAAGGAAAAAGCGGCCTGATCGGCCGATCAATAAGCCGTGCGGTGAGGATTTCGCTTTCGGAAGGCCTACCTTCCCTCTTGAAAAATCCTCCGGGAATCTTTCCGGCAGCATAAGTCTTCTCCTGATATTCTACGGTAAGAGGGAAAAAATCCCGTCCCTCTCTAATTTCTTTAGACATACAAGCAGTTACCAAGACTACTGTCCCACCGTATTGAACGGTAACCGATCCATTTGCCTGCTTGGCCATTTTACCGGTTTCTAAAATTAAGTCGTTATTACCGAATTTAATCTTCATTATATTATCCTGCATAATAAATCACATTCTAAAAGGTTAATAAAAAGGCGGATTTATTTTCTTAGGTGGAGTTTCCCTAAGACTTCCTCGTACTTCGTGATATCTTTTTCCTTAAGATAACTCAAGAGCCTACGGCGTCTTCCTACGAGCATCAGGAGGCCGCGGCGAGAATGAAAGTCTTTCTTGTGGCTCTTAAAATGCCCTCCTAAGCTATTAATCCTCTCGGTGAGAATGGCAATCTGTACTTCTGCGGAGCCTGTATCCCTAGAATGGATCTTGAAACTATCGATAATTTCTTTCTTTTTGTCTTTAAGCAAAACCAATTTCTTCACCTCCTTTTCTTTAAAAACTTATTATACGCTACTTTACCAGATAAGTCAATATATTCATATCGGTCATCTTTAGATTATTTATTGCTATAGGCGGGCCATGTAATAAATTCGTAAGATACGAAGCGGGCGATCAGACTGCCTCCATGGTTGAAGGGGGTTTAGCGGTTATATTATAAGTAACGCTAACTACGCCTCTAACCCCGCTAACTATCTTTTGCGCTAACCTATCCAAAACAGCGTAGGGCAGCCTGGTAGCTTGAGCAACTCTGGCATCGATACTATCCCAACACCTGATTTCAATCTGTAAACCAAAGTCTCTTTTACCGTTTCTTATACCCGTAACTCTATCCTGATGTAAAATAGCCATATATTGAAATGCGCGGATACCCTTAAGTTCTTCTTCTAGAATCACAGTGGCAAGCCTGACTATCTCTATTTTTTCCTCGGTTACTTCTCCGATAACCCTGGCAGATAAAGCCGGACCCGGAAACGGCATCCTATTATAAACTGATTCGGGTAACCCTAGCGCCGCTGCTACCTTTCTTACGCCATCCTTGCGTAGTTGCACTAATGGCTCTATAATTTTATACCCAAAAGCTTTTTTAGGATCAATTCCTAATTGCGCAAAGACATTATGCTGCCTCTTTATCCCAGCCACGGTTTCATCTACATCGGTTAAAATAGTGCCTTGTAAGAGGTATTTTGCCCCGCTTTCTCTTACTAATTTACCGAAAACATCCTTGTAGAAAGTCTGGGTAATAGCTTCCCTTTTTTGTTCAGGGTCAGTTATCTCTTTTAGCGCCTTAAAGAATTTTTTACGGGCATCCACTATCTCTACATGAACGCCTAATCCCTTAAATAATGAAACTATCCTCATTGGCTCATCCTGTCGCATTATACCGTTATCTATAAAATATGTTTTTAGCCTTCTCGCTAAGGCCTTATGCCCGAGCATAGTCACTGCGGAAGAATCTACTCCTCCGGATAACGCATTAATGGCTAAACCGCGACCGACTAAAGAAGAAATTTCTTTTACTTGTTCGGCAATAAACTTCCGGGGGCTTAGATCCTTAGATTTTATTTCTCGAATCTTCATCTAAAAACTCCTCCATTTTTAACAAAGTGTATCTATTTTAGCTTAAAATGTCCGTTAATACAATAATAATTTTATTCAATAAACATATTATCTCATTACCGCAGAGGGGCAGATTTGGCTGTAGGCACAATAACTGCAGGCCATGTATGTAGGGGTAGCGCCAAAGGCATCTTGGCGTATGCCTTCCGAAACTTCTTTGATCTTTTTCGTAACTTTCTCCAGGTCCTTCTGTGTAACTACCTTACTCCCAATCAGGCCTGATTCTAAAAAATGCAGTTCTGTGCGTTTGGGTAATTCTCCGTTTATATTCTTATAGGCAAGCGCATACAAATCTAACTGTAGATTATCTTTTGCGCGCTTATCCGCCTCGGATTGTTTCTTAATCTCAGAGGTTTTAAAATCGATAATGACCGCGCCGTCTTGTTCCATATCCACCCGGTCAAAGCGACCGGTAATCCTGTTATTTTCTAAGATAAAAGAAAAATCCTTTTCGATATATTTTGGTTTTACATCTTGGGTTTTTTGCGAATCGTAAAACTTAGCCAGCGACTGCGTACCTATATACAAACGCTCTTCTTGATGTTTCTCATCCAGAAACCCCACAGGGTCAAAGCTATTTTTAAAAATATCCAAAAACTCCTTAAGCCCCATCTCTCTTGAGGATATTCTATACTGAAAAAATTTAGATATGGCGTCATGCATCGCCCGACCGTAGATTACCGTATGGTGCTCCATTATGGGCACGCGCAGGATATTCACGTATTTATATTTTAAGGGGCAAGTCAGATAATCATCAATCTGATAATAGCTCAAATTTACCACTTTATCTTTTGATATCCCTTCTTTTTTTATTTTTATAACTTCCCTTTGAGGCGCAAAACGCTCAATGGCCCCGGCTGCGCCGGTCTTTATCTTCTCTTTTTCTAACACCTCTTTGCCTAATGCCTCAACGACAAACTGGCTTATTTTTCTAGTACGCTCTCCGCCGTAATCCGATGCAGAAGTTAAATAGAGGTTTTCTTTTGCCCGGGTCATGCCTACGTAAAAGAGCCGACGTTCCTCCTGAATATGGAAATCGCCCGTTGGGAGCATCTCCTTTATCAAACAATCTGGCAACTCCAGGGATTGTCTGCGCCGCGGCACCGGGAAACGTCCGTTAACTAAACTGACTAAAAAAACTACGCGAAACTCAAGGCCCTTAGCCTTATGTATAGTCAGGACGTTTACGGCATCGCTATCCTGATCAGCCTCTACTGTCGAAGGGTCATCGCCGGCTTCGATTAAAAGATTAAGATAATTGGTGAAGTTTACTACTCTGTCAACCCTAGCTACCAGTTCAAAGTCTCTGACAATATTGAAGAATTTAGCCAGATTCTGAATCTTAGTCTCATTCTCCAGGCTAGCTTGGTGCGTGAGGCTTTTCAGATACCCTGTCCCTGTCAAAAAACTATATAAAAGCCTGCCGGTAGTTTGCTGGCGGGAAATATCCATGAATTTATGGATATCCGTGATAATACCCTTTATTTTATCGCGTGAATCAGAAGTGACCCCGGCGAGCTCTGTTATATTATCCAGATCCTTAAATACAAAGTATAACGCTCTATTACGGCGTTTAGCAAAATGCATGCATAGAGTCAGGTCTTCTAAGTTTAGGTTATAAACCTCAGAGCTCGCCAGATAATAAAGATGCAAAGAGTCGGATTGGTTGGAGACTACGCGTAAAAAACTGATACATAACCTGACCTCTTCCCTAGAATATAATCCCTGGTTACCGCTGAATTGCCAAGGAATATCCTGCATATTTAAAGATTGCAAATAGGCTTTGGCATCGGAATTGGAGCGCACCAAAATCGCAAAATCTTTATACTTATAATCCCCGGTTTTAATTTTATCTTTAATCGTTTGCACCACCCAGTCCGCCTCTCTAAAATTAGTATCAAAATGTTTTTGTTCCAGAGCGCTACCTTCGCCGATTACAGCTACAAGTTTTTTGTTAATATTGGCCTTTATCTCAAAACGATCGGGGTTATTATTCTGGATAAGTCGATAGGCGCTGTCTAATATAGGCTGGCCAGAACGGTAGTTCTGGATAAGGCTAATCTTTTTGGCCTCGGGAAAACTATCCATAAAATTCAGGACGTTGCTGTAGGCAGCCCCCCTCCAGCGATAAATACACTGGTCATCATCCGCTACCACAGCTATGTTCTTATAGCCTTGCGCCAATAATCTGACTATCTGAAACTGAGCAAAATTAGTATCCTGGAATTCATCTACCAGGATATATTTAAACTGTTGCTGATATTTCTTAAGGATTAAAGGGTGTTTTCGCAAAAGCTCCAGCGCTATATAGAACTGGTTTGCGAAATCAACCAAGCCTTCCCTGCTTAAGAGTTCCTGATATTTCGTATAAGCACCTGCAAGCTCAACCTGGCTAAGCGCCTCCTCTTGTTTAGCCGGGTCTATAGGTTCTGTTTTTGCTTTAAGCATCAACTCCTGGGCAAAGGTAAAATATTCTTCGGTCGAGATATCTTCGTCTTTAGCACGATTAAATAAAGATATCATGGCTTCGATAAAACGCGTAGGGTCTGCTAACGGCCGATAATATTTAAGGTTAAACTCAAAAAGATGTTCGCGAAAGAAAACTGCTGCCTCGGGGCGGTTAAGTACTTTAAAATCCGGATTAATGCCGGCGATGAGCGCATTTTCCCTTAAAAGCCTGTCTCCAAAAGCATGGAATGTCGAGATCCAGATATCAGTATAACCATAAGGAACAAGTATGTCTACCCGTTCCAGCATCTGGCGCGCTGCCTTATCCGTAAAGGTCAGGGCGAGTATCTCATCGGTCTTACACAACCCTTCGGATAAAAGCCAGGCGATCTTACGTGTAATCACCGTAGTCTTACCGGTTCCTGCGCCAGCGATAATTAAAAGCGGCCCTTCTTTATATGTTACCGCCTCCAACTGCTCTTTATTCAAACCTTCTAAGATTTTATTCATAATA
>JAZDLA010000005.1:0-2808 GCA_043802425.1 Candidatus Omnitrophota bacterium
GTCAGGTTTAAGTTCGTATTTAACCTGCTGTCCGGTAAGCCGAATGGTGTAACCAAGGTATTGCTCGTAGATATTGCCGATAACCTCTAAGGGAATGACGTCAAACTGATACGGGTCGTAGGCAGCAAGGACGATATCACAGATGATGCTAAAATCAAGTTTTAAATCCCCTTCCCAATCCTGGACAGCGAATAAATCGCTGTTAAATAAAATCTGGTATTGCTTGAATTTATCTTTTAGGATGACTCCGTATGCCTTCGCGCCTAATGCCTCGGTCCTTTCTTCAAACGAATCTTTAAGGCTGGTTATATGCGTAAGGCGGCGGTCTTCGCAGAAGCGGGTAAAAATGAGGCGGTCCAATATTTTCTGGGTGATTTCTTTAAGATACTGGCCGGCTTTCTCTAAATCTTTGGAAGAAAAAAGCTCAGGGTTATTGCGGTAGATATCCTTAGCCAAAACCTCACGCCATTGCTTAAGGTCCTCTAAAATGGCCTTGTCAACCGGAAGCCTGTCTTTGGGCTTAACTAAGAGGAGCTTGTCTAGTTCGCCTTTGGCAACGGATTCCTTGGAAAGCAGCCAAAGCCTGTCAAACTCTTTTTCGTATTCTTGCCAGCTTAAGTCTAATTTCAAACCCTTGCGCAAATTTCGGGCGCTGGGTTTTATGGTAACGTCAAAGAGTTTGATGCCTTCAAAGTCCGTTAAGAGGACAAACGGTACGTCTTTACGGCTGTAGCCGTAACCAACTGCCTGCGGAATATGACGGCCGAGATCAACGTGTATGGGTTTTGCTTCTATGAATAACTTAATCTTACCATCTGTTTTTAAGCTATAGTCCACTCTGCCGCGCGAGGTAGGGTGTTCGTAGCCGACTTCATCATGATTAGCCACATCCCAGCCGAGTACATCTTTCAAGAAAGGCTCAATAAAGGAATGCTTGGTCTCTTCTTCGTTATATTCCTGCGCACGGCCGGAGTCCATTTCGCTTTTAAATTTCTGGACTAATTTAGCTAAATTCTCTCTTGCCTTCTCTTTGGTCAATCTCATTTTGCTATAAATTTAAATAAATCGCCAAAAAATTAACAAGGCGCTTTTCAAAGCCTCCCGCAACTCTCCAGGCTTATAAAACAATTATTTTAACCCGTAAAGGACTGCTCCCTACGAATACTGGGTAGCATATTTATCTACCAGCTCACGAATCATCCTTTGGTATTTGGTATGATACCTATGGGCCATATGCTTGAAGAAATTTACGCTTGATTTCTTAAGCGAAATGGTAACTTTAACAGTATCTTCCGAAACAGCCAACTCCTGAGGAGCCGGCAGGAAGTCCTGAATTCTGGTTAATTTACCAATAGGCTGGTCTATGTCATGCGTCTTTCTTCTCATAGTATTGTTCCCCCTTTCTCCAGAAGCCCGCGCCAAAAATCCTGATTTTACCTGCGCGGTACGTAAACCTTACGGTTAAGATTTTACTCTTCACTTTGCCGATACAGAAAAACCTCTCTTCTTTTTTGGTATGTTTGGAATCACTATAAATCTTTCTTTTTTCGTCTTTAAATACTAATGCCGCGGTCACAAAATCAACGCCATGCTTATGAATATTGGCTAATTCTTTCTCTTCGTCCCAGATAAAACTTCCTGATATCCTATCCATCCCAACTAAAGTATAATATAGATATGGCTAATTGTCAATATATTTATACAGATATTTCTGCTTATAGCCCGACAACCTTTGCCAGCAGGCTCTTTTTAACCCTGATTGCCGAGGCAGGGCAGACCTCCTGGCAGCAAAAACAGGCGATACATTCGCGGTAATCAAAAACAATGCGCTTATTTAAAGTTATGCATTTATTCGGGCAGGCCTTAACGCAGGCGCCGCAGCGGATGCAATTATTATATAAACAATAAGGCCGGTATCTAATCATCCTGTAGACCAGATCCAGAAGGGGTTTCGGTAAAAAGCGCGTCTTTATGGAAGTGGTGGGCAATATAAATGGTTCACCTACCACATCCTTGAGCTGCTCTCCGATAACCTCTATAGAATCGCTGTCTGCCGCACCCAGCCCTCTCTCTGCCGCCTCTTTGGTAGTTAATACATCCAGAGGCTTAATCCCCATAATCAAAGCCATCAAAGCATCCAGCGCCACGCCGTCAGCGGAGGCAAACAATAAATTAGTATTTCGTAATTTTCCGGCCGTTGCCGGGCCGTCCCCCTCCATCGCCACGATACCGTCAACGACAGTCAGGCACGGCCTTGCCTCTTCGTAAATATCAACCAGCACTTTCGAAAAATCATTTATTTGAAAATGATTCTTATGAATCTCGGTCTTATAAGTCCCGACTACCAGCCCGAAGAGGTTTTTTATCGCGCCGGTAAGAATGGTAAGGTTATGGGTTTTAAATTTAGGGAGGCTTACCAGGCAATCGCATTCATCAAGCATGGCGGCCAAGGGGATGCCCCTACGCATTCGCCGCCTGTTAAATTCGACTAAATTAACCTCTTCCTCCTGGCATATCTTTTTTACCCCCGAGCGGGCGTAAACTTCAGCCACGTTTTCAATCTCGTCGCCGAAGACACTGGGGCTATCCCCCACGAATATATTACAGCCGATCTTCTTTAAGGCCCTGATTACCGCCCGCACCACCTCGGGGTGCGTGTCAATTCCATACTCCGGCTCCTTTGCCATTAAGAGATTGGGCTTAACCAGCACCTTGCTTGCCGGCCTGACAAAGGCCTCTATCCCGCCGAGAGAATCTATCGCCCCGCAGACCGCCTCTTCTACCGCCAGAGAATCGTAACTGGCGCAT
>JAZDLA010000006.1:0-3568 GCA_043802425.1 Candidatus Omnitrophota bacterium
ACAGGGGAGATATTTATAGATTATACTTAATACTATTAATAGTTAATAGCATTGATTATCAATGAGGTTAAATATGGCGCAGGCTGCTCTATTAGAATTCGCGGATAAAATGAATGAGATTATGCCTATAATCATGCAGGGTTTCGCCCGGCG
The DNA here is from genome assembly GCA_043802425.1 of Candidatus Omnitrophota bacterium. Classification (GTDB taxonomy): domain Bacteria; phylum Omnitrophota; class Gorgyraeia; order Gygaellales; family Profunditerraquicolaceae; genus JAGUYA01. The sequence continues at coordinate 154 of JAZDLA010000006.1, forward strand.
TCAGGTCAACGAGTTGTATAAAGGGAAGATTACCCTACCTCAGTTTTTGATTCTGGATTTCTTAAGTCGGCAGGGCGAGTCTAGAATGACGGATATGGCCCGGTTTATGCAGGTAACTACTGCCGCCATGACAGGCATAATAGACAGGCTGGTCAGGGATAGCTATTGCACGAGGGTTTATAATTCAGAAGATAGGCGTATAGTTAAAATAAAATTGACTGCTAAAGGCAATGAATTAGTAAAGAAAATTAATGCCCAAAAGCGGCAGATGTTGATTGATATATTTGGTAAGATATCCGAAGAGGATCGCAAGGATTACCTAAGGATACTCTTACAGATAAAAGAGGTATTCTCGATAGGGGCCTCTACCACAAGATGAGAAAGCCAGCTTTATTCTTCATAATCTGCGCTATTCTTTTTCCCCTTACGTTACGGGCGGAAGAAGTTTTTTTGACCATGGATGAGGCTATAGCCATTGCCCTGCGGGATAACCGCGATGTTTTATTGAAGGCGGAAGAAGTGGAAAAAGCGAAGGAAAAGATTAGCGAAGCTAAAGGGGGACTTTTGCCTACGCTAGATTTTACCGGCAGCCGGACACTGACGCGGGGATTATATGCAAAAGATATAGCCCAAACCACTACCCAGGCTACCCTGAAACAGTATCTTTATAAAGGTGGTAAGACGCTAAACAGCATAGAAGAGAATAGATACGAATTTAAAGTTTCACAGGCGCTACTAGACAAAATAAGATTAGAAACTCTACTAAATGTAAAGAAGGCATTTTATACGTTTTTATTAACCAAAGAATTTGCCGGGCTAAACAAGGATATTATAGATAATACTAAATTACATGGTGAGGTGGTTAAGGCCCGCTTCCAGCACGGCCAGCTCTCTGAGTCAGATGTCTTAAAAATCCAGGAATCCTTAAGCCGCGTCATTGAAGCTTATGAGACCTCGCTGAATCAGGTGGATTCAAGCGAGGCGGTCTTAAGGAATTTTTTATACCTCGATGAAACAGTCAGCATTAGGCCTCTGGCTGAATTTACCTATGAGCCGCGGGACGTCGCCTATACAGAAGGGTTTCTAGAGGCAATGAAGACCAGACCCGAAATAAGGCAATATATAGCTCAGGAGAATGCGGATAATAAGGCAATCGAGGTAGCCAAGGCAGATGGCCGGCCGAATATTTATGCCTCCTGGGATTATTATAGCCGTTCGACTACCTCTCTTACCTTCTCGCCGAATAAGGGGTGGCAGGATTATAATATAATCGGCCTGACATTTACCTGGCCGATATTCGACGGCCGGGAAACCCGCGCTAAAGTGGAAGAGGCGATTATAGATTTAAAAGAGACGCGGCTCTTAAAAGAAAAGAGCGTTAAAGATATTGCCCTGGAATTAAAGAATGCCTATCTAGATTTAAAGAATGCCGTTGCTAAAATAAAGTCTAGCCAAGCGCAGATAAATTTATATAAAGACACCCTTTCGGTGATAAAAGAGAAGTACGATGCCGGTGTTGCCAGCTCCTTGGATTTAAACGATGCCTCATTAGGTTATGAGGTCTCCCTATTTAATCAGAAACAGGCCATTTATGATTATATCTTAGCCGAGGCGCGCTTTGATAAGGCTACAGGAGGAATTTAAAAATGCAAAATGCGAAGAGTTTAGCGTATAGCGTAGAGCGTATAGCGTATAGTCGAAACCTAAACGCTAAAATATTTTTCTTTTTGGTATTTGGATTTTTAATTTCGAATTTTCTCTGCGGTTGTCAGCCCAAGCAGGAGGAAGAGAAGGCAGCTGAGGTCATCCCGGTTAAAGTCCTGAAAGTCCAACCCCGGGAACTCTCTGAAGCCCTGGAGTATAGCGGCAATATCGTGGCCCAGGATGAAGCGATAGTTTATCCTAAAGTAAGCGGGAAGATTATTGAGAAGGTAAAACTTGACGGAAGCGCTATCAGCAAAGGTGAAACCATTGCCTATGTCGACCGGGATGAAATAGGGCTTACCTTTAAAAAGGCGCCGGTAGAGAGCCCTTTAACCGGCATAGTGGGCAGGGTTTATGTTGATATCGGTCAAAATGTAACTGTGCAAACGCCCATAGCCTTAGTAGTAGATATGGATAAGGTAAAAATAGCTTTAGCTATACCTGAGAAATACCTGCCTAGGGTTTCTCAAGGGCTAGAAGCCCAGATCAGCGTTGATGCCTATGCGCAAGAGGAATTTTCCGGTCGGGTGACTAAGGTTAGCCCAGTTGTAGATTTAGAGACGCGTGCAGCCCCGATTGAGATAGTGGTAGATAATCCCGATCACCGCTTACAATCCGGAATGTTTGCCAAGGTTAGATTGATTCTTAAGGAGCACAAGAGTTCCCCCGTTGTCTTAAAAGAAGCGGTGATGGGTAGCGAACCCGATTTCTCTATATATGTTGTAGAAGATAATAAAGCGGTTTTGAAAAAAGTTACTTTGGGTATCCGCCAGGGGCCCTATTACCAGGTGTGCGAGGGTTTAAAAGAGGGTGACCTCGTCGTAATTATGGGTCAGCAGAGGCTTACGGATAATGCTGCGGTAAGCGTGGAACTAGAAGAGGAGCAAAAACTAGAATAAAGGGAAAAGATGAACCTGCCTGAATTTGGCGTTAAGAAGCCGGTGACCAATTTAATGATTTTTTCCGCAATCCTTATTGTTGCCTTTTATAGCCTGTCGCGTTTAGGAATAGATATGATGCCTGAAATTGAGCCGCCGGCAATCACCGTGATTGCCTCTTATGCCGGAGCAAGCCCCGAAGATGTAGAGATAAAGGTAACCGAACCCCTGGAGAATCAACTTGCCACGACACCCGGTTTAGATAAACTCACCTCCCGTTCCTTAGAAGGAGCCTCTTTAATTACCCTTAAATTCAAGTGGGGGACGAATCTCGATGAGGCCTCTAATGATATCCGCGACCGTATTGAGCGGGCTAAACGCTTTCTCCCCGATATTCCGGATGAGATGGATAATCCTTTTATCTTTAAATTTAATACGGCGATGACCCCTATTCTTTTCGTAGGCGTGACTGCCGAACAGACTTACCCCCAACTCTATGATTTAATCGATAAGAAGGTAGGGGATGCCCTGCGGCAAATTCCCGGAGTAGGTACCGTACAATTCTATGGTGGCTTAGAAAGGCAGATAAATGTCTGGATAAACCGCCAGCGTCTGGAAGGATATGGTTTTTCCATACTGGATATACAGAATGCCATCAAGCAGGAAAATATCACCCAACCCTTAGGTGGTATAAAATCCGGGCTTACGGATTACTTACTGCGGCTACCCGGAGAATTTGCTACGCCTGAGGAGCTGAATCTGGTTATTTTAGGTAAACGCGACGGCAAATCCGTTTACTTAAAAGACATAGCCAGGGTTCAAGACAGTTTTAA
>JAZDLA010000007.1:0-4850 GCA_043802425.1 Candidatus Omnitrophota bacterium
GGGGCCGCAGGAGCCGATGACTCTGGCTTTGGGCTTAGCTGTGGGAGCGCAATAATAAATAACCGCGCCCTTTAAATCTATCGGTGATTTCTTTTCTTTTATTAATCTCTTATGCGCCTGATCCCTGGCAGTATAGATAATTCCGCTCAATAAAACTTCCTCTCCGGACTTTAACTTCCTGATCTCTTTTTTCTCTAAAGGGGTATTTATTTTTTTCATAGGGTAGCTGTCGCGCTTCTTAAGGCATGGCAGCTAATATTTACTGCCACGGGTAATCCGGCAATATGCGTAGGACGGACCTCTAGGTTTACCCTTAAGCAGGTAGCCTCACCGCCTAAGCCCATCGGCCCGATGCCAAGCTTATTGATTGTTTTGCATAAATCTCTCTCTAGCTTACCGGCCCTAACTCCCAGCGGCCTTAAAAGCGCCTTCTTAGCCAGAAAACAGGCATAGTCTGCAGTACCGCCGATTCCTACACCCACCACATAAGGCGGACAGGCATCCGGGCCGGCTAAACCCACTGATTCGGTAACGAACTTCCTGATTTCTGCAATGCCAACGGTAGGATTGAACATTTTAAGCTGCGTCTTGTTTTCACAACCAAAACCCTTGGGCAGAATAGTAATTTTAAGCTTATCACTCCTAATAATCTCCGTATGTATCAGCGCAGGGGAATATCCCGGCTTTACGCGCAATAAAGGATTTTTGATCACCGAAGTCCTGAGGTATCCTTTTTTATATCCCAGCTCTACACCCCTGTTCACCGCCTGCGTTAAGTCTCCTTTAATTCTTACTCCCTGGCCGATCTCCAAAAAAACAACCGGCAGACCCGTATCCTGGCAGATGGCCGACTTATTCCTCTCGGCAATTTTAGCGTTCTCGATAATCGCGCCCAATACCCTCTTGGCGCCGCGGTTTCTTTCTTTGGCATAAGCAGCCTTAAGGCGCTTAAGGACATCTTTTCTTAAAACCGTATTTGCCCGAATACATAATTCAGAAATCGTATCTTTAATCTTGTCTGCCGAAATAATCTTCATTTGCTTTTATACTCCCTGGTAACCGTGGTGGTTATACCTCCGCGGGGATTAAACTGCGCACTGATTCTCATCCAGCGGGGCTTGACGACCCGGACAAAATCCTCCAGTATTTTATTCGTAACGTGCTCGTGGAATATCCCGATATCACGGTAAAATATAGTGTACATCTTAAAGGACTTTAGCTCCACACAGTATTGACCCGGCGAATATTCAATTCTTATGCTGGCAAAATCCGGGAGCCCCGTCTTAGGACAGATACAGGTAAACTCCGGAATTTCCAAATTGATGGTATAGTTTTTATCCGGATACTGGTTTTCCCAGGCCTCTATAGCGGGAGTCTTTAATTTACGCACATTTCTTTGCAGCCCTTCGTAACTACTTTGCCTTTTAGCCATATTATTTGACCCCTATCCTATTATGCAGCTGCGGGATGATACAGGCGGTGATGCCGTTTTCATTGGCAATACTTTTAAACCTTTCTAATTTCTCATGCATCTGGGAATAGTCTTCGCAACTGTTGGGTTGCATGACCAGAATAAGGAATCTATCCACTTCGCCTATTAATTTTAAACCCTCTCTCATATCCTCTTCATCCGTAGAATGGCAGACTACCATCTTCAAGAATGCCTCTTTCTTAGAGGCGATTTCGAGGAAACGGCGATGATGCTGCCAAAAATCCTTTAATCCCGTGGAGCTGGGTAATTTTAAATCCATGGCCACCACGTCTACATATTCTATAACATCTTCCAGGGCACTATGCAATATGCCATTAGTCTCCAGGTAATTTTTATAGCCTTCTTTGCGGGTCAATTGCAACGCGTCTTTTAAAAAGTACTTCTGTAAAAGCGGCTCTCCTCCGGTAAACGAAATAGTACGGTTGTTGTTACTATGGTATAGTTTAAGCTCCTGCAGCAATTCATCGGGCTCATATTCCGTAAAGCGGTCTAAAGTAGTATCGCAGAATTTACATTTGAGATTACAGCCAAAAAAACGCACGAAGATCTGCTCTTCTCCGAAATAAAGCCCTTCGCCCTGAACGCTGCTAAAGACCTCTGCAATTTTGCCTTTTGCTTTCATCCTTATTCTCTCTACCTGAGGACACTTCTTGCTTTAGCGCAAGAACCGTCCCTCTTTTATGCCGGCTTCCCGGAAACCTTTCGCCCTATAATAACAGCTGTCGCACTTAGCGCAAGGTAACCTTTGGCCCTGATAGCAGGACCAGGTTAACCCAAAAGGAACGCCTAACCTTTTACCCATGCGGATAATCTCAGCCTTGGTTTTATAAACCAGAGGGGTGCTGATTTTTACCCCTTTTTTTTCTACCCCTTGCTTGGTGCCGGTTAGAATTACTTTTTTAAACGCGCGGTAAAATTCCGGGCGACAATCCGGATAACCGCTGTAATCCTGGCTATGCGCACCGATAAATATCTTTTCTGCCCCCGCACTCTCCGCAAAAGATAAAGCGAAACTCAGAAAGATTATGTTACGCGCCGGGACATAGGTTGAAGGAATTCTGTTAGAATGTTGGGATGTTAGAATGTTGGAATGTTTAGGAATTCCTGTCTTTTTATCTAAAAGAGCGGAGCCTTTCCAGGGCAACTTTATTTTTAAAACCTGATAAGAACATTTTGCTGCCTGCGCAATCTTTTTGGCTGATGCTATTTCTTTTCTATGGCGCTGGCCATAGTCAAAAATAAGACAGTAACATTTATAACCCTGTTTTCTGGCAAGATATAAAGTGGTGGCTGAATCCAAGCCGCCGGATAATAAGACTATAGCCTTTTTCATCCTTCATAATAGGATGCGCAACTATTATGGCTCTCCCAGACAGTAATTGATTGTAAACCCACCACTTTCGGCTTCAGGTTCGCATATATGTATTGCGCGATGTTTTCGGAAGTGGGGTTTACTTTTTTAAAATAAGTGAGGTTATTTAATCACTTATGGTCTAATATTTCTAACACACTGTTTAACCTCATTTTTAAATCGTTAAAATCCATAACCATGCCTGTTTTACCCGGTTTCTTTGCCCGGACGCTTACTTCAACTTTCCAGTTGTGGCCGTGTAATTCTTCGCATTTACCTTTGTAGCCGCGCAAGAAATGCGCAGAGCTGAAATGAGATTCGATTTTTATGCTATACATTATTCACCTTTTCTACGTCGGTTAATCTTGCACCCAGGAACCTCTCTGCTACGCCGCTAAACCATTTGGTATTATCGCTGACGTAGAATTTATGCCTGGCTTTCTTACGGGAGGCATTCAATAAACCTTCTGTAGCCAGAATCTTCTTTACCTCCATGGCTACCTGCTTAGCGGAATCGATTAAGGTTACCTGTTTTCCGAGTACCTTTTGGATTACCGGTTTAAGCAGCGGATAATGCGTGCAACCTAAGATTGCCGTATCTACGCGGGCATCCTTTAAGGGTTTAAGATATTTTTTAGCTATGCTTAATAGCTCCCGGCCCTTAAGCCACCCCTCCTCGGCAAAAGGTACGAACAAGGGGCAGGCTACGGCCGTAACTTTAATTGCGGGGTCAAGCTGCCTTATTTCTTTATCGTAGGTACGGCTCTCTATGGTGCCGCGCGTGCCGATAACGCCTATATGCCTGTTCTCTGTAGCGTAAACCGCCTCCCTTACCCCGGGTGTAATTACACCGACGATAGGTACGCGGAAATGGCTCTTAATTACCGGAAGGGCAACACTGGAGACAGTGTTACAGGCAACGCAGATTAATTTTACCTCCTGCTTTAATAAAAAGAGGATATTCTCGATAGAAAAACGGATGACTGTTTCCTTTGATTTGATGCCGTAAGGCACGCGGGCAGTATCGCCGAAATAAATTATATCCTCATGCGGCAGCTGACGGATTAATTCCTTGAATACCGTAAGCCCCCCTACGCCTGAATCAAATACACCTATAGGTTTCATCTCTTGGCGACCTCCGCGTATGTAGCATCCTTGATAAAACTACTTACTCCCTGCCCTATAGCTTCGGCTAATTGTTGACGGTAATAATTATTTCTGATCAGGCGCTCTTCCTTATAATTGGAGAGATAGCCCACTTCCACCAAAACCGCCGGCATACGCACGCCCTTTAAAACATAAAAGGATGCGTTCTTAACCCCTAAAACCCTGGTGCTTAAATTTTTATCTATGGCGCGGCACACAGAATGGGATAACCTTAATGCTTCTGCGCGGTCTGAAGTATAAATCATATCCCAGAGTATTGCCTTCAGATTCAAAGACGGATTTTGCGCAAAATAACTCCTATCTAAATCTAATGCTGCATTCTGCGCGCTGGAAAGCGCGCGCTTGGAATCATCTACACTAGGCGAAACATAATATACTTCTAAACCGTTAAGGCTCCTGACCCGGTTGGCATTGGAATGGATGCTGACAAAAAGGTCCGCCTTGGAATTATTGGCTATGGCCACCCGGCGCTCTAGCGATATAAATGTATCAGTGGAGCGCGTCAGGATTACTTCTAATCCCCGGCCCTTCAACTGACCACTTAATCTTTTAGCAATATCTAAATTCACATACTTTTCTTTTAAACCGCCTTTTCCGATGGCGCCGGGGTCGGTCCCGCCGTGTCCGGCATCAATCACGACTTTTTTGATTCCGGATAAGGGTATCCGGCGCTCTTGCGTGTAAACTTTTTTGAAGAGGACATCTAAAACCTGCTCTTTAAATTTATACGGCACCACTACCGCCCCCTGATAGATATCGACGGGATGTTTTATATCCTGTTGTACACCGTCGACAAGTATCATCTTCTCTCCAACCATCAAATTTATCCTGTGCCTATCT
>JAZDLA010000008.1:0-17519 GCA_043802425.1 Candidatus Omnitrophota bacterium
ATAAATGAGGGTTGCATCCAGGCGGGTTGCTCTCTTATAGGTGGTGAGACTGCTGAGATGCCCGGGATGTATAAGGCTGGTGATTACGATATAGCTGGTTTTTGCGTAGGGGTAGTGGAACGTAGCAATATCATTGATGGCTCTAAGATTGCAGCCGGTGATGTATTGATTGGCCTGGAATCTAATGGTATCCACTCCAACGGTTACTCCCTGGTGAGAAAAGTTTTTTCTGAAAGAGAATTGAGAAGATATGCTTCGGAGTTACTAAAACCCACGCGTATCTATGTTAAGCCAATTTTATCTCTATTACGAGTTACGAGTTACGAGTTACGAGTTACGATTAAAGGTATTGCCCACATTACCGGCGGAGCTTTTTACAATAAGATATCCAGAATCATGCCCGCTAAGTTAGATGCGGTTATAGATAAACGTTCCTGGAAGGTCCCGCAAATCTTTAGGCTGATAGAGAATAAAGGTAACGTCCCCGAAGAAGAGATGTACCGGACTTTTAATATGGGCATTGGCATGGTGCTGGTGGTTAAGCCGGATCATGCGCACAAGATAAAAGCGGCGTTAGGTAAATTTAATTTACGCTCCTGGATAATCGGGGAAGTCACCAGGGGCAAGAAGCAGGTAAAAATAGCGTAAGTAGCTAGATCTTAAACTAGGAGGCTTAAGATGAAGAAAATAATCTGCATCGGTCTTATTGCAGTAGCGCTTCTTTTATCTTCAGGAATGCAATTTGCTTTTGCGCAAGAAAACCAGATAGATATCAATGCCTTAATTCAAGAGACGCAGAAGAGATCAGATAATCCCGGAGAGATGACCTTTATCTGGTGGATACCCGAAGAGTACTGGCAGGCTAGTTTCGCCCAGAATCCGAATATGACCGCAGCCCAGATCGAAGATTTCGTCAGGGTCTTCAGGCCCTATACAGTAGTAGCAGCTGTAGACGGTACCATGGGTACATACGGCAGCGTTAACTATAAAACCGAAACGGAAATCCGTAGTAACATTAAGCTTGTAGACGCCCAGGGAAGCACTTATCTTCCTTTGAGCGAAGAGGGAATTAATGCCGATACTAAAAGTTTCTTAGCCGCAATGAAGCCGATGTTAGCTAATGCCTTAGGACCTATCGGCCAGAACATGTATTTTTTTATCTTTCCCGCACAAGATAAAAGCGAACAGCGCATTACTGATGCTAAGAAAGAAGGGGCTTTTTCAATTAAATTAGGCGATAGAGAATTCAGATGGAAATTACCCCTGGGTTCAATTTTAGTACCTAAGGTTTGTCCCACCTGCCAGGAGAAAATAAGCGGTTCTTACAAATACTGTCCCTGGGATGGCGCCAAATTAGAATAATGCAGCAGTCTTAAAGAAACTATGAGAATTTTAGTCATTGGCTCAGGCGGCCGGGAACACGCTCTGGTTTGCAAGATTGCCCAGTCAAAGCTGGTAGATAAAATTTTCTGCGCACCCGGAAACGGCGGCATAATGCAGCAGGCAGAGTGCCTGGATATTAAAGCAGAAGATATAGGGGCCTTATTAGATTTTGCCAAGAAAGAAAAGATAGATTTAACTGTTGTAGGCCCTGAAGTGCCTTTATCCTGCGGCATCGTGGATGAATTTAATAAATATAAATTAAAGATATTCGGCCCGCAGAAATCAGCAGCGCAGTTAGAGGCAAGTAAGGTTTTTGCCAAGGAGTTAATGCGCAAATACAATGTGCCTACGGCGGACTTTAGGATTTTTGATGATTCTGATGAGGCCAAGAAATACATTGAGAAGATCGATACTCCTTGCGTAGTAAAAGCAGATGGCCTGGCCCAGGGTAAGGGTGTGGTGGTAGCTAAGACTGCGGATGAGGCAAAAGAGGCGGTTACCGCCATGATGCAGGAAAAGATTTTTGGTGAGGCAGGCAGAAAAGTAATCATTGAGGATTGCTTAGAAGGACAGGAAGCCTCCATTTTAGTGATCGCGGATTCCTCGGAAGTCATTGCCTTGGCTTCCAGCCAAGATCATAAGCGCATCTTTGACCAGGATAAAGGTCCTAATACCGGAGGCATGGGCGCTTATTCGCCTGCTCCGGTGGTCACGCAAGAATTATTCCGTGAGATTTTAGATACTATTGTTTATAGAACCATAGACGGATTAGCCAAAGAAGGCATATCTTATCAAGGTGTTTTATACGCCGGAGTGATGTTGACTAAAGATGGCCCGAAGACCTTAGAGTTTAATGTCCGCTTTGGCGATCCTGAGACGCAAGCCATATTACCCCGGCTTAAATCAGACCTGGTAGAAGTAATGTTGGCTACGACTGAGGGGAAGTTATCGCGCATCCAGAATTTAAATTGGGATAATCGTGCTTGCGTCTGTGTGGTCTGCGCATCCGGAGGGTATCCGGGTGATTATGAAAAAGGTAGAGAGGTATTCGGTTTAGACGAGGTTGCCAAAATAGAAGACGCGATAGTATTTCATGCCGGCACAAAGGCTCTTACCAATAGCGGTAAAACGCAGATCCTGACTAACGGCGGAAGGGTTTTAGGCGTCACCGGCTTAGGTAATACTATAAAGGATGCCATTAATAAGGCATACCAGGCAGTGGATAAGATTAATTTTGCGGGGATGCACTATCGCCGGGATATCGGGCAGAAAGCCTTGAACCTCAGGGACACCCTTTCTGCCAAAGCTAAGGGTGTCCCTAGGGGGGGACATCCTTACGATTAGCAAGACGGGTGTCCCTTGTATTCTTTTTGAGGAGGGGATATGAATAAAGTGATAAGTATTATTATGGGGAGCCAGTCGGATTTAGAGACGGTAAGAGAGGCGGTGGATCTGCTGAAAAAGTTTAAGGTAGGCTTTGAGCTTAAGGTTTTATCCGCGCATCGTAGCCCCAAAGAGTTAACAAAATATGTAGAAGAAGCGCCTGAAAGAGGCGTAAAAGTTTTTATTGCCGCTGCCGGAGGTGCAGCAGCTTTGGCCGGAGTAATTGCGGCGCATAGCACTTTACCGGTGATCGGTATACCCATGGAGACTAAGAGCCTTAAAGGGTTAGATTCTCTCTTATCTACGGTGCAGATGCCTGCGGGTATTCCGGTAGCAAGCATGGCCATAGGAAAACCGGGAGCTAAGAACGCCGCTATATTTGCCCTAGAAATCTTAGGTGCTAGTGATAAAAAGATAGAGTCCAGGCTCAGGGCAGAGAAAAAAGAAATGCGCCTGAATATTAAGAGGATAAAGATTAAATTATGAGTTCCACCAGAATAGTCAAAGTAGATCCCTTGAGCCCTGACGAAAATTGTCTTAAGGAGGCAGCCGCTATATTAGCAAAGGGGGGATTGGTGATTATACCTACTGAGACGGTTTATGGTATTGCGGTAAATGCGGCGGAGCACAGGGCCATAGAGAGGCTATCCGCCATAAAAGAACGGCCGAAAGACAAGCCCTTTTCTTTACATATAGACGCAAAAGAAAGAATAGAAGATTTTGTTCAGGATGTGCCGACGCCTGCCTATAAACTTATGCATAGGTTCTGGCCAGGTCCGCTAACCCTAATCTTTAAGTCTAAAGATGAAAAGACCATAGGGATACGCTTTCCGGATGATGATGTTGCCCTCAGGGTAATTTCTTTATCTGGAGTAGATGTAGTTTGTCCCTCAGCGAATATTTCCGGAAAACCCGCGCCGATAAATTTTGCGGATGCCATAAAAGATCTAGAGGGTTTAGTAGATTTTGCTATAGATGCAGGCGATACCAGGTTAGGTATGGAATCTTCCGTTGTAGATTTGACGGTTGAGCCTTTACGTATTTTAAGGGAAGGGGCAATAAAGAAGGAAGAGATTGAGGGAGTAGCTAAAAAAAAGAGCATTCTTTTTATCTGTACCGGTAACTCTTGCCGTTCAGTGATGGCCAAGGCGCTCCTGGAGAAGAAGCTGGAAGAGGAGGGGCGCCAGGAGAATATCGAGGTATTATCTGGCGGTTTAATGATGTCAGAAGGCTTAGGCGCTACCGAGGAAGTAAAGGAGCTTTTAGCTAGAGAGGGGATAGATGTATCCGGGCATCGTTCGCATAAGGTAAGCAAAGAAATAATCGGCAAATCCGATGTTATATTAGTTATGGAGAAAATACACGAGCAGAAAATCTTAGAATTAGCCCCACAGGCAAAAAATAAACTGTTTTTATTAAAAGAATTTGCTAAAATAAAGGATAGTAATCTGGATATTGCTGATCCTATAGGAAGGGCCCCGGAATTTTATAGCCAAACTTTAGGGGTGATCAAAGAAGCTGTCGAAAGGGTAAGTAAGCTAATATGAAAAAAATAATTATCGGTTCAGACCACGGCGGATTCACCCTGAAAGATAAAATAAAAACTTTCTTAAGGAAAAAAGGTTTTCAGGTAAAAGATTTGGGCGCGTATTCCAAAGAGCGCTGCGATTATCCTGAGATTGCTTATAATTTGGCTAAAGAGGTTGGCCAGGGAAAATACCGGCAGGGTATTTTGATTTGCAAGACCGGCATAGGTAATTCCATGGTCGCAAACAGGGTTTCGGGGGTGCGTGCGGCACTCTGTTATAATGTAAAGGCGGCCCGGCTCTCTCGGGAACATAATGATAGCAATATATTAGTCCTGGGTTCAAGTTTTGTGAATGTGGGATTAGCTAAAAGGATTTTAGATATCTGGTTAAAGACAAAATTCTCAGGTGGCAGGCACCTGAGGCGCTTAAACCAAATCAGAAAAATTGAGAAAGAGTTAAGGTGTGTGAGAAAATGAAACATATAAAGGTTGTTGACCCGGAAATTTATGCGGCGATAAAGAATGAGATTAGAAGGCAGGAAGAGAACTTAGAGCTGATTGCCTCGGAAAACTTTACTTCGCTGGCAGTCCTGGAAGCCCAGGGGTCTGTATTGACGAATAAGTACGCCGAAGGATATCCTAAGGCGCGCTGGTATGGCGGTTGTGAATACGTGGATGAGGCAGAACGTCTGGCTATTACGCGGGCAAAGAAATTATTCGGCGCAGAACACGTAAACGTCCAGGCGCATTCCGGCACACAGGCAAATATGGCAGTGTATCTAGTGGCATTAAAACTTAAAGATACGGTATTAGCCCTGAATTTAGCCTGCGGAGGCCACCTCACGCACGGCCACCCGCATAATTTTTCCGGGATGTTTTATAATGTTATTACCTACGGCGTGGATAAAAAGACAGAAACGCTGGATTACGACAATATTTTATCTCTGGCTAAAAAACATAAGCCCAAGATGATTTTAGCCGGTGCCTCGGCATACCCCAGGAGAATGGATTTTAAGGCCTTCCGTAAGATTTGCGATAAAGTGGGTGCTTATTTATTCGTGGATATGGCGCATATCGCAGGGCTTGTGGCGGCAGGCGTCCATCCTTCGCCGGTTCCTTATGCGGATTTTGTTACTTCCACTACCCACAAGACATTCAGGGGCCCGCGGGGAGGTTTTATTCTCTGCAGAAAGGAATTCGCCAGGAAGATAGATGCCGAGATATTTCCCGGTATACAGGGCGGGCCATTAATGCACGTGATTGCCGCTAAGGCCATTGCCTTTCGTCAGGCAATGAGCCCGAAATTCAGGACTTACCAGAGACAGGTAGTTAAGAATGCCCGGGAATTAGCCCGTGTGTTGGCTGCTAAAGGCTTTCGTATTGTTTCCGGCGGCACGGATACGCATTTGCTCCTGGTAGACCTGACCGAAAAAGGCGTGATTGGTTCGGACGCCTCCCGCATATTAGGAGAGGCTTGCATTACCGTGAATAAAAACCTTATTCCTTTTGATAAACGGGGCGCGGCTACAACTAGCGGTATACGCTTAGGGACTGCTGCTGTAACTACCCGGGGCCTAAAGGAATTCCACATGCGTCAGATAGCCCGTTTTATCGACGAGGCTATCGAGGCCAATGATGATACGCAAAAATTAAAGGCAATTAAGGCAGAGGTCCTGGAGCTCACTAAACGTTTTCCTTTATACCCACAATTATTAAAAGAAAGATGAACCTCTCCCTTCCTAAGGGCAGGGGGTTTAAATATGAAAGGAAGAGCAGGGTGAAAAAGAAAAAGAGTGCGCATAAGCGTCCTACCTGGGATAAATATTTTTTAGAAGTAGCGGGGCTTGTTTCTAAAAGGGCTACTTGCCTGAGGCGTTCGGTAGGGGCGCTTTTGGTCAAAGATAAAAAGATTCTGGCCACCGGTTATAATGGCGCACCTTCAGGCCTTGGGCATTGTCTGGATATAGGCTGCCTTAGAGACAAAATGAAGATTCCTTCGGGAGAGCGCCATGAATTATGCCGCGGCCTACACGCAGAACAGAATGTGATTTTACAGGCAGCATTATACGGCGTAGGCACCGGGGGCAGCACACTTTATATTACCAACCAGCCCTGTATTATCTGTGCCAAGATGTTAATTAACGCCGGCATCCGGGAGATTGTTATTGCCGGAGATTATCCCGATAAATTAGCCAGGCAATTTCTCAAAGAGGCAAAGATAAAAATCAGAAAAATAAAGAATAAATAATGAAATGCCCTTATTGCGGCTATAAAGAGGATAAAGTAGTGGATTCGCGCGCAACTAACGAAGAGTTCGCCATCAGGCGTCGGCGCGAGTGTTTAAAGTGCGGAAAACGTTTTACTACCTACGAATATATCGAAGAGGTCTCTATGCTGGTGATAAAGAAAGACGGACGGCGCGAGTCCTTTGACCGGAAGAAGCTTTTATCAGGGGTTATTAAGGCTTGCGAAAAGAGGCCGGTGAGCATGGAGAAGATGGAAGAGATCGTTACGCAGGTCGAGCGTGCCATACAGAAGAAATCCGATCGCGAAGTCCCCTCGCCTAAAATCGGCGAGCTGGTGATGGAAAAATTAAAGGTGCTGGACGATGTAGCCTACGTGCGCTTTGCTTCGGTATACAGGCAGTTTAAAGATGTGGGGCAGTTTATGGTAGAGTTAAAAGATATATTAAACAAGGAGAAACGCCCGGCACAAAGAGCTGGCGGTCGTTCGTCTAAATAGCCAAGAGAGGAAAGATCCATGATAGAAATGGAATTAAATAAGATTATCATTGACGAGAAGAGGCATGACCAGCTTATTGTGCTGAAGGAGAAGAATGGCAACCGGATTTTACCCATTGTTATCGGTTTAAGCGAAGCCTCAGCCATAAAATTAAAGATTAGCGGTTTCGAGCCTCCCCGGCCCCTCACCCATGACTTAATGCATTCTACTATTGAAAATTTAGAGGCTAATATCGAGAAAGTAATTATTGATAAATTAGAAGAAAATACCTTTCATGCCAAGCTCTTCATAAAAACGCAGTCTGGCCAGACAAAAATTATCGATGCCCGTCCTTCGGATAGTATTGCCTTAGCAGTCAGGGCGCACGCGCCGATATTCGCCGAGGATGACGTAATTAAACAGTCGGAAGTATTTAACAAAAACCAACCCAAGTAATTCCTCATCGAGATGAAATTTTCCCCTTCCGTGCAAGACCTGCTGAAAATAATTTTAAAGATAGCCAAAACCAGAAAGGTAAAACTCTATGTTGTAGGTGGATATCTACGCGATATACTACTTAAAAGAGAAAAAGAGAATCCGGACATTGATTTTTGCCTTAAGAGGGGCGCCATAAATTTTGCCAAGGGCCTGGCCAGAAGAATGAGGGCGGGTTTTGTAGTCTTAGATAAGGCCCACGGTTGCGCCCGTATCGTAAAGAAGATAAATGGTCAGGTCTATACTTTAGATTTTACGGATTTCCGCGGCAAAACCCTGGAAGAAGACCTTAAGCACCGGGATTTTACTATAAATTCTCTCTGCGTTGAGCTAGATAGGCTATTGCTGTATCCAAAATTAGATGACGTTTTAATTGACCCCTATGGGGGCAGGCAAGATTTAACGGCAAGGATAATTAAGCTAGTAAATAATAAGGCCTTTGATGAGGACCCGCTTCGGTTATTGCGCGCCTTTAGCCTGGCGATTACCTTAGATTTTAAAATAGATAGACAGACCCTTAAGGCTATAAGCTTAAAGGCTAAGAAATTAAGCGGCGTTTCTTTTGAGCGCATCCGTGATGAATTATTTAAAATCCTGGATAGATCCGGCTCTTTTGAGTACCTGGTTCAGCTAGACAAATTAAAACTGCTAAAAATTATTATTCCGGAAATTGAAGTCATGCGCGGGGTAAAACAGGGGCCTTATCATCATTTGGATGTCTGGCAGCACACCTTAGAGACAGTCAAACAGTTGGAACTTTTAATCGTAGGAATGAAGAATAATCCGGAAGTTAAGAATTATCTGGATGAGGTTATTTCTTCTAATCGTTCAAGGCGCGCCTTAATCAAATTAGGTGCGCTATTACATGATATAGGTAAACCTGCTGCCCGGCGCCGCGAAGGCGGTAAAACCAAATTCCACGGTCACGAAAGAGTAGGTTTTAATATCTCCAAAGATATCGCCTGGCGCCTGAAACTCTCTAATGACGAATTGGAATCTCTTAAGAGGATGATCGTGTGGCATTTAAGGCCGGGATATCTGGCGGATAACGACCAGATAAGTCCCCGGGCAAAATTCCGCTATTTCCGCGATACCGGTAAAGAAAGCGTAAGCGTACTCCTGATTTCTATTGCTGACCAGCGCGCAACGTGCGGACCGCTGACTTCCAGGGAGTCACGCCTATATCATGAAAAGGTGGCCCGAGACCTGCTCAAAGAATATTTCAGAAAGAATAAGCAAAAGAAGCCGCCGCGGCTGGTAACGGGCGACGACCTGATCAGGAAATTTAAACTAAAGCCGTCTCCCCTGATTGGCAAGATCCTTCAGGAATTAGAGGAGTTACAGGCAATCGGTAAAATAAAGACTAAGCCAGCAGCCCTTAAAGCAGCCCGAAGCCTTATCTCGGCCGCCCCTTAATCTCCATATATGAAAGAAGCCAGGAGCCGTATTGTATTGTTGTTATCCAGTATATTTTTCAGTATAGTAATAATTGAAATTTTACTGGCTTTTTTAAATAAGCCTTGTTTTTATAAGAGCCACTCTGCTCCGGCGCAATTTGCCTTTGTCAGTTTAGGTAACAATGACATTGTGTATTTCAGCCTTCCTTCGCAGCGTATCCGTTTTATCTACGGCAGGAATCCGCGGGGTTATTTCGACAAAGATAATGCGGTTGACCACGTTACCAATTCTTCAGGGTTTCGCGGAAAAGAATTTTTGATACAAAAACCAAAAAATACTTTCAGGATGGTTTTTCTAGGCGATTCTTTTACTTTTGGCGAGGGTGTTAAATTTGAAGGTACTTACCCTGAAGTGATATCCTCGCTCCTTGGGCAGAAATATAGTTCTTTACCGGTTAACTTTGAAAGCTATAATTTTGGCGTAGGCGGATATAATACTACCCAGTCATTATACGTCCTGCGTAATATCGCCATGAAAGTGAATCCTGATATTGTTGTGTTGGGGTATACTTTAAATGATGCTGAGCCGCAACTCTTCTATAGAGACGCCAAGACGGGCATGGTGGCCAGGCGTCCGCGGGAACATTACGTTCCCGAGGGCATCGGTAATTCTATACCGCCGGATAACTTACTATATAACTTGCGCATATCCAGATTATTATGGCAATTATGCGAAAACAGGAGCCGGACTCGGGAAACGTTTAAATATTATAATTCCCTTTTCCTGGAAACAAGTAGCGGCTGGATAGAAAGCCGTAACGCCCTACATGAATTTATTAGCCTCTGCCGGGAGCAGAATATACCCTGCTATATCCTTCTTTTTCCCGTATTATACCAGCTTAATGACAGGTATCCTTTTTGGCATATCCATTCTCTTATCCAGAAAGAAGCGCAAAGCAAGAATGCATTTTTTATAGATTTGCTTTTATATCTTAAAGGACTGGATGAGAAAGGATTATGGGTATACCCGAACGACCAGCATCCCAATGAGAAAGTTCACGCCATAGCTGCAGGAGCGCTGGCGGAAAAAATTGCTTCTAATCCGGATATCGACGCTAAAATCCGTAATATCACACGCTAAAAATATATGAAATTTATTAAACTCTGGCTTCCGGTTTTTCTCTGGGCAGGATTGATTTTTTATCTTTCCGGTATACCCCAGCTAAGCACAGGTTGGGGAATTTACGACCTCATCTTAAGGAAGATTGCGCACATCAGCGAATATTTTATCTTCACCTTTCTTTTATACCGGGCATTGAAAGGGTCGTTTAATTTATCCATTTTTTCTTTATTCTTTTGGCCTTTTAGTCTAGCGTTTTTATATGCAGCATCGGATGAGATACATCAACTCTTTGTTTTTGGGAGGTCTTGCAGCCTGCTAGACGTGATCATGGATACTTTTGGAATAATCGGATTCTACCTTTTTCTAAAATATAAAAGCAAACGAGGCCAGCGATGTTCATTAAAGAGACCGAGATAAAAATCATCCAGGGTGATATCACTGCGTTAAAAGTAGACGCCATAGTCAACGCCGCTAACAATAAATTAGTCATGGGTGGCGGTGTTGCCGGAGCCATAAAGAAAAAAGGCGGGAAAATTATCGAAGATGAGGCAGTAAAAAAAGGCCCCATAAAAATAGGCGAAGCTGTTTTTACCAAGGCAGGGTCTTTACCCGCAAAATACGTTATCCACGCTGCTACTATGGGCCTTGATTTCAAAACTGATGAAAGCAAAATCCGGGATTCCTGCAGGAATGCTCTTCGGGTAGCAAAAGATTTAAAGATAGAATCTATTGCTTTTGCGGCTTTGGGTTGCGGAGTAGGTGGATTTCCTTTATTAGCAGCAGCAAAGGTTATGTCCCAGGAAGTATTCCGGCATTTAAGAGAAGATAAGCCCAGTTTAAGGGAAATTATCTTTTGCCTTTATAATAAAGAAGCCTTTGATATTTTTAATAAAGGAATAATTAGTTATCTTGAGTATATTATCTATAAACTGCAAAACGGCCCCTTTAGTACCGTGGATGCAATCATAGAAGTTGAGGGAGGGGTTGTCCTGATTGAAAGGAGTAATCCTCCTTTTGGCTGGGCAATTCCCGGAGGATTTGTAGATTACGGTGAAGGTTTAGAGGAGGCGGTGAGAAGAGAAATGAAAGAGGAGACAAATTTAGATTTAGAAGATTTGAGGCAATTTCATACCTATTCCGAACCCGGACGCGACCCGCGCTTTCATACTATCGCTACCGTATTTACCGCTAAAGGTAAAGGTAAGCCTAAGGCAGGAGATGATGCCGCAGGGTTAAAAGTAGTAAAGTTAGATGAGATTGAAAAAGTAAATTTCGCCTTCGACCACAAAAAAGTTCTCCAAGATTATATGAGGCTTAAGAAAGGTATTGTAAAATAATAAGCTACACAACATAAGGGTGTCCCTTTTGGGAACGTCCCCGTTACATTAGGTTTCGCGCAGTTGCTTTTCGGCGTCGATGATATCGCGATTGATGACGCGGACTGTTTCTTTGATTTTTTCCTTGAGTACGTAAGAGGCAACCGGGGCGTCGGAGATTTCTCTTAATATTTGTATGGCCATACGAAAATACCGCACCACTTCGCCTTCATCCGTATCGGTAAACTGCAGAGTCTTATCAAAGTTCGTCCCGCGCAGCCACCCTTCAATCCCGGAGCTTAAATTAAAATAAGGCTGTTTACTGAAAGGATATATCCGGTATTTTAGTTCTTTGGCTTTTATTTTCTCGTGTATCTCCTCGCAGACCCGTCTTACTTTGCGCGCTGCCTTGGATAAGTGCGGCATACTTTGGTTTTTTCTGGGTTCAAAGACTGCTGCTACCGCTAGAATCCCCAGGCCGAATTCATCCAGCTGCTCGAGAATATTCTGTTCATAAAGTTCAGAGAGGATTAATTCGTATCCGTAGACTGTCTTGGCAAATTGCCCTTTCTGGGTTAAAGAGCCGTTTTTTATGTAGCCTAAATCCTTAAGCAGTTTTAATTTGGCTTCGATTAAGCGCAGCGCTTCCCTTTGTTCGTATTTCTTGGATTGGAAATAATGTAAAGATAAAGGATAAACTTTATAGAGGTCTTCTTTGTGTTTTTCATAGAGGTTAAGAAGCGTAGCATAGGAAGTATTGAACTGGCTCTTTACTTCTTCGGGCTGGCCGTAAATGATACGTTTTACCTCATCCACTCTTATCCGCGCCGGGTTGACGCGGCAGTAAACAAAGCCTTCTTTATCGATACCGCGCCTTCCTGCCCGGCCGGCCATCTGGTAGAAATCCCGGGTCTTTAAGGTCCGCACGTACCGGCCATAGTATTTTCTTAAGTCATCAAAGATCACCGAGCGGCTGGGCATATTAATGCCTAAAGCGAAAGTTTCAGTCGTAAAGATCACTCTTAAGAGCCGGCTGGTAAAGAGTCTCTCTACCACTTCTTTTAATGTAGGCAGCATTCCGGCGTGATGATAGGCAATGCCTCTCTGGATAAGGGAATATAAAGTCTGTGCGGATTTCTCATGTTTTAAATCAAAGCGTTCGCAGAGAGAATCATATAAAGACAATATCTCCTGGCGCTGGTTCTTGTCCAGGAAGTCATAACTATATAAATCCAGGGCTAAATCTTCTGCCCTTCTTCTTCCGAAAACAAAATAGATACAGGCCAGGCCGTCATTCTCACGGATGTAGTTGATCAGACTGGCCATTTTATTCGGCCTGCCGGGCCCCAGTTTTTTTAAAGCGTTGATATTATCGATGACTTCGTTCTGGCACTGGAATAGGAAATGTAACGGCACCGGCCTTTTTTCTTCAATTACTTTCTCCACGGGCTTATTGTGTATAGATTCAATCCAGGCGGCCAGCTGGTTTATATTAGGGATAGTTGCGGATAGGCAGAGTATCTTCATATGGCTGGGCAAAAGCATGAGGGATTCTTCCCAGACCGTGCCGCGTTCAGGGTTATCGATGTAATGCACTTCGTCAAAGATGACCCAGGAATACTGTTGGAGGCTCTTTGGTTCGTCTAGGATTTTATTACGGAATATCTCCGTGGTCATAATCAAGACCGGGGCGCCCGCATTTAAAGATACGTCTCCGGTCAGTATGCCGATGTTATCGCCGTACTGCTTCTGGAAGTCGCGGAATTTCTGGTTGGAGAGCGCTTTAATGGGGGCGGTATAGATTACGCCGATTTTATTCTGGATACAGGTAGTGATAACGTGTTCGGCAATAGCGGTTTTACCTGCACCTGTGGGTGCCGAGACAATTACGGAGTGCCCCTGGTTGATATAGTCAATGGCCTCCTGTTGGAAACGGTCGTAGATCATAACCCTATTATAATCTAAATTATTGATTTATCCAACAAAAAGAGTAAAATATGAGATGTGAGTTATGCTGCTGTCATAGATAAGGCGTGGGAGGAATTAGCAAAGGTAAATCCCCAGGATAATATTTCAGTAAGGTTTTTAGCGGACGAATACACGGTAGATTATAAGGATAAAAAAGTAATCTCGTTATCCTGTAATGCGCCGGCAAAGGATTTTACGGTTATTCTACTCCTACATTATCTGGCGGGCAGATTAAAAGGCCTGCCGGCGTTAACGGGCGAATGGGTAAGCTTTAAGGAATTATCAGGCGTAGAAGGGTACTACCCTGCTTTCAGGAAGCGGGCGATTGAACCGATCATCAGAAAATATGGCAGCCACCCCGAAGGTTTACTTACGGTGCTGGATAGGTTGTCGGCTAAAAGAGTCAAGCAGGGGGATATCGGCATCGTCTTAGAAGCCTTTAAAGATATTCCGGCCATGGTGGTGCTCTGGCGTTCAGATGCGGAATTCGGGCCTGAAGCGAATATACTTTTTGACAAAAGCATTAGCCGTATATTCTGTACTGAGGATATAGTAGTCTTGGCAGGATTTATTGCCAGCCAGGTATAATAAAAAGGAGAACTAAAAAAGTGATAAAGAGTGTAATTTCTTTAATTATCCTCTTATTTTTGCCGCTTAATTTTTGTCTGGCTGATAATGAGCCGGTGACTGTTTATTATACCGACGATTGGAAACTCACCCTTCCTTTAGGCCAGTCGCATAACTATACCGATGTTTATGTGAAAAGAGTTATCGACGGCGATACTATACAGCTTGAGACAGGAGAGAAGGTCAGGCTTATCGGGATAGATACTCCAGAGATGCACGAGTCAAATAAGTTGTACAGAGATAGCCAAACAAGCGGCGAGGATACGCGTACAATTCAGGCACTAGGCCGGAGCGCTTATGAATTTACCAAAAAGTTAGTAGAGGGTAAGCATGTGTCTTTAGAATTTGATGTCGAGAAATATGATAAATATAAAAGGTTGCTGGCTTATGTGTATTTAAAAAAAGAGGGGACATTCGTGAATGCTAAGATTGTAGAAGAAGGGTATGCTTCTTTGATGAGCATACCGCCTAATGTAAAACACGCGGATTTATTTTTGAAATTATATCGGGAGGCGCGCAAGAACCAGCGCGGCTTATGGAAATAGCAGGGACGTTTCTCGCCCTGAAGCAAGAAGTGTCCCTAGGGGACACTTCTACGATTGGCTTGGGGCCTGTCCCTAATTAAGGAGGGAGAATTATGTTAAGATTTTTAACTGCAGGGGAATCACACGGCAAAGCCTTAGTAGCTATTTTAGAAGGCATGCCTGCAGGTCTAAGAGTTGATTTAGCCAAGATTAATCAGGAATTAAAGCGCCGGCAGTCCGGAATCGGCCGCGGCAGGCGCATGCAGATTGAGAATGATAGAGCCCAGATATTATCTGGTCTAAAAAAAGGCATCACTTTAGGGAGTCCCATTGCGCTTTTAATTGAAAATAAAGATTTTAGCATTGAGCGATTACCTAAGGTAATCTGTCCGCGTCCAGGGCATGCGGATTTAGCCGGGCTCTTAAAATACGGGTTCACAGATGTGCGTAATGTTTTAGAACGTGCATCAGCTCGAGAGACCGCTAGCCGCGTCGGGATAGGGGGAATATGCAAGATATTCTTAGAGGTATTCAAAATCAGGGTAGCCAGCAGAGTTTTATGCATCGGTGGCGAATCCGGTCATACGGCAATAATAAAGAAGATTAACCAGGCTAAGAAGAATAAAGATACGCTAGGCGGAATTTTTGAAGTAGTCGCCAAAGGTGCGCCTTGCGGTTTGGGTAGTTACGTGCAGGCAGATAGACGCCTAGACGGCCGCATTGCCCAGGCTGTAATGTCTATACCGGGGATTAAGGGCGTAGAAATTGGTTTGGGATTTCATTATGCAGACCAATTTGGCTCGGAAGTTCACGATGCAATTTACTATAATAAGCAGAAGGGTTATTTTCATAAGACTAATAATGCCGGTGGCCTTGAAGGCGGTATTTCTAATGGAGAAAATATCGTCATCCGCGCCTGCATGAAACCGATTTCCACGCTGTTAGAGCCTTTAGATTCAGTAAATGTCCTCAGTCGAAAGCCTGCCAAGGCAGCAGTGGAGCGTTCGGATATCTGCGCGGTAGAGTCCGCAGGCGTAATTGCGGAATCGCTTTGTGCGTATATACTTACCGATGCGTTCCTGGAGAAATTCGGTAGCGATGCCCTTGCCGATATCAAAATTAATTATCAGAATTATCTAAAAAAACTGCGTTAGAAAATATTGCCTCCTGCGTCTATTTAAGTGAGGCCACAACTTAGGGAACAAGGTGAAGATAAGTTGTAAGGCCGAACTTATCCCGCCAACGGCGGGAAATCAGATAAAGGAGGTGATAGCGATGAGTGAGAACGCAGTCGGAGTCAGCCGGATTTACAAGATTGATGGCGACGGCAAACTCAAGGCCTTTGTGGATGTAAGCATAGGAGATTTTATCATCAAGGGCTTGCGCATTCTAGAGGGGCAAAAAGGATTATTCTTGGGGTTACCCCAGGAAAAGTCTAAGGATGGTAAGTGGTATAACGCTTTTTATCCTACTACCAAAGAGGCGCGCCAGAATCTTACTGAAGTCGTCCTAGCTGCCTATCAGGAGTAAGCTTGGCTAGTAAAAGCCCGCCAGATTATGGTTTTTGGCGGGCTTTTATCCTTTGACAGAGCTTTAAGTATATGATAGAATTGCGGATATGAATAATATCTATTTAGTAGGCTTTATGGGGACGGGTAAAACCAGCGTAGGTAGGCAACTGGCTAAGAAAAAGAAGTGGCAGTTTATGGATCTGGATGACCTAATTGAACTGAAGGAGAAAAGGGTCATCTCGAGTATCTTTGCTGAGGACGGTGAGCCGTATTTTCGTAAAGTAGAGAAAAAGGCGTTAAGGGAAGTAGCTAAAGAAAAGAGATTTGTGGTAGCCTGTGGCGGCGGAGTGGTCCTGGATAAAGATAATATCAAAGTAATGAAAGATACGGGAATAATAGTCTGTCTATCCGCTTCGCCTGAGGTGATCTTAAAGAGGACAGCTGCCTATCGCCATAGGCCGTTATTGAATGTGGGCAATCCTAAAAAACAAATAGGTTTGCTGCTTAAATTGCGCGCGCCTTATTATGCCCAGGCAGATAAAACCATCAACACCTCCCGGATTTCGGCAGAAGAAGTAGTAGCTAAGATTTTAAAATTAGTATCTAAAAAAAAGTGACTCGATTAGAAGGGTTAATTTTATGGTTTCGCTTCCGGCACTGAAAATTTTTGCCGTGCACTACGGTTTACTCCTCGCTTCCGCCAGTACTCTTACGCAGGGCAGGCAGTACTCCAGCGACTCGTAAATCCTTGTGCACTTTTGCCAAAAATTTTCTTATGTGCCTCCAGCGAAACGCATAAAATTTAAACTGGATTCAAAGGTGTATTAATGAGTTCAAAAAATAGCAGCGATATGAATAAAAAACAATTGATAATTGTAGGAGTGATTAATAGAGTGAGGTGAGTGATGAAAAAGGTAATTTTATTAATGATAACAAGTTTACTTTTAGTTGGATGTATGACCATTAGTAGTAAGTTAGGAGAAAAAGAAATTGACCCCCAATTGATAGCTAAGATACAACTTAATAAAACTACTAAGTCAGAAATTATAGAATGGTTTGGTAATCCCCATAGCATATCAACCACAGCAACAGGGCAAGAAATATATAAATATATTTTTATGGAAACAAAATCTAAGGTAACACCCATTCCTTTTAATACCAAAATGGCTGTTGACACAAAATATCAAGAGTTAAATGTGATTTTTAAAGATGGTATAGTGATAGATTATACTTCTACAAGGAGATAGCGAAGAATAAATATGAACATTAAGAAATTATTCTCACGCCATAAAGAGCCTATGACTCTCGAAGAATACGTTAAAGACTGTTTAGCTAAAGGGGAGACAAAAGAGGATTTACAAAAAAGATTACTGGGCGACTTAGATAAAGGCGAGGGAATTTTCAAGGATTTTAAGGAATTTATAAAGCCTACATTCCCAGATTCAGTTAGTAGGTTTAACGATAGTGAGGTCTCCTCTGAAGAGATGTTAGATAATAGATATGTTTGGAGCTCTGTTTTATTAGCAAAGACTTGTGACGATTG
>JAZDLA010000009.1:0-2799 GCA_043802425.1 Candidatus Omnitrophota bacterium
TTTAAAACTTTGTACCTTTGGATATCTTTCATAGTAACGAGAAGCTTTTGCATGGTGAGCCTCCTTTTTAGTAAGAGGCTACCATAAAACTTAACATTTCAAAATAGTAATAACTCTTAACATTTTAAAATGGTAACATCAGGATAAAAAAATATTCTTGACATATTCCTTTCTTTAATGTATTGTGGTTTTGACAATTAGGGTGTATAGGTTTAAAGGGAAGGCTGTGAGAGTCAGCCGCGGTCCCGCCGCTGTAAGGGCAAACGTAAACCTGCGTTAATCCACTGGCAAGAAATTGCTGGGAAGGAGCAGGTGATAGAAGAAGGCCCGAGTCAGAAGACCTCAACCTATACTAACGTTTTTCCTCGCGGATAAGGGTCAAGTAGAAATCAGGGTGCAACCCCGAAAGGTAGCGAAAAAATTAAAAGCTACGTTCGGGGTTTTTTATTATGAAGAAACTGCTGTTAATCATCTCTTTAATACTGGCGTGTGGCTACGGCCTAGCCTCAGGACAAAATAGCAGGCCTCGCTATATTTCGCTTGCCCCTTCAACTACCGAGATATTATTTGCCCTGGGCTTAGACGATATGATTGTAGGCGTAAGCCTTTACTGTAATTACCCCCCAAAAGCAAGAGAGAAGGAGAAAATAGGAGAATTTAGCCAGGTTAATATCGAAAAGGTTCTTGCCTTAAGGCCTGACTATATTTTTTGTACCGGTCTTGAACAGGCGCAGATAATTACGGAATTGAGGCGCCTGGGGCTTGGAGTCTATGTCGCTGACCCCAGGAATATACAGGATTTATTTAATTCGATTAAGGATATAGGTAAAATTAGTGGCAGAGTTAAGGAAGCGGAAGATCTAGTCAAAAATATGACAGCTGAAATTGAAGAAATAACTTCTAAAGTTCAAGTCATCCCCGAAAGCAAAAGAGCGAAAGTATTTCTCGAGATCTGGCATGACCCCCTAACCACGGCAGGAGAAGGCTCCTTTATCGACGAGCTGATTACTTTAGCCGGGGGCATAAATATAGCTAAGGATACCAAAAGGCCATACAGCATCTTCAGCCCCGAGGAGGTAATTAAGCGTAATCCCGATTGTATAATTTTAACTTATATGGATAAAGAGAAGCCGGAAAAACTGGCGGGTGAGCGCTTCGGATGGCAGGGGATATCTGCAGTTAAAAATAAACGCCTGTATAGCGACATCAACCCTGACCTATTATTACGGCCCGGACCAAGGGTAGTCCAGGGGCTTAGAGAAATCTATAAGAGGTTATATCCATGAGGCAATCCTTAAGAAATAAAATCCTGCTTTTATTTATAATATTGATTTCTGTTATCTTGATGGGAGTCTTCAAGGGTTCCGTAAATATCGCTTTCTCAGAACTACTACTTAAGATAAATAAGCCCATCCTTTATTTGCGGCTCTTTCGTATCCTGGTAGGGATAATAGCGGGTAGCGGGCTGGCAGTCTCCGGGATAGTGCTGCAGGCAATTTTAAAAAACCCACTGGCTGAGCCGTATTTATTAGGGACTTCCAGTGGCGCAGGGCTAGGGGCAGTAATAGCTATAATAACGGGCATTTCCGGAATCTATCTTCCCTTAGCGGCATTTATAGGTGCTATCTTAAGTATTATCCTGGTCTATAATTTAGCCAGGCAGAAGAATAAAATCCCGCCGCAGTCACTGATACTCTCGGGAGTTATTGTGTCTATTGCGTTTTCAGCCATAATTATATTCTTAATCTCCCTCTCCGGTAACGAGGCACTACACGGGATTACCTGGTGGCTATGGGGCAGCCTTCAGGTGTATGATTTTAAACTTCTCTTTATAGTTTCCGCGATTGTTATCATAGGTATATCCGTAATTTATATGTTCTCGCAGGACTTAAACGCCATAAGCCTAGGCGAAGAAGAGGCAATGCACCTGGGGATAGATATAGAATCCGTAAAAAAAGCCTTAATCCTGATTATTTCTTTAATTACTGCAAGCCTGGTCTGTATTTGCGGGATAATCGGTTTCGTGGGCCTGATCATACCGCACATGATGCGTTTAATCGTCGGCCCGAATCATAAAATCCTGATTCCTACAACCTGTCTGGCAGCGGCGATATTTATGGTAGCGTGCGATATTATTTCGCGGACCCTTTTTCCACCCCTGGAGATACCCATAGGGGTGATCACTGCAATACTGGGGGCGCCGGTATTCATATTGCTTTTAAAAATAAAACAAAGAATCAGATAGCCCAATATGGGGATTCTATTAAAAACAAATAATTTAAGCGGCGGATATTACAAAGAAACAGTGGTCAGGGATATTTCCCTAGAGATAAAAAAGGGGGATTTCCTGGGGATTATCGGCCCAAACGGGTCCGGAAAGACTACTTTATTACGCCTGATGAGCAAAGTATTAGTCCCGCATAAAGGTAGTATTAGTTTTGAGAATAAAAATATCGCCGGTATGGAATTAAGGGAATTTGCTAAGAAGGTCTCCTTTGTCGGACAGGATACCATAATCAATTTTTCTTTTAGCGTCTTAGAGATCGTACTTATGGGCAGGATCCCGCATCTAAAAAGATTGCAGCTTGAGGCAAAAAAGGATTATTTAATAGCTAAAAATTGCCTGGCTATGGCCGATGCGTTATATCTAAAAGATAAAAGCATAGATGAGCTTAGTTCCGGCGAACGCCAACGCGTAATGATCGCCAAGGCCCTGGCCCAAGAGCCGCTTTTATTATTTTTAGACGAACCCACTGCGCATCTGGATATAGGCCACCAAATACAAGTATTAGATCTATT
>JAZDLA010000010.1:0-8068 GCA_043802425.1 Candidatus Omnitrophota bacterium
TTGACTCTGCCGTCGAGCATCTCAGGAAAACCGGTATATTCGGATACTTCCTTTGCCGGTATATTATTCTCACGCAGCAATTTTGCCGTTCCTCCTGTAGAGAGGATTTCTACTGCCAATTTGTTTAACTCTCTGGCAAAATCCACTAGCCCTGTTTTATCCGATACGCTAATCAAAGCGCGTTTAATTTTAACCATTGATTTCTCCTTTTCTACTATTTTACACAGGGGTTTGTAAGCAGCACATTAGAAAATTTTTGGCAAAAGCCAGCGAGGAATTACGACGAGTTTGAGCACGCTTGCCTCACGTAAGACTACTGGCGCAAACAAGGAGTAAGCCGAAGCTGACGGCAAAAATTTTCAGTGCTGCGAGCAAACCCTGTAGTAAAATTATATAAAATAATAATTATTTATTAAAACGAAAATTAACTAAATCCGCGTCTTGCATGACGTAATCCTTCTGCTCTAAGCGCATCTTCCCCTGCTGCTTAGCCTGAGTTTCGCCGCCTGCCTGAATAAAATCCGCAAAGCTTATAATCTCTGCACGGATAAAACCTTTTTGTATATCGCTGTGTATTGCCCCCGAAGCCTCCCAGGCAGTAGCGCCCTGTCTGATCAGCCAGGCGCGCGTTTCTTTTTCTCCTGTAGTAAAAAAATTGATAAAGCCGCTTTCTTTAAGCGCCCGGGCCAATAAGTTATTCAGGTCGCCTAGCTCCTCTCTCCCTACCACTATCACGGGTTTATTGGTAAAGAGGCCGTATTTAGATAACGCTTTTTTTTCTTCGGGATTTAAGCCGGCGCTAAAGACAAATTCCTCTTTTTCTAAGACAGCTTTCAATTTATTCAGGAGTATCTTTTCTTCTTCCTGCTCTGCGCGGCTTAAGCGCGTTTCCACAAACTCTAAATCCTTTAGAATTAAATCTGTGCGCGCATCATCTAATGCCAAAACCGCATCTGCCTCTAAAACCGCATCCTCCCCTGCCAACTCTATCTGCACATACGTCTTTTTTTTAGCCTTGGTGATTTTATCTACCTCATCCAAACGGGTATCTTTGATATTATGTTTACCGGGACTGATATCGGGAATAGAAAATACGGCTATCTTCACCCCACCCTTCCTTTCTAATTTTGTACCCAGCCCTTTTAGGAAGAGCAAGGTTCATCATTTAATTATTCTTCCTGATCCTGTTTCTTGGTGGCCTGGTATTGAGTTATAATATTGGTGGCAATTTTATGGGGGACCTCTTCGTAATGCGAGTAACGCATAGTATACATCCCTCTTCCGCCGGTGATGGAGCGTAAGTCATTAGCATAGGTAAACATCTCAGATAGAGGAACCTGGGCTTTTAAAACCTGGCTTCTGCCTTTGACCTCCATACCCATGATCCGGCCGCGCCGCGAATTAATGTCTCCGGTTATTCCGCCTAAAGATTCCTCCGGGATAATAATCTCTACATCCATAATCGGCTCAAGGAGCACTGGCCCGGCAGCCATGACTGCCTTTCTTAAAGCCATGGAGCCGGCAATCTGAAAGGCCATATCTGAGGAGTCGACTTCATGGTAAGAGCCATCTACCAAGCGCACGCGTATATCTACTATCGGACAGCCCGCTACCGCCCCCTCTAAACAGGCCTGCGTTACACCTTTTTCTACCGAGGGAATAAAATTTCTCGGGATAGCCCCACCAAAAATCTTATCGATAAATTCAAAACCACCACTTCTTTCTAGAGGTTCTACCTCAATCCAGCAGTCACCGTATTGGCCGCGGCCTCCGGACTGGCGTTTAAACTTACCCTGAACCTTGAGGCTTTTGGTAATCGTCTCCTTATAAGAAACCTTGGGAGTGCCTAATTCTACCTCTACGTTAAATCTTTTCTTTAGGCGCCCAATCATCACGTTTAAATGCTGGTCGCCTAAACCGGAAATAATCAACTCTTTAGTCTGGGGATCGTGCGTTGCCTTAAAGGTGGGGTCTTCTGCCGCCAGTTTGGCAAGCGCTCCGGAAATCTTCTCTTCGTCCTGGCGCGATTTCGGTTTTACAGAGGCGGATATTGCCGGTTCAGGGAAAACAATATTGTCAAATAAAACCTGGTTTTTCTCATCGCAAAGCGAATCCGAAGTAACTGTCTCTTTTAATTTGGCAATAGCCACAATATCGCCGCAAGAAGCAGCATCAACTCCCCTCTGTTCTTTACCCTGTAAAAGATAAATCTGCCCGATCCTCTCTCTTGTTCTCTTAGTCGCATTATAAAATCCCGTATTCGATAACAATGAACCGGAAAAAACACGTAACAGAGTAAGCTGCCCTACGTAAGGATCGGATATGCTCTTAAATATAAAGGCGCTAAAAGGCACCTCGTCCTTAAAGACAATTTCTTTCTTATCCTGGGGGTTCTGGGGATCAGAAGCTTCTACTTTTGGCCTCTCTATAGGCGCAGGCAAATAAGCAACAACAGCATTCAGTAGTTCTTCGCAACCTTTATCGCTTATGCTTGCGCCTGAAATGACGGGAAATATATGTCGTTTGATGACTGCCTGGCGCAGGCCGCGATTTAATTCTTCGCTAGATAACTTACCGCCCTCCAGATACCTTTCCAGAAGCTTATCGTCGCTCTCTGCAATAGTCTCAATTAACTCTGGGGCATCGATAGAGGTAATGACAAACGCCTTCTTAGAAAGCCTCTCTTTTATATCCGCTAAGGCCTTAGCAGCATCCGCGCCTTCTTTATCTAATTTGTTGATAAAGATCAGACAGGGCAAATTTGCCTCTTCTATAATCTGCCAAGCCCGCTCAGTACCTACTTCTACGCCTGCTATGGCATCTATTACTATCACTGCGCTATCTACGGCGCGTACCCCCGCGATTGTTTCTCCGAAAAAATCAGCATAACCCGGGGTATCAATAATCTGGATCCTGTTATCTTTATAATCACAATATAGGAGGCTGGAATTTATGGAGTTTTTTCTCTCAATTTCATCAAAGCTATAATCGCTTACGGTTGTGCCATCAGCAACTGTACCCCTTCTGTTTGTGGCTTTACAGAAATGAAGCAGGCTTTCGGCAAGCGTAGTCTTTCCGGACTGGGCATGGCCTAAAAGAATAAAATTTCTTTTATTGCCGGCATCCATAATAAATACTCCTTCTCTATATTAGAAATAAGATAAGGAATTTATATTATATAATACTGAGAAAGGGGGGTCAAGATAAAAACTTTATAAAGCGGAAGAATCATTCCAGGTAGGTATAGATTTTGCCTTTGTAGTTACGCAGAACATACTTTCCCTTTGCCTGGGAGAGCACATAGTTAGGCCCGACCGGAATCTTACCGCCGCCTCCCGGGCCATCAATAACATACGTGGGCACAGCATAGCCTGAGGTATGTCCCCTGAGTTTCTCAACGATATTAATCCCTACTGCTACGGGTGTACGAAAATGCTGGGTGCCCCTTACGGGATCGCATTGATAGATATAATACGGCCTTACCCTGATTTGTAAAAGTTCGTGTACCAGCCGCTTCATCACGTATGGCCGGTCATTTATCCCTTTTAAGAGAACAGTCTGGCTCCCTAAAGGCATTCCGGCATCCGCTAACATATCGCAGGCAATCTTACAACGCCTGGTAATCTCTTTGGGGTGGTTAAAATGTATGCTGATCCAAATAGGGGCGTATTTCTTGAGCATATTCACCATTTTTTCCGTGATGCGCTGCGGCAAGGTTACGGGAACGCGGGTACCTATCCTTAAAAATTCCACGTGCGAGATAGCGCGTATCTTCTGGATTAAATTCTCGATTTCCTCATCTTCTAATATAAAAGGGTCACCACCCGATATAAGCACATCTCTTATCTTTCTATTGGATTTTATATATTCAATTGCTGCGTCAAACCTAGCAGGAGAATTGGTCTCCGTTTGTTCGCCTACTAACCTACGCCTGGTGCAATGACGGCAATACATAGCGCAGGATTCAGTAGCTAATAATAAAACCCTATCCGGATAGCGATGCACAAGATGCGGGGCCGGCGAATCCCTGTCTTCAGCGCAAGGATCCACCATCTCATGCGGCCCTATTACGGATTCAAAAACTATAGGTACGGCTTGACGCCTAAAAGGACAGGTAGGGTCCTCAGGATCAATTAAAGTCACCCAGTAAGGAGTGATAGCCATAGATAATCTCCCCTTCGCCTTCTTTATCCCTTCTTCCTCCTCGGGGGTTAATTTTATCACCTGGCTAAGTTCTTCTTTAGTGCGGACTCTTTTGTTTAATTGCCAATGCCAATCTTCCCAATCCAGCGGGTTTACGTCTTTAAACAAACTTATCTGCTGATAATCCTGGGACCTCCTGGAAACACGGGTTTGAGTTATAGTTTCTGGCACTAATTTTTGATTCTCTATTACCAAATTATTATTCATCTATCCCGCCCTCCGTTCAGAAGCGCTCATTAATATCGCTTCAATAATATCTTCGTATTTCATACCGGCGGCATAAGCCATGATAGGAAAATTTGACTCAATAGGGTTAAGTCCCGGGAGAGGATTTATCTCTAATACGTAAGGAACATTATCTTTACCTAAGCGTATATCAGTGCGAGAGATACCGCAACAGCCTATGGCATGGTGGGTTTTTAAGGCTGTTTCCTTAACCAATGTCTCTATGTTTTTATCCAACCTCGCCGGACAGTGGAATGTCGGCACTAGACCCAACTCTGCATTACCCTGGAACTCCTTCATGCGCCAGGAATAAAAATATTCGCCGCTTTTCTGACAATTGGAGAAATCTATCTCCAAAATAGGCAGCATCACAACTTTGCCATTCTCTAAAATTCCCACCGTTAATTCTTTCCCCTCTATAAATTCTTCAACCAGAACTTCCTGTTTGTATATCCCCTGCATTTCTTTAATTTTGCTAAAAAGTGCCTCTTTGTTATTGACCACATTAGATACATTTATCCCTTTAGCTGAACCTTCGCGATTAGGTTTTACTATAAGAGGGAACTTCAAGGTAGGGTCCAGCTCTTCATGGCCTTTAGTAAAGACCTTAAAACGCGGAGTAGGTATATTTTCTGCCTTTAATATTTTTTTGGTGAGTGCCTTATTTAAAGCTAAGGCCAAAGAAAAGGTATTGGAACCGGTATAAGGAATATCTAAATAATCCAGTATGGCAGGTATTTCTGATTCGCGGAATTTACCACATTTTCCTTCTGCAATATTAAAAACCAGGTCTACGCGATTCTTCCTAAAATAAGGCAGGAGATTAGACTGTTCGACATCTACAAGGTCTACACTGTGGCCTTTATGTTTAAGCGCCGAAGATATGGCACCGATGGTCTCCTCAGAATCAAACTCAGAGAAATAGTCCGCGGGTTTGCTTTCGTCTTTTTTCTTAAGATTATAAGTAATGGCAATTTTCATCTAATTTAAGTTGTGCCTCTTAAGCGCGCTATCTAATATTCTGCCGACCATTTTTGCATAGGAGATGCCGATTTCTTTTGCTACGATCATGAATACATCCCCCGTCGACAAAGAAGGTAATGGATTTATCTCTAATACATAAGGCCTGCCTTCTTTATCTACCCGAAAATCTACCCTGCCGAAATCCCGACACTCAACGGCTTCATATGTCTTTACGGCTAGTTCTGAGATTTCTTTAGCTAAACCTTTATTTATGCGTGCCGGGCAGATATACTCTAATCTATTTGAGCGAATACGGGCGAAAGTATAAAATCTATTATTGAGTTTGAACCTCCCATCTATCTTTATCTGCACAATAGGTAAAACTTGCGGCGGGTCATTACCAACTATGGCTACGGTAAACTCCTGTCCCGAGATAAATTCTTCTATCAGCGCGGGCTGTTTATAGGTAGTAGTTACGTATTCTACCTGTTTTTTTAAATCTTCCAGATTCTCTACACGGGAATCATCAGTTAAACCCTTTGAGGAGCCTTCAAAGCGCGGTTTTACAATAAGCGGGAATTTAAAATGGTTAGTATTCATCAGGCCTTCAGTGGTTTTTACTTCAAAGAACTTTGGCGTAGGAATCCCTTCACCCATAAAAATCTTTTTTGCCATAATTTTATCTAAGGTGACACCGAGAGTTAAAGCATCTGCGCCTACAAAAGGGATGTCCGCCATTTCCA
Organism: Candidatus Omnitrophota bacterium; assembly: GCA_043802425.1. Classification (GTDB taxonomy): domain Bacteria; phylum Omnitrophota; class Gorgyraeia; order Gygaellales; family Profunditerraquicolaceae; genus JAGUYA01. The sequence goes on from JAZDLA010000010.1 coordinate 6,135, forward strand.
GTAATATGGGCACCTGCGACTCCCTATTCCTACCAAAGAGCCCTTCAGAAATATTGAAAACAATATCTACACCGAGATTATCTATTTTATCAAGGAGGTCAGAAACGTTGCCGATCTTTTTTACCTTAAAACCGCAGGTTTCAATAGCAGAGGCAATGACGCCGATAGTAGAAGGATGGTCAAATTCAGCATTGGCATCAGGGGGATCATCCTTCTTAAACTCGTAATCCGTCTTTAAATCGTAGGTTAAGCCGACTGTTTTCATCTTAATATGAAAAAAGGGCTCTTCTGTCTTTAAGAGCCCTTAAATTACATCCCTATTTTTTTCAATTTAATTTATTTAACCTCCCTAAATCTATCCAAGATATTATATCTATACTCTTTTTTTATCACAACATCTTGTTCTTGTCAAGTATTTTTTGTTTTTTGGTGAATTTGATTAATCTTGATTTGTCGACGAGAAATGACAAAAAATAGCTAAATTAAAGAAGATAAGAAGTGGGTTAGATTAATTAATTCTGTGGAGAGGTCTACATTGCGTAGTTTGATGCTCCTGGGGACATTTAATTTTATCGGCGCGAAATTCAAAATCGCCCTTATCCCTGCCTTAATCAGCTTGTCAGCCATTTCCTGGGCAGTGGTTTGCGGAACGGCGATAATGGCTATATCTACATTTAACTTCTTTACCACCGGGCTTATATTTTTTGGGCTGTATACCCTCACCCCCTGAATAGTTCTGCCGATCTTTTTGACATTATTATCAAATATAGCAACGATATCCAGATGTATTTGCCTAAAACCCCGATATGAAAAAAGCGCAGAACCTAAATTACCCATTCCGCAAAGACACAACCTCCACTTCCTCCTTAACCCCAGTATCTGATGAATATTATCTTTTAATTCCTCTATCCGGTAGCCTAGCCCTCTCTCGCCAAACTTACCAAAATAAGAGAGGTCTTTCCTGATCTGGTGCGGACTTATATCCAAAGACCTGGCCAGCTCTTCGGAATTAACCGTAGACTTAGTACCCTTATCTTTTATATAATCTTCCAAAAACCGTAAATATATAGCTAACCTACTTATGGATATATCAGGGGGTCGCTTCATTCGGTAATCTCAAAAATTGCCTTTTAGTTTATCGTGGATTCATTTTTTTTGTTACAGATTCTATAAAAGAATTTATCTCTTTTTCATAATTATTAAAAGAGAAAACAGGCGGGATCGTTATGTTGTTTTCGATAAAACGAGAGCGCCTTATTTTTTCAATACTTTGCCTTAAGTTCTCCGGAGAAAGGGTTTCGCCTGCGTGAGAAAAAAAGGCATCAATTTCGTCTAATCCTCTTCTATGATAAAAAAGCACTCTTTTGCCAAAAATAAAGGCTTCTGCCATCGCTAACCCAAAAGGTTCCTCTCTTAAGAAAGGGAAAATACAAATATCAGTTAAACTGAGTATTTTATCGACATCGCCTCTAAAGCCCAACAAACGTACCCTATAGCCTAAATTCATTTTTCTGATAAAATATTCTATTTTTCTTTTATAAAGAATGTTTCTAAGATTACTTGGGGCAATGTCCCCGGCGATCAAGAACAAGACATCTTTTTCTTTGAGTATCTCTTGGGCCATTTCAAGTAATTCATACTGTCCTTTTTGGGGATGCATCCTAGAAATCATACTTATCACTATACATTTATCGGAGATATCGAACTCTTTTCTCGAAGCAGAATAATCGTATCTCTTATAAGCAAAATTATCCAATGCTTCATAGATTACTTTTAAATTATTTTTTCTATATAAAGGAAATAAAGTAACTCTGATATTTTCGGACATACAGACTATCCCTTCAGAAGCAATGCTGGCTAAGCGCCCAATAATTTTATTCACGAAACTAAAAGAGAAAAACTCTCTCATATGCCATATGTGGTGTCGATTTGTA
>JAZDLA010000011.1:0-28985 GCA_043802425.1 Candidatus Omnitrophota bacterium
GCCAAAAGAATCTTTTCTTTCTTTTTTTGTATAATTTCCTTTAATATATCGGGCTTATTCATCTATTTCTGTAGTGAATATTTTTTAAGCAACTCTAATTTTGCTAATGCCCTGCCTGAATCTATGGATTCACAAGCTAACCCTATTGCCTCTTTAACCGATTTTGCTTTATCAGCAACATATATGGCAGCTGCGGCGTTTAATACTACCATATCTCGATGCGGTCCGGATTTTCCCTTTAAAACATCAAGTGCTATCCTTACATTATCAGCGACCGTACCACCCTTAAGTTTATCTAATCCGGTTTTACTAAAACCAAAATCTCCGGGATTGATTTCATAGTTATTTATCTGGCCCTTACATTCTTCTGAGATATAAGTATTGGCTCCGGTGCTTATTTCATCAAGCCCATCCTGGCTATGCACTACCAACGCGTGCGCTGTCCCAAGGTTACCTAGTACTTGCGCTAATATGCCTGTCCAGCGACGATCATAAACACCCACCAGCTGATGGGTCGCGCCCGCAGGGTTAGTCAGGGGGCCTAAAATATTAAACATGGTCCTGACCCCCATCTGCTTTCTGGCAGGCATGGCATATTTCATTGCCGGATGTAGATTTTGTGCAAAGAGAAAAGCAATGCCGACTTCATTAAGGCATCGCTCTAATCCTTCTTTAGCCATATTAATATTTGTACCCAATGCCTCTAATATGTCTGCGCTCCCGCAGGAACTCGATATAGAGCGATTGCCGTGTTTGGCTACCGTAATCCCACAGCCGCAAGCTACAAATGCCACTACCGTAGAAACATTAAACGTACCTTTTGCGTCTGCGCCTGTCCCGCAGGTATCCAGGATCACTTTTTTATCCGTGCAGATTCTAGTTACATGCTTACGCATCACTGATACCGCGGCAGTAAGCTCTTCTATCGTCTCGCCTTTATTATTTAACGCGGTCAGAAAAGAAATAATCTGGGGGGTATCTACCCTGCCCGTCATAATCTCTTCCATTACTGCCTGCATCAGCTCTAGGGTTAAATCCTTATTTTGGGATAGTTGTTTTATTACCTCTTGAATCATATATTTAAAAAATTAGCTAGGATATCTTTACCTACCTTAGTCAGGATCGACTCAGGATGAAACTGCACCCCCCAGAGAGGATATTCTTTGTGTTTTAAACCCATAATTTCATTATCTTTTGTCCGGGCAATAATCTCCAGGCAATTAGGCAAGGTTTTCTTCTCTACGATTAAAGAATGATAACGCGTAGCCTCAAAGGGATTAGGTATGCCGCCAAATATAGTCTGCCGATTATGGTAGATAAGCGAAGTCTTTCCGTGCATAAGCCTTTTTGCTCCCTTGATACGTCCTCCGTAGACAAAACCTATACATTGATGCCCCAGACATACTCCCAATATAGGAATTTTACCGGCAAATTCCCTGATAACATCGCAGGATATACCCGCATCTTCTGGCCTACCCGGACCTGGTGAAATTACAATTCTTTCCGGCCTTAGCTTTTTAATTTTACCGGTAGTTACCTTATCGTTTCTAAATACTTTGATATTCTCGCCTAATTCTCCTAAATACTGCACGAGGTTATAGGTAAACGAATCATAATTATCAATCATTAGGATCATTCTTTCTCTCTCCAGATCTTTGCACCTAGCCCCTGTAGTTTTTGTTCCATATTCTCATAGCCGCGCTCCAGATGATAAATCCTAGATACCGATGTCTTACCACGAGCCACTAAGCCAGCTAATACCAAACAAGCTGATGCGCGTAGGTCCGAGGCCATGACCGGAGCGCCCGATAGCTGCTTTACGCCTTCTACAATAGCATGCGGCCCTTCCCTTTGAATATGCGCACCCATACGGTTAAGTTCTGCCACATGCATAAATCTATCCGGATAAATCTTCTCGGTGATTACACTGATACCGGGGGTAATACTCATCAAGCTCATCATCTGCGCCTGCATATCCGTCGGAAAACCCGGATAAGGCAGGGTAGTTACATTTATAGGCTTTATCCGCCGCTTAAGACAAACCCGGACAGAGCTATCTGCCCTGCTTATAGAAACCCCCGCCTCTTCTAATTTATCAATAAGCGCACCCAGGTGTTGTAAGGAGATATTCTTTATGGTAATATCTCCTTTAGTAATTAAAGAAGCGACTATCAATGTACTCGCCTCTATCCTGTCGGGAATTATTCTATGCTCGGCACCGTGTAACTGCCTTACGCCCTCTATTTCTATAGTGGGGGTGCCCTGGCCTTTTATCTTAGCGCCCATCTTGATCAGGAATTCTGCCAGATCTACCACTTCGGGTTCACAGGCTGCGGATTCGATGATAGTTTTACCTTGCGCAAGAGTAGCCGCCATCATTACATTATCCGTCGCCAAAACCGATGACCCATAAACACCACCTAAATACATCTGGTTACCTTTTAAACGGCTGGCCTTAGCCACAACATACCCTGACTCAATGGTAACCTGAGCACCCAGGGCCTTGATACCCTTTATATGTAAATCTACAGGTCTGACTCCGATGACGCATCCGCCGGGCAAAGAAACCTTGGCTTTTTTCATTTTGGCCAAAAGCGGGCCTAAAACACAAAAAGAAGCGCGCATAGTAGAGACGAGTTTATAATCGGCGATAAAATTGGAGTGTCTATTCATACCGACGGTCACTGTGCCTTTATCAAATACAGCGCTTTTACCCAGAGAGCGTAAAATTCTTAACATGGTGCTGGTATCGCTTAAATTAGGAACACCCTTAATAATACAATGGTCGTCTGTCAATAAGGTTGCAGCGAGTATCGGTAATACCGCATTCTTAGAGCCGGATACGGTCACTTCGCCTTTTAATCTTATCCCACCTTCAATAATTAGCTTATCCATGCCTTCCCTTAGTTTTGAGCTACAATAATCCTATCTATATTATTATAATCCTTAATTATCTCTATTATCTCAAAAAACGGGGACTTCTGAAAAATACCTTTTATTGCCTCTTTTTGATTAAACCCCATCTCCATAACTAAAAAACCACCCCTTTTTAAATAATGCGGCGCGTCATTGATTATCCGCAGGTAAAAATCTAAGCCCTCTTTGCCGCCGTCTAAGGCAATGCGCGGTTCGTATTTTATCTCTGGCTCTAGCATATCAATCTCCGCACTAGGTATATAAGGCGGGTTGCTTATTATTAGGTCGTAGGTGTTGGGTTGCAGGTTATAGGTGTCGAGTAAATCGCTTTGGATAAAATTGATTTTAACATTATTTAGTTTCGCATTTAATAATGCAACTCCTAATGCCGTATCGGAAATATCTATAGCATCCATTTTGCAATAAGGTAAAATCTTTGCCATACTTATAGCTATATTTCCACAACCTGTTCCTATATCTAAAACTTTTAACCTATAACCTATAACCCGTAACCTATAACCTATTTTTATTGCTCTCTCTACTAAAATCTCCGTCTCGGACCGGGGAATAAATACATCCGGAGTTATTTTAAATTCCAAGCCCATAAATTCTGTTTTCCCTAAGATATGCTGTATGGGTTCACCCTGTATCCTTCTTTTTAATACCCCCGATATAAAAGAAACCTGGTCATTGTTTAAAAACCTATCTTTATCTAGATATAAAGCTAAGCGATTACAATTCAATATCTCGGTAAATAATACTTCAGCTTCATTCATTGGCTTTACTTTCTGATGCTTTGATTATGGCGTCGGACAGCTCATCCAGGTCGCCTTCTAATACCGCTTCTAACTGATGCAGGGTGAGATTTATCCGGTGGTCAGTGATACGACGGTCGGGAAAATTATAAGTGCGGATCTTTTCGCTCCGGTCGCCCGAACCAATCTGTGACTTCCTCTCCCGCGAAATCTTCTTAAGCTCTTCCTGCTGTTTCATATCCATGAGCCTGGCCCGCAGAATCCTCATTGCCTTAGTTTTATTTTTTAGTTGCGAGCGTTCATCTTGACAGGCAACTGCGACTCCGGTGGCTAGATGCGTAATCCTCACCGCAGAATCAGTCTTTTGCATGTGCTGGCCTCCCGGGCCCGAAGACCTGTAGGTATCTATACGTAAATCTTTTGGCTCAATCGTAAAATCTACCTCTTGGGGTTCCATTAAAACTGCCACTGTAGCGGTAGAGGTATGTATACGTCCTTGGGCTTCTGTAGTGGGGACGCGCTGCACACGATGTACTCCGCTCTCAAATTTAAGCCGCTTATAGGCATCTTTGCCTTTTACGCTAAAGACTATTTCTTTAAAGCCGCCCAATTCATTAGGATGCGCTGACATAGATTCTACGGCCCAAGACTTACTGGCAGCGTATTTTGTATACATACGATAAAGGTCTGCGGCAAATAATCCCGCCTCCAGGCCTCCTGTACCCTGGCGTATCTCTACGATTAGATCGCGGCCCAGATCTTTATCTTCACCAACTAAAATCTCTTTTAGTTTTTGTTCTAATACTGTCTTCTGGTTCTTCAATTCCTCTAACTCTGTCTTAGCTAAGGCTAAAAATTCATGGTCATGTTTTTCCTTAAGCGTAGCCTCTAAGTCTTTTATTTCTTTCTCTACCCTTTTATATCCGCGAAATAGAGCCACCGTAATTTTTAGGTCCGATGATTCACGGGCATACTGATTGTATTTCTCCTTGTCGGATACGGTCTCGTAAGAAGCCAAAAATTGTTCTAGCTCCTGATAACGTTTTTCTATTTTCTCTAATTGTCCAAACATCTTTTAAAAACAACTCCTTATTAAGATGCGCTTTCGCTTGCGGATTTTGTTTTCCCGTATTTTTTCATAAATTTGTCCACCCTTCCAGCGGAATCTACAAATTTCTGTTTACCCGTAAAAAAAGGGTGACATTTAGCACAGATCTCCACTCTGATATTAGGTTTGGTAGAGCGGGTATGGATGGTATTACCGCAGGCACAAACAATTACGCAATCCTGATACTTAGGATGAATTTTGTCTTTCATGTTTTTCCCTCCCGTTATTGGTTCATGCTATTTAAAAATTCATCGTTGTTCTTTGTCTTGGATAGTTTCTCAATCAAAAGCTCCATCGCCTCCACGTTGTTTAATTCGTTTAAGACCTTCCTCAATATCCAAACTTTCTGTAAACGTTCCTGCTTAACCAGCAACTCTTCGTGCCGGGTATTAGAACGTTTTATATCAATAGCCGGGTAAATCCTGCGCTGGAAGAGGTTTCTATCCAACTGTAACTCCATATTGCCCGTGCCCTTAAATTCTTCAAAGATTACTTCATCCATACGGCTACCCGTATCTACCAGGGCCGTTGCGATAATGGTCAGGCTTCCCCCTTCATCTATTGCGCGGGCAGCGCCAAAGAATCTTTTAGGTTTTTGTAAGGCATTGGAATCTATACCGCCGGATAATACCTTACCACTGTGCGGCATAACCGAATTGTAGGCCCTAGCCAGGCGCGTGATGCTGTCTAAAAGAATGACTACGTCTCTTTTATGCTCTACCAGCCTTTTGGCTTTTTCCAGGACAATTTCGGCGACCTGCACATGCCTCTCCGGAGGCTCGTCAAAAGTCGATGAGATCACTTCACCCTTGACATGCCTTTGCATATCGGTCACTTCTTCCGGCCGTTCGTCTATCAAAAGCACAATCATAATCACATCAGGATGATTACTGGTGATAGAATTAGCAATCTTCTGTAATAACACGGTTTTACCACTGTAGGGCTGGGCGACAATAAGGCCACGCTGGCCCTTGCCCGTAGGAGTGAGCAAATCGATAACGCGCATAGATATTTCATCCGGTTTTATCTCCAGATTAAATGGCTCGTGGGGATAAATAGGGGTTAAATTATCAAAGAAGACCTTATCCTTTGCCTCTTCGGGATTCTCAAAATTAACCGCCTGTACTTTTAAAAGGGCAAAATATTTTTCTCCCTCTTTAGGCGGACGGATCTCTCCGCTTACCGTATCGCCGGTCTTTAAATCGAATTTTCTTATCTGGGAAGGAGATACGTAAATATCATCCGGGCAGGGCAAATAGTTATAATTCGGCGACCTTAAGAAACCAAACCCCTCTGTCAGTATCTCTAAAACGCCTTCGCCAAACATCAGGCCCTCTTTCTCCGCCTGAGCCTGTAGTATCTTAAAGATCAGGTCTTGTTTCTTCAGCCCACTCACACCGTTAAGATTCAATTCCTTCGACAGCTTGTTCAACTCAGTAATCTTCATGTCTTTTAAACTTCCGATATCTACCTTTTCCACAATAACCTCCTTATTTCTTCTACCTGATCCTTCGTCTCTTTTCTCGTACCGTTATTATCTATTATAAAATCCGCAAGGCGGACCTTTCTACCTAAAGGAACTTGCGCTTTAATCCTTTTTAATATATCACATTTACCAAGGCCGGTTTTACCCCGGATTCTCTCTATCTGCTTATCTCTACTTATAGTAACCACAATTAATTTATCCGTTATCTTTTCCAGCCCTTTCTCGATAAGTAATGGCGCATCTAAAACGATAATTCCTACGGGTGTTGCTTTTATCTTTCCTTTGATAACCCTGATTATTTCAGGATGCGTAATTTTATTTATTTTTTTTAACAGGTCTTTATTATTAAATACTAGCCGCCCTAACTTATGACGATTTATGCCCTTATCCTGATTAAGGATACCCCTGCCAAAGGTATACACTATTTTTTTGTAAACCAGAGTTTGGGGTTTAATCAAGCTGTGGGCAATCCTATCCGCATCAATTATCTTCGCCCCGAAAGATTTAAAAAAACCGGCTACACTAGTCTTACCGCTGCCAAAACTCCCGGTAAGTCCTAAGATTATTCTTTTCTTATTTTGCCTTTTCATATAACGTAATGTACTTCTTTGCAGATTCCTTCCAGGAAAAATTACACCGCATGGCTTTCTTCATAAGCGCCGGCCATTTTTTCTTATCCCGGAATGCCTTGATTGCGCTTTCTATTGTCTTAGTCAGATCTTCTTTTGTGTATTTATCGAATACAAACCCGTTATCTGAATTTACGGTATCAGCCAGGCCCCCGGTCTTAAATACCAGGGGTATGGTGCCATAGCTCATGCTGATCATCTGGCCTAAACCGCAGGGTTCATATTTTGAGGGCATAAGAAATATATCTGAGCCTGCATATATCTTATGAGCCAAGGAATCATCGAATTTTAGATAAAGGGATATAACTTTAGGGTATTTCTTGGAAATATTCTCCAGGATAGCGTGATATTTTAAATCGCCGGTACCCAGGATGACTAATTCTAAATTCATCTTGCAAATTTTCTCTATAACGTCGGTTAATATATCAAACCCTTTCTGCTGGGCTAACCGGGAAACAATACCGAATAAAGGCACATCCTTTTTGGGCGCTAAACCGCAGGTCTTCTGCAAGTCTTCTTTGTTTTTATACTTATCTTCTATGCTCTTGGAAGTATAATTCTTGATAATGAATTTATCAGTCTGGGGATTCCAGATGGAATAATCCAAACCGTTTATTATACCAAAGACCGATGCGCGGCGCTTGTTTAGAATCCCTTCCAGGCCAAACCCGAATTCTTTAGTTTGTATTTCTTTACTATAAGCCTTGCTAACCGTATTGACTAAATCCGAAAAAACAATACCGGCCTTTAGTATACTAATCTTACCGTAGAATTCTAACATCTCCATATTAAAAAGGCTCCAGTCCAGACCCAACTTAGGAAATTCTTCTTTAGGAAATAAACCCTGGTAGCCTATATTATGAATAGTCAAGACCGTCTTAGCGTCTTTATAAAAAGGGTCATCTTTATATAATGTTTTTATATACACCGGGATAAGCGCGCTTTGCCAATCGTGACAATGTATAATATCTGCTTTAAAATTTATTTCTTTTAGAAGGTCAAGCGCTCTCCTGGAATAATAAGAGAACCTATCCAGATTATCCGGGTAATCTCCGTTTTTATCTACATATAAGCCATCACGGTTAAAATAAATATCTTTTTCTACAAAATATACCTTCAAGTTCTTGCCGATAATCGAATAAGAGATGTCCGGGCTTAATCTCTGAACTTTAAACTTTGGCGCCTGGATACCCTTATAACGCGGCATAATCACTATTACATCCTGGTTTAATAATTCTAGCTCAGGTGGTAATGCCCCGGCCACATCCGCCAGGCCGCCTGTTTTAGCAAAAGGTACCACTTCAGAAGCGCAAATAACGATTCTCATTTTATGCTCTCCATTTCTAACCAGTTCCTGCCCTTTTTCATATCCACCCTTATAGGCACATTCAATTTTAAAACATTCTCCATCCTATCTTTTACCAATTCCGTAAATTCATCCGCCCCCGCAAGGGGCACATCAAATAATAATTCATCGTGAATCTGCAAAATCATTCTCGCTTTCATATCTCTTGCCTTAATCTGGTTATGTATCTGAACCATGGCTAATTTTATTAAGTCGCTGGCCGAGCCCTGTATGGGTGTATTTACCGCCTGCCGCTCTGCCATCTGTCGAATGCCCTGGTTTTTATTGTTGGCCTCCGGGAGATATCTTCTTCTCCCTAAAATTGTGGTGACGAATCCATCTTTTTTAGCCTGGCTAATCTGCTTTTCCACATAATCTTTTACCTTAGGGTATCGAGAAAAATAGGCATCGATAAAGGCTTGGGCTTCGTCAACAGGTATGCCCAGGTCCCGCGAAAGCCCAAAAGAGGTAAGGCCGTAAAGAATACCGAAATTCACCCTTTTTGCCGTATCGCGCATGGCACCAGTAATATCTTTTTCTTCTAAACCATAGATCAAAAAAGCAGTGATTTTATGTATATCCTTATCATTTTCAAAGGCCGAGAGCAGATTTTCATCTTTGGAAATATGTGCTAAAATCCTCAATTCTATCTGCGAATAATCGCAGGATAAAAGATAGCTGTCTTTACTGAAAGCAACCACTGCCCGCCTTATGTTTTTACCCAAGTCTGTCTTTATGGGAATATTCTGCAGGTTGGGGTCGCTGGAACTAAGCCTGCCGGTTTCCGTGGCTGTCTGGTTAAAAGAAGTATGGATTCTATCTGTCTTGGGACTAACCAAACCGGGCAGGACATCTATATAGGTGGACTTTAGCTTCATCAATTGACGGTATTCAAGGAGAAGCTTAGGTAGTTCATGTTTATTAGCTAATTTTTTTAATACCTCCTCGTCAGTAGAGGGCCCTGTTTTAGACCTCTTGACTACCGGTAACTTTAGTTTTTCAAATAAAATATCCCTTAATTGTTTCGGAGAATTTATATTAAACTGGCATCCGCTTATCCCGTAGATATCTTCTATCAGTTCAATTAATCTTTTTTCTAAATCTCCGGAGAGTTTCTTTAGCACCTCTACATCTAATTTTATTCCAGTTAATTCCATCTGCGTCAATACTTCTACCAAAGGCATCTCCAGGTCAGTAAAAAGGCTTAAAAGTTCTTTCCTTATAAGCTCCTCTTCTAGCTTCGGCTTTAATCGCCTGATTAAATTTACTGCCCTTGCGTTATCTAGGGAGCTGTCTTTGATGAATTCGCCCAGATAATCAAAGGTTAAATCCGCCAGGCCATATCCAGATTTGGAGGGATTAATTAAATAACCGGCCACCATCGTATCAAAATACAGACCCCCCAAGACAGCGCCCTCTTTTGCCAAAGATATATTCATCCTCTTTAAGTCGTGACCTACCTTTTTTATCCTGGATTCTGATAGTATGGCCTTAAGGTTTACGCCGGTATTATCCGCGCGAAAAACCTTCTCCTTTACATAGAATACGAGGTTATCTAAACTTTCCCCGTAGATAATAATTTCGTCATCCTCCTTTACTAATTCTCTCCATTCTTTATCCTGTAACGGTACTGCCTCTTGCCTTGGCAGGCTATCTTCACTGATTTCCAGACCCTTTAAGAGCTTCTTAAACTCTAATAATTTAAATAATCTAAATAGTTCCCGGTGATTAGGAGTATTTATTTTTAATTTATCCGGGTCAAAATCCAAATCCAGCTTTCTGTCTAATACGGCTAATTCTTTGTTTAATTCTATCTTATCGATACTATCCTTTATTGCGCTCTTTAATTTTTCCGATTTTATTCTATCGATATTATTCAATAATTTTTCTAAAGACCCGAATTCTTTAATTATGCCTACCGCTGTCTTTTCGCCAATGCCAGAAACTCCGGGTATATTATCCGCAGTATCCCCCGCAAGCGCGATGATATCGGGTATTCTTTGCGGCTTAACACCAAAACGCTCCAGGACCTTAGCCTCGTCATAAATTATGCCCTCGTCTTTATAGGGACTGAATACCGTCGTCTCTTCATCCACTAACTGCAGCATATCTTTATCGGAACTAACAACGGTGGTAACCATTCCTTTTTCTTTTGCTTTTTCCGCTAAAGTAGCGATAATATCGTCTGCCTCATAGCCTTCTTTCTCAAACATGGCAATCCCGTAAGCAGAGATTATTTCTTTAATTATGGGGATCTGGCTGCTTAGACCATCAGGCATAGGTGGACGCTGTATCTTATATTCCGCGAACTTCTTAAGCCTTACAGTATTCCTGGAGACATCAAAACATGCCGCTAAGAATTGCGGTTTCTTCTCTCTGAGTATTTTATGCAATATATTTAAAAACCCATATATGGCATTTGTCGGCTGGCCGGAGGAAGTAGAAAGATTCTCTAGAGCGTAAAACGCCCGGTAACAGAAAGCCGTAGCATCAATTAAAAATAACCTGGATTTAAGCATTTAGATGCACTTAGCACAGACAAAATAGCATCTTACCTCTAAGCATTAGTTAACACGGAAATTAATAAGGGCTGGCCGACAATGTAGTTTTTTTATTTTAAAAGTTTTCTGCGAATCTCGTCTACAAAAGAGCTGATTTCTTTGTTGGAAGAATCAAGGTATTCTGCCACAGTAGCTTCTTTTAAAGCTACGACGTATTGACCTCTGGCAAAATTCTGTTTGGCAAGTGCTAGATGCTGTAGTGCCCGCTCTTTATTATCTGGCTTCTCTGCGGTATCTTCACTGAATAAGCTTATCTCCTGAGGCTCTTGGGGACGTAACACCCCCAGCCCTTCTGAAGGCAGCTTGTCTGTACCTTCTTCTAACTGCTGGAGGTTTTCTTTATATTGTTCTCCGATTGCCTGAAAGGCCTCTGGATAAATACGCGCGATATCCTCCAGGCGCTTCCTGGCTGCTTTTGTCCAAGGGTCCCAGGCCTGGCCTAATACCGCCCTTTTTACCCAGCAGATCACGGCGTTAGTATAATCCTTCTGGTCTTCGTAAAAAAGCGCTAAATTAGAATAGGTATTAGGATAGTCCGGAGCAACTTCCAGGGCCTTAAGATACACCTGCTTTGCCTGCTCTGGCTGACCTAGACTCTCCAGAATTACGCCCGCATCGTTATAGGCTATTGCGTAATTAGGGTCCAGAATTATAGCTTTCTGATAACAGGAGAGCGCCCCCTCTATATCGCCTTTCGTCTGTAATTCCCAGCCTTGCTGACGATAAACCCTTGCTTGTTGATGCATGATAATCGGCGATTCGTCCTGGGCGCAAAAACCGGGCAAGGACAAAAAAAGCAACAACACCGTCAAATAAAAGGGGAGAAACTTTGCGGGGTTATTTGGCATTCTCGGTTTAAGTATATAGGAAAAAACAGAGCAGGTCAAGAAAAAATTACATAATAGAAGGCATACCCAGGGCCGGATGATTTACCTTCTGCAAGAAACTCATCAGCTCTTCCTGGGTTGTCGCCTGCGTTTCGTCAGCGATTTTATCAGCTAAATCCGACTCGCCTAATTCCTGGGCACGTTTTTTTAATCTATCGCCTAAGAGCTCCTTTAATTCTTTGGGCATCCAGACTACGCGTTTTAGCCCCCCCTCAGCAGAAATAAACTTTTTGCTGATTATATAAAGCTTACCCACGCCTAAAAATCCGGGAGTCTGTACACCTCCGCCCACTGAACCGGCTAAGGTGGTAAAGGTCATACCGCTAGGGGTCATACCGGAATAATCCCTGTGCACAATCATTATACCGTTAGCTTCCGGGATTATCGCTATAATACATTCAAAACAACCGCAGGATGACTGCGGAGAATCCATAAGCGAATACATGCTTACTGTTTCAATAGCCTTATTAGATTTTTGATAAAAGAAATCATTTATATTCTTCCACTGACCTAACTTATCATTGAGCAGCTCGCCTTTTAGCACGGGCTGGTTCGGTCCGGTAGGAACGATTTCGTAGGAGGCCTTGCCGTCCAGCCACGAATATGCGCCACATAAACCCAGGCGCTCCGGAGTGATCATGCAAACATGATTAGGGGCAAAGCTCTGGCAGAGGGTGCAGCTGTAAAATGTATCTACGCTTTCATCAGTCATACCGCTAACACGCTCATCGCGCTGATCAAATACCTTTTTGGCCTGGGGTAATAACTTTTCTACATCGGAGAGTTTTGTATAAATTTTAACCTGTACCTTATCCAGGATAGCGCTATATTCCTGGTGCAGCATGGCATGCAGGATTATACCGATATGTTTAATCCTTAAGCCTTTGGCGAAGGCATCGTTGGAAATTCTAATCCAATTCATATCGCGTTGGCCGATATGCATTAGGCCCATAGCGTAATTTATAAAACGGTGTATCTGGCGTTCTAAGATGGGCTCAAAATCCTTCTGCATCTTGCGGCCGGCTACTTCCACGATAATCGCCAGGGGCGTGGACTTTTTGCCTTTCTCTAATTGGTCGATATCCAAACCTATCAATTCCACCTTGCCATCCTCAACATCGTCTAAACCCCTGGTAGTCAGATATTCAAAGGAGGCGCCGGATTTTCCGCCAAACTCTACATACAACTGCTCCTTCCTGACGCGCTCACCCTCAAATGCTGCGGCATAAGGAACGGGTATAGGAATGGATGTAACCTTTACCTTAACCCCCCTTACCTCTATACAACGCGGCACAATCTTTTTATAATCCAATTCCTTGACTAAGGCTTCGTAAGTGGTAATGCCTGACGGCTTGATTTCCGGTATATCGGTATCCGCGATTATAGGAAACCCCATATTGATCGCCCCGGCCCCGGTGGCATATTTTATATCATCGAGTTCGCCCAGGACCAGCCCAAAGGCAAAGACGCGCTCCTTGGTATACAAAAGGCTCTTTTTAGCCTGCCCGGATTTAATCCCTCCGAAGGTCAGGGCTGAACGTATAGCCCAGTTCAAAGGATATATTGCCGAGATAGTATCGCGGCCGTAAGGAACAATATAATTATCCCAACCCATCTGCACATTCTCTTCCAATAGCTGGTCGATAATAGAACGGCCCTTAACAGAAGAACCGACAAAAATCAAAATATTTCTCTGCTGCAACTGGCGTACTATATCTACCGCTGTCTTGTTGTCAGGGGCAGCCCCTAATATTGCGGCAAACCCCGGCATGCGGCCGTCTACCAGCTGTATCCCTAAAGAACGCATAATGGTATCGGTAAAAAAACCATTGCAGTCTTTTTGCGGCTCCTCGGCATAGAGATACCGTAAAGCCACAATAATCTCCTCAGAGAATAACGCGGACATGCCCGCATTTAAGGCATCTCCTAGATAAGGAAGCCAAACTTTATCTGAAGGAATCTGGGGTAATAAAGACTTGGCGTGCTCCAGGATAGGTAATGTCTCTTTTAGGGTTTCTACCTTCGCTCCGAGGAGCGCATTAGCTAACGGTAGATAAAACGCGGTCTCTGGAAAACCTATTTTTTGATCAGGCCCTTTCTCTTTAATGGCTTTATTTAATAAATCGGATGCCTGTTTAAAAATTTCGTGACTGCCTCTGATAACCGAAGCTGCTACAATCTTAGACATAAAGCCTCTCCTTATCTTTAACTAAGTCCATAATATCGTGGTAACCAAAATTATCCCGGAGCAACCTATCTTTAAAAGACGAGACGTCTAACCTCTGCCTGATGGAGCTTAAAAATACACCGCTGTTTTTTATATCGCCTACGAATATAGCGCCCACAATAAAATTATCCTTTAAGATTATTTTCTTATAAATGGTTGCTTTTGTATCGCAAAGTTTTAATTCCTCAAAAGCAGCATCCCCTTCTTTTACCTTATATATCCCTAAAGATACGACAGGAAGGCCAAAAAACTCAATAGAATTCATACCTAGAGAGCCATGGTAATTAAGATCCTCTCCGACCATATTTGCTCCGGCAACTTTTCCCTGCTCCACTGCCACCGGCCAGAGGGCATTTACCGCATGCTGGCCTAAAGTCAAATCAAAGCTTTCGCAGACATCGCCGGCAGTATAAATATTGGGTATATTAGTTTGCATGAGGTTATTAACCAGTATGCCGTCGTTAAATTTTATCTCCGTTTCTTTAATCAAATCCGTGTTGGGCGATACGCCCTTACCTACAACTACCAAAGAAGACTCAAGGGCTTTACCCGAATCGAGCTTAACCGCCTTGATATCGCCGTTACCGATAATCTCCGTTACATCCTGGCCTAAAATTATCTCAATACCGTTCTCCTCTAGCCTGCGCTGCACAAAGCCAGCGGCCTGGAAATCTAACATCTGGGACAAAACCTGCTCTGATCTAATTACCACTTTTACGTCTACATTCTTCTTTTTTAAGGCGTATGCGGCTTTAAGCCCGATGAGTCCTCCGCCTAAAACACAGGCAGCCTTGGTTACCGGTAATAAGCCGGCAATATCTTTTGTATCTTTTATAGTGCGAAAACCAAAGGCGCCCTTTTTCTTAATCCCTTTTAGTTCGGGGAATTTAGGCGAAGCACCCGTAGCTATAAGCAGTGCATCATAATTAAACTGGGTTTTGTCTTCTAAGGTTATACGGTTCTTCTTCGGGTCAACGCGCAGGACTTTCTTATTTAATAAGAGTTCGACATTGTTCTCTTGATAAAAACTTTCCGGCCGATAGAGAATTTTTTCTTCTTTAACGTCTCCAGCCAGATAATAAGAAATGAGACAGCGGCAATAAGCAGGATAATCCTCATCGGAAAGAATAATAATTTTAGACTCTTTATCTTTCTGCCTGATTGCCTCTACCGCAGAGATACCTGCTGCCGAATTACCTATAATTACGAACTGTTTCATCCTTTAAGCCCTTGCTCATAATATTTAAGCTTTTAAACTAACTTCCTCCTGCCAGATAATCGCACCCGTAGGACAGGCCTTAACACAAGCGGGTTCGTCTTTATCCTTACATTTATCGCAGCGTAAAGGCATCTTTGTCTTTATATTCGGCCTGATTGCCGCATAAGGACAGACCATTACGCACATCCAGCAACCCACGCAACGCGTTTCATC
This sequence comes from Candidatus Omnitrophota bacterium, assembly GCA_043802425.1. Lineage (GTDB taxonomy): Bacteria > Omnitrophota > Gorgyraeia > Gygaellales > Profunditerraquicolaceae > JAGUYA01. Next base: position 15,347 of record JAZDLA010000011.1, read on the forward strand.
GTGCAAAACCATGCCTTTTTCTTTATCATAAAATAAAGCGGCAGCCATACAGGCATCAACACATTTTGCGTCTTTACAATGCCGGCAGGAAACCGGATAATTTTTTTCTTGGGATGAGATCACCTTTTCCCTGGGTAAAGATAGTACCTCTTCTTTCATTGCCTTAAAGAGTTCGTTACCCAAAGAATGGGCCACAGCGCAGGCAATCTCGCAAGATTTACAGCCTAGGCATTTTTTTACATCATAATAGAGTTGCTTCATTACGCGTACATTACCGGTTTTAGATTCAAAGCCTTACGTTTCTTATCTATGTGCTCAATCATGAGTTTTGCCATCTTTAGCGGGTCATCACAGAATTCAAAGCGGCCTCCGACAATGTCGGCTAAATCTTTAGTCAAATAATCCGTGAGATTCTTGCTGCCTAAAGTAGCAAAAGGGCTAGCCCCAAAAATAGTATAAACGCCCGAAGCTACAAAATAAAATCCGATGGTAATGGCTTTTTCGGACATCCACTCCGGAGCGCAACCTGCTGCCGGAATATCGGATAAATCTTCACCTAGACCCCCCTCTTCTATAACATGCGACGCTGCGGTCAGGATACGCGAGTTATCTACGCAGGAACCTAAATGTAAGACTGGCGGAATACCCACGGCTTCGCAGATTTCCTGTAAGCCCCGACCCGCATACTCCTTAGCTGCTTCTGGAATTAATAGCCCCTGCTTTGCGCAGGCAATCGCAGAACAACCTGTTTGTAATACTAAAACATCATGCTTAATCAGCTCTTTTACCAGTGTAGTATGAAAATAATCGTGTGTTTGTTTAGGATTGTTGCAACCCACGACACCTGCTAAACCGCGTAAGCGGCCGGAAATAATCGCTTCATTCAAGGGTTTATAGGTCGCGCGGTATTTTCCGCCTAATATCTGGAAAACTATCTCTTTGGTAAAACCGGCAACCAAATCCATCTCCTGCTTAGGGATGTTTACCCTCTCTTTATTTCTATTTGCGAAATTCTCAATAGCCAATTTCATAATTTCTTTAGCGACTTCGTAGGCTTTTTTAGATTCAAATTCAATGTGAGCAACCCCGGGGAAACGCGCTTTGGGATTAGTGGTAATAAGTTTGGTATGAAAACAAGCAGCCACTTCCTTTAGCGCCGGCATAACACACTGCACATCTACCATCATCACTTCTACCGCACCCGTAATAATTGCCAGTTCCTGTTGTAAGAAATTCCCTGCTACGGCAATCCCATGGCGCATCAACACTTCATTGGCAGTGCAACAAATGCCCGCTAAATTTATCCCCTCCGCTCCTTTGGCTTTCGCTAATTTTATCAATTCCGGGTCTTTACTGGCTTTTACCGCCATCTCAGAGAGGATCGGTTCATGGCCATGTACCACAATATTGACGTAATTTTCCTTTAATACGCCTAAATTGACTTTGCCCCTGATGGGTTGGGGGCTACCTAAAATAATATCCTGCACATCTGTGGCAATCATAGAACCGCCCCAGCCATCGGAAAGGCTACAGCGCATACCTGTAGTAATAATATTTTTATAATCGTTATCTACACCCATCGTCGTAGTATGCAATAATTCTACTACTTCTCTATCAATCCCGCGCGGCGTAATTCCTAATTTCTTCCAAATCGCCTGCCGTTTCTTGGGTGCGCGTTTACAAAAAGTAAGTTCCCCTTCTTGTTTACCAAATTCTTCTAAGAGTTTTTTACCTAATTCTTTGGCGATTTGTTCTTTGTTTTTATTCGTATCAATATTGAATTCCTGCGCCAATATTTTTAATTTTTCAATATCTAAGATTTCATAATCATGCGCGTGGCCTTCGGCTAGTAAAGATAAGGTGTGCGCCACATCCCGGCCATGGTCAGAATGCGCTGAAGCACCCACGGCAATTTTACGCGCTAAGTTTCTGGCGGCGATGGTATCGGCATTAGCGCCGCAGACGCCGACTTGCGCGCCTTCGCCAAAGGGATCGATTCTGCAGGGACCCATGCTACAGACGGTACAACATACGCCCAGCTGCCCAAACCCGCACTGCGGCTCCTGCGATTCTAATCTATCCCAGGTAGTCTTGATATTTTCTGCCTCGGCCTTTTTTAAAACTTCCTGTGTGGCTAAATCTATGGACCTTTTTTCAATATTGGACATAACCTTCCTCCATTTATCTATAATCCTGCGGCATCCAGAATTAAAGGAACTTTTTTATCCCAGCCGATGGGCATAATGTGTATGCCCTGGCACATAGGCTTTAATTCTTTAATCAAGCGGCTGGCAATCTCTACTGACTTTACTACCTTATCCTTGGTCTCTTCCATTTCTTTAATCAGATTATCCGGGACAAATACACCCGCTACATTCTTATTCATATAGCGGGCCATGCCTGCGGATTTTAATAAGACGATACCGGCTAATATCGTGGTTTTGAGATGTTTGATTTTACTTAAGAAATTCTCAAAAGTTTTAATATCGTAAACTGCCTGAGTTTGAAAAAATTCTGCGCCAGCTTCGATCTTTTTCTCCATCTTAAGAATCTGCGGTTCTATCGGGTCTGCGCCGGGGTTGACTACCGCACCCACGCAAAATTTAGGCGCTACTCCCTCCAGCTTATTCCCCTTCATATCTAACCCTTCTTGAAGTTTTCTTACTACTTGTAATAACTGCACTGAATCTAAATCAAAAACCGGTTTTGCTTCCGGGTGGTCGCCTAAAGTAGTGTGGTCTCCGGTTAAAATCAGCATATTCTCTATACCTAAAGCTGCTGCGGATAAAATATCAGACTGTAAAGCCAGACGGTTCCTGTCGCGGCAAGTTACCTGAAATATGGGCTCAAGTCCTTTTTGATTTAACAGGCTAGAGACTGCCAAAGAACCCAGGCGCATCACTGAGCTCTGCAAATCCGTAACGTTTATGGCGTCGACGCGAGTACGGATAAGTTCGGCGTCTTCTAAGAGAATTTTAGTTTCAATCCCTTTCGGCGGCCCAATCTCCGAAGTCACTAAAAACTTTCCTGATTGTAATTTCTCTTTAAAAGTCATTTAACTCCTTTTTAGCGGGTGTCTTGTCTGTGCTTTCGCGGGGACGTTTGTTTTGCCCCTGCGAGGCAAAACTGCACTCCCCTGTGGTGCCTCGCTCTCACCAACTTCATTTTTAGCAGGTGAGCCATGCCCGCTCGGCATCCTCGGAGGCCCCGCTTGAATCCCAGCCAAGCCACCCGCTAAAACATCTAAAAGAATATTACTGCTGTAATTTTGCTGCTTCGACGACGTTACGCATCAACATGGTCACGGTCAAGGGGCCGACACCGCCGGGAACCGGCGTAATATAGGAGGCGCGTTTTTCGGCAGCCTCGAATTCTACATCACCGACGATTTTGTCAGCGACTCTATTTATCCCTACATCAATCACAATCGCGCCTTCTTTAACCCATTCGCCTTTAATTAATCCGGCCTTGCCTACGGCTACAATCAAAACTTCCGCTCTCTTCACATGCTCTTCTAATTTTCCTGCCTTGGATGTGCCGATATGACAGACCGTAACTGTCGCGAGTTTATCTAATAATAAAAGGGTTAAAGGTTTACCCACAATTTCACTATGCCCCACTACTACCACTTCTTTACCATATAGATCTATGCCTGTTTCTTGCAATAGCTCCATCACCGCTGCGGGCGTACAAGGTAAAATTTTAGCTTTAGCGAAAACAATCTTACCAATGTTTACCGGATGCATGCCTTCAGCATCCTTATCGGGTAAAATAAACTGGCTGATTTTTTTATATTCTATCTGGGCAGGAAGCGGCATCTGAATAATAATACCATTTATAGAATTATCCGCATTTAATTTTTGGATAAATTCAATAAGATTTGATTCTGCCGTAGCAGCATCTAATTTATGGAATTGATACTCAATGCCCAAGCCTTCAGCGGTTTTCTTCTGAGACTTTGCGTAAGCCTGTGCCCCCGCATTATCGCCGACCTGGATACTGGCTAAAGCCGGTTTTTTCTTTAAAGAGCTGACCTGTTGCCTGATCTCTTCTTTTATCTTTTCTGCTAAAGGCTTACCCTCTAATAATTTTGCCAACTTTATCCTCCATTTGCGCTCTTATTTTCTTAATTGCTTTATCTTTCTGCTTCAATTCTTTCCTTATGGATGCGGTTAATTTTTTATCACCTAATGATTTTAGATTAATTTCTATATTAAAATATGCTGAGGCAAAGCCTGCCTCCAATAAAATCGCCGCTACTGCTACATCGCTAATCAGGTTAACATTGCCTTTGGTTATCAACGCCGGACATAGCCTTATCCCCTCAAAACATAAACGGCAGACCATAAAAGGGACATCCAGGGCATCGCGCATATTTTTACTTTTATAAGCGATAATATCTAAATCCACCAAATTCATGAATTCTTCTCTTAGCTTATCGGAACCCTCTAATATCTTTTTTAATTCATTTTCATATTTAGCATATCTAGGCTTTCCTAAGGTGAAATTAACCACCATGCTTATTAAGGATGCGCCCATTGCTGAGCTTAATGCCGCGGCCGAACCTCCACCGGGAGCAGGAAGCTTAGCTGCTAAATCATCTAAATACCTTTTTAATACTGCGTTTTGATAGCTCATGATAATCCGATGACCTCTCCTTTCGTATTAATATCGATTTTTTCGCCTACAGGATGGCTGGGGAGCCCGGGCATAGTGCGCATTTCTCCGCAGAGGGGATATAAAAATCCTGCGCCGACAGAGGCGCGGATATCCCTGATCGGTAAAATGAAATCCTTAGGCCTTCCTTTAAGACTGGGGTCGTGGGACAAAGAAAGGTGGGTCTTCGCCATACATATAAGCAGCTTATCCCAGCCGCGCTCGGTAAATAATTTAATCTTGGTCTCTGCCAGCTCTGTATATTCTACGTCCCTGGCGCCATAAATCTTTGTGGCGATATTCTTAATCTTATCTTTAATAGACAACTCCGGAGGATAAATAGGTTTAAATTTATTCGGCAGGCTTGCGGCCTTAATCACTGCCTTGGCTAAATCTATCCCGCCTTTTGAACCTTTACTGAAAACTTCGCTTATCTGGCAAGCGTCTGCCCCTGATTCCAGGGCTTTCTTTTTTACAAATTCTATTTCTTTATCCGTATCTGCCTGGAACCTATTAATTGCTACTACTACGGGAACCCCGAAGATTTTAACATTCTCTATCTGTTTGGATAAATTACAAACCCCTTCTTCTATGGCGGGGATGTTCTCTTTGACCAGGCCTTCATCTAAAGGCTTACCGGCAATAACCTTAAACCTTCCGCTATGGGCCTTAAGCGCCCTGATAGAGCAAACGATTACTGCCGCATCGGGTACGAGCCCGCCTACGCGACATTTGATATCAAAGAACTTTTCTGCTCCGCAATCAGCCCCGAAGCCCGCTTCGGTAACCACATAGTCAGAAAAAGCTAAAGCGATTTTATCCGCCAATATGGAACTATTACCGTGCGCGATATTAGCAAAGGGCCCTGCGTGCACAAAACATGGCGTATGCTCAATAGTCTGGATAAGGTTAGGCTTTATGGCATCTTTCAGAAGGACGCTCATGCTGCCAGCCACCCTTAAATCCTGCGTAGTTACCGGTTTCCCGTCAAAAGTATCGGCTAAAACTATTCTGCCGATACGTTGGCGTAAATCAGCTAAATTATTGCTTAAGGCTAATATGGCCATGATTTCTGAGGCAACTGCAATATCAAAGCCGGTATCCCGCGGAATACCGTCTTCTTTGGTGCCAAGGCCAATTTTCACATTCCTTAAAAACCTATCGCTTACATCTACTACCCTGCGCCAGTAGATTCTTTCGGGATTGATTTTCAGGGGATTATTTTTAAATACAGAATTATCTAAGAAGGCGGCAGCCAGATTATGGGCTAAACTAATAGCATGTACATCGCCGGTAAAATTCAGGTTAAAATCCTCCATAGGTAATACCTGAGAGTACCCGCCCCCTGCTGCCCCGCCCTTTATGCCGAATACCGGACCTAAAGAGGGTTGTCTGATGCAGGTTGAGGTAAGTTTACCCACTCTATTCAAAGCCATCGAAAGCCCTATGGTGGTAACGGTCTTACCTTCACCTAAAGGAGTAGGGGTAATCGCGGTCACTAAAATATATTTACCTCTTTTCCTGTCTTTAATCTTGTCTAGTATGCTTAAATCTATCTTGGCAATATGGTGCCCATAAGGAATAAGGTATTCTTTAGCAATTTTAAGTTTTTTGGCTATTTTTCCTATGGGTTCTTTTCTTGCCCTCTGTACAATCTCAATATCGGATAACATAGGGTTCTCCTAATAAGTAAAGCTTTCGTCTAATTCAAAGGCGTTCCTAATCAACTCTAATCTGGGCTTATCTTCTGCGTAAAATACGCAAACTATATCGAACCTGGACTTTTTACGGAAAAGATTATTCTCTTTTAGATACGCCAGAGCCGCCTTGGCAATCTGTCTTTGCTTAAACCCTCCCACCGCCTCCTGCGGGAGCCCATAGCGATCTGAACGCCTAGTCTTTACTTCTACGAAACAGATTGTATCCCTATCGTAAGCCACGATATCTATTTCGCCTAATCTTGTTTTATAATTTCTGACGAGAATCTTATAGCCGCTTTTTTCCAAGAAAGCTACGGCTAATTCCTCACCCGATCTTCCTATGGCTAAATTTTTTCTGTGCACCCTAAGAAACTTTTTCTATGGATTCCAGAAGGACCGAATTTTTTGATTAAGCGCCTATGCTCTTTTGTAGGATAACCCTTATGCTGCAAAAATCCGTATTCTGGATACATCTTATCGTAAAAAGACATAATACGGTCGCGGATAACCTTAGCTACGATAGAAGCACAGGCAATGCTTTTGGATTTGGCATCACCTTTGATAATACTCGTAGAAGGCAAATCGATATCAAGACCCATGTTTCCGTCTATAATAATATGGATGCGCTTATGGGGTTTGTTCCTTAACTTATCCACTAAGGCTAGTATTGCCGCCTCCATGGCGCGACGCGTAGCCACCAAAATATTAAGGTTATCGATGATCTTTTCGTTGATTACCCCGACCCCAAATACGGATTTCTGAATAATTTCAGAAAAAGCCTTTTCTCTCTGTAGGGCGGTTAATTTCTTGGAGTCGTCTATATGGTTACGAAAAGCTGTGGTCTTTAGAGTTACTGCCGCTGCCACTACCGGACCGGCCAGAGGGCCACGACCGGCCTCGTCTACGCCAATAATTAAATTATAACCTTTTTTTTTAAGTTTACGCTCGTAGTAGAGCAAATTATTTTAGCAGTTGGCGCCTGCCTGCCGGCAGGCAAGGATAGCGTTTAGCGTATAGTCTTTAAACGCTACACGCTCTACGCTAAGTTTTTTCTTCCTTGGCTTCGATTTTAGTGGCGTGCTTACCGATCTTGCTACGTAGATAATAAAGCTTTGCCCTTTTTACCTTACCAGAACGCAGCACTTCGATACGTTCAATGCTGGGCGAATATAAAGGAAATACACGCTCGATACCTTCTCCGTAAGATACCTTCCTTACGGTAAAATTTTTATTTACGCCACTACCGCGCTTAGCAATGACTACGCCCTCAAAAGGATGCAGGCGCACCTTATCTGCCTCGGGGATTTTAACCATCACCTTAACCGTATCGCCTACATTAAATTTAGGCATCTCTTTATTCGCATATTCGTCATCTATTAGTTTCATCTTATCCATGCTTCCTCCTTAATTATTTATGCTTTAATAAATCTGGCCTGTTTTTTTTAGTTATTTTTATCGCTTGTTTCTTTCTCCATTCGGATATTTTTTTATGATTACCTGATAAAAGGATGGCCGGCACCTTCAAACCCTCATAATTGGCAGGCCTGGTGTATTGAGGATACTCCAATAGATTACCTGTAAATGATTCAAAATTCAAGGAATTTTTATCGCCTAATACGCCTGGTATAAGCCGTACCAGGCAATCCACTAAAACCATTGCCGGTAATTCTCCTCCGGTTAAAACATAATCGCCGATAGAGATCTCTTCATCAACCAAATTAAGCCTCACCCTTTCATCCACGCCTTCATAATGCCCACAGATTAAAATAAGGTGTTTAGATTTAGCTAACCTCTTAGCTATTTTTTGATTCAATTTTTCTCCCTGGGGACTAAGCAGGATAATTTTGGTCTTTAATCTTTGGCCCCGGATCTTTGGTCTTAAAGCCTTTATTATCCTAAATATCGGTTCCGGGCTCATGACCATACCTGAACCGCCTCCAAAAGGCCGGTCATCTACCTTCTTATGTTTATCTAAAGTGTATTCCCTGAGGTTATGGACACAAATCCTGACCTTACCTTTATGCTGCGCCCGTTTTACGATAGATTCGTTCAGGACGGGTTCAAACATCTCGGGGAATATAGTGATGATGTCTATACGCATGTTTTTAGTAACTAGTAAATTAGTAACTCGTAACTAGTAATTTTATTTATTTTTATATTTTTCTGTTTTTAATTACCAGCTACTAGTTACTGGTATAATTACTTAAAAATTCCTTTTTGAACTCTAAGAATCTATCTTGCCGAATTGCCTCCCTGATGTTGCGCATTAGCTCTAAATAGAAATGTATATTATGTAGCGACACTAATCTCAAACCTAAGATTTCGTCCGTATTAAACAGGTGGCGCAGGTATGCCCGGCTAAAATTTTTACAGGCATAACAACTACACCCCTTATCTAAAGGCCTTGCGTCTTCGGCATAAGCAGCATTTCGAACAACTAATTTTCCTTCGCTGGTGAATGCCGTGCCGTTTCTGCCGTAACGCGTAGGAACCACGCAATCGAACATATCAATGCCCAATTCCACTGTTTCCACTATATCCTGTGGTATACCTACACCCATAAGGTAATGGGGCTTATCTTGAGGCAGGTGCCTTAAGACACAATTCACGATATTATAGCGTAAGTCTTTGGGCTCGCCAACAGAAACTCCTCCGATAGCATAACCGTCAAAATCCATAGCCGCCAGATGCTGGCTGCACTCCTGGCGCAGGTCTTCGTAGGTTGCGCCCTGCACAATGCCAAAAAGTAATGCCTGGTGCTTATGCGCTTCTTTTGAACGCCGCGCCCAATCTAGGGTCCTCTTCATCGCCACGTTAGCCTGATCTTTAGCGCAGGGATAATGCACGCATTCATCCAGGGGCATAATGATATCTGCGCCCAGGTCTTTCTGAACCCGAATAACCTCTTCAGGGGTCAAAAAATGTTTCTTGCCGTCAATGTGGGATTGAAATTCTGTACCTTCGTCGCTAACCTTCCTTAGTAACGCAAGGCTAAATACCTGATACCCGCCGCTATCAGTCAATATCGGGCCCGGCCAAGACATAAAATTGCGCAGCCCCCCGGAATTTTTGATTATCTCTGTACCCGGACGCAAAAAAAGATGATAGGCGTTGGATAAAACAATCTGGGCGCCGCAGTCTTTTAAATCCTGCGGAGAAAGCGCCTTGACTGTCCCCTGAGTACCTACCGGCATAAAACAAGGGGTATCGATTATACCATGACTCGTAGTGAGCCTGCCTAACCTCGCCTTACTATGTCTATCTTGGTGAATTAATTCAAACATTTAAGCTTTCAAACAATTAACATCGCATCTCCGTAACTATAAAATCTATATTTCCTGCAAATTGCTTCATCATAAGCTTTCCTGATAAGCTTCTCACCGGCAAAAGCGCAAACCAGCATAAACAGGGTTGTGCGCGGCAGATGAAAATTTGTAATCAGGCAATCCGTCATCTTAAATTTATATCCCGGATAAATAAATAAGTCTGTGTATCCTTGCCTTTCGCCCAAGGCATAAGCCTCTAAAGCCCTGCAGGCAGTTGTCCCTACCGCAAATACCCGTGCCTTCCCCAGGCGCGCCTGGTTTATTTTATCCTCTGCCTCTTTGCCCACCCGAAAAGATTCTTTATCCATTTTATGACTGGTAACGTCTTCGGTCTTAACCGGCTTAAAAGTAGAATAATTGATATGCAGAGTAATATGGCTAATATCAACGCCGCGGGCTTTAATCTGGCCTATTAATTCTTCGGTAAAATGCAGCCCTGCCGTGGGAGAAGCAATAGAGCCCTCCTCTTTGGCATATATCGTCTGGTAATAAACACTATCCAGGTCTTCGGGTTTCCTTTTAATATACGGAGGCAGGGGCATCATTCCCAGATTATAAATTGTACCGGTATCTTTTGCATTAAAGGTAACTTCATTTCTAGCGCTGACTCTACAGTAAATCTTTCCGCCGTTAAATATAATCTTCTCATCTGGCCTTACCCGTCCGGGCCTGATTAATGCCTCAAAGGCCAAGGCGGATTTCTGCCTTAAGAGCAATAGCTCTACTTTTCCTCCGGTTAGCCTTGAGCCGATCAAACGGCTGGGTAAGACTTTGGTATTATTAAGCACAAGCAGCTCGCCTTCGTCAAAATACTCCGTTATATCTTTAAAAATACGATGCTCTATTCTACCCTGACTGCGGTTCAACACTAAAAGCCGGGCTGCATCCCTTTTTTTTAAAGGATACTGCGCGATTAATTCTTTAGGCAGGGAATAATCAAAATCCGATAGCTTCATAGGGTTATTAACGTTCGGAAATTAAGGAAACTTTTGCCCCGGGATAATAATATTCAAGTATCTGTTTATAGTCATAATCTTGCCTGGACATGAAATAAGCGCCCCACTGGCATAGCCCTACCCCATGACCCCAACCAAGGCCTTCAAAGACTATATCACGGTCGACCAGCGTCACGGTAAAATTTGTACTTCTAATGATATTCGGCCCGATTATATTCTCCCTGAAATCCTTGGCAGAAATATCCAGATCTTTTTTATCGTTTACTATTCTAAGGCTTATAATGCGCCCGGATTTATCTCTGCCTGATATCGATATATCCTTAATGTCGCCTATCTTATATCCGCCTTTTGCCAAGGCATCTTTTATTTCTCCCTGGGATAAAACGCTGTGCCACTTAAAATGCGGGGACTCCCGGCAAAAATTACAAGGGACGCCTTTTAAGGGGCCTATATCTACCTTCCAAAGTAACGAGGCATCTTCGGTATGCCCACCGCAGGTAGCATGATAAAAGGCAGGCAGGACTTTGCCCCGGTAAAACAAAACCATCCCCTTAGTCTCATCCACTATTTTATTTATCCGGTAGCGCTCAGCGCCTTTTCCGCCATACACCTGAGAATATACGTCGCTGGTTAAGTCAAAGTCCTTTTTATTATTCTCCTGCATTTTATAAAGCGCAAAAGTCCTAAATACTATCACCTCAGCCTTGAGCGTTTCTTCCGGGCGGTAATGCGAAGTCTCGCGTACGGAAATTCCTTTGACGTAATCCTCTAATTCGATATAGTTAATCACCGAGAGTTTCGTATCGCTACTCTTTATAAGCTGGATATCGCCCCTGAACATGCGCCCGTTGATAATATTATCGGCGCCGTATGATCTAACGAACAACCTATTTGCATTAGACCTTATATTCCCTAGCAGAATACCGTCGCTATATACCATGATAGTGGTATTTAAACTTTTGCCGCGATTTAAAACTTTCCTGTTTGCCGAATCTATAACCTCATAAGCCCCTTTTATCTTAAGTCGTAAAGAAGGGGCATCCTGCAGAATAGCTACGCGGATATACTTTGGTTCTTGGGCAAAAGAATGGCTATGGGTTAGAAATAAAAAAATGATTAAACCCGTAACCCATAACTTATAACTTATAACTTCTTTTAACGGCGAGGCCATAGCCAAAATATTAATGAAAGGATGGCGCTGATTAATATGGATGTGGTTAAAGGAAAATAAAAAGTAAAATTCTTCTTCTGAATATATATGTCTCCCCAAAGCCTGCCAACGAACGGTATCTTATGCACAAAATTCAATAACACCCCTATGCCGATTAAAATAATCCCGAAGGTAATTAATGTTTTGCCGATTGCTTGCATTCTTTGCACGAAAGGGACTATCCCCGAAGGGGACTGCCCCTGACATATTATTATTTTTTACTGTGTTTTTCTATTTCTGAATAGATACACCCACAATGCTTCTGGCAATATATGCCGTGGGCTTTTGCTAAATCGTGCGCTTGCTTAAAACCCGGACGAAAATCTTCGTAATAAAAATTCACCCCTTCTACCTCGGAAATAGCACTACCGATCTTCTTAAGCAAATCCTGGTTCTGGTAGGGGCTCACTAATAAAGTGGTAGAAAAAGAGTCGAATCCCTTCTCTTTTGCTGTTTTGGCAGTAGCCTTTAGCCGGAATGTCCAGCAGAGCGAACATCTGCCGGGATCTTTTTCCTTAAGGTTTACCTCCTGAAAATACTGCGAAGGCAGATATTCAGGATAAATTACGCTAAGACTGGCTGTCCTGCTAAAGTCCTCCACCGCCTGTCTTCTATTCTGGTATTCTGCCAAAGGATGGATATTGGGGTTATAAAAGAACCCCTCTACCTCAAACCCCTGTTTTATTAGTCTCTCCAGGGGATATATCAGGCACGGCGCACAGCAGGTATGGAGTAATAGCTTCATAATTCTTAAAATGAATCTGGCGGTTTTCGCAAACGGATTTGAGATTTTAGAGTTTTAGTGCGAAGGCGCATTAGAAATTTTTCGGCAAAAGTCGGCAAGGATTTACGAGTTGCTGGAGTGCTGCCTGCCCCGCGTAAGTCTACTGGCGCAAGCAACGATTAAACCGTAGCAGACGGCTAAAAACTTCAGCGCCGGAGCACAAAACTCTAAAATAACCTTTCAGCACACGAGCAAAGCCCTAAAATAAAATATCAAATATATCTTATTCGGGGACAGTTCTCCGATCGGCTCGAGAAACGTCCCTCGATTGGGTCAAGAAGTGTCCCTAAAAGAGTTCGTCTTGTTTTTCGTATTTGATGCCGAAGTGTTCATAGGTGAGCTTTGTCGCTACCCTACCGCGCGAGGTGCGTTTTATATACCCAGCTTTAAGTAAATACGGCTCAATAGTATCGGCAATAGTATCCACTTCTTCGTTGAGACTGGCAGCCAGAGATTCTATCCCTACCGGTCCGCCGTTAAAAGACTCTAGCATCAGTCTTAAGACCTTACGGTCTATATCGTCAAAACCCGCCTTATCAATGCCTAATTCATCCAGGGTCTTTGCTGCTACCTCTAAGTTTATTTTATCTATCTTTAATACCTGCGCATAATCTCTAACCCTACGTAAAAGCCTGTTGGCTATACGCGGTGTCCCGCGGCTGCGCCGGGCAATTTCCCGGGCCCCTTCTTCGTCTATCCTCATATCCAGGATTTCCGCAGAATGCTTGATAATCCGGGATAAATCTTCTATAGAATAAAAATCTAAATGGTAAAATATGCCAAACCTTCCCCTTAAAGGCGCTGCTAATAAACCTGTCCTGGTCGTGGCACCCACCAGGGTAAAAGGCTTAAGATTAAATTTAATGGTCCGGGCATACTGGCCCTTATCTATGACAAAATCAATCTGGAAATTCTCCATAGCCGGATAAAGAAACTCTTCCACTACCTTAGAGAGCCGGTGTATTTCATCGATAAAAAGGATATCGCCCTTTTCTAAATTGGTTAAT
>JAZDLA010000012.1:0-37994 GCA_043802425.1 Candidatus Omnitrophota bacterium
TTCCTGATAGAGAGGCCCGGATTATTGAAACCCTTCTTAATGGCGGCGAGCCTGTTACTAAAGACGCGCCTGTTTTAAAGAAATGGTATCAATTTGATACTTCATTGAGGAATGAGTTGGTTATGGTCAGGGCCAGCCGTAAAAAGATTGAGCCGCAAAAATATGTACGCGGCAGGCACGCGGTAGATGCGCATTTGGCTAATGTCGCTACCCTAGCCGCAAGAGACCCTTTGATCTTAGAGGCCGAGAAGATTCTGGATTTAAACCGCTGGCAGGCAATCGAGGATTTTGTCAAAGGGCATTATTTCGATTTAGAGGTATTGGTTGCTTATGCATTACAGTTATCCATACTCTTACGTTGGGAAAAAATTTCTACTCAGGATAAAATCGCGGCATTAGAAGAGGTAACCAAGGTAGCCTGATATGAGAAGAGGGAAGATCGCCAGAATAAGCGGCAACATGGTCTCTGTAGAGTTTGACTCTTTTGTTATTCAGAACGAAGTGGCCTATATCCTCCACGGTAGGGAGCGCCTGAAATCAGAAGTAATCCGCATAAAAGGCAATAATGCCGAGATGCAGGTGTATGAAAGCACTACCGGCCTTAAGGTCGGCGATCTAGTGGAATTCACCGAGGAGCTACTTTCAGTAGAATTAGGCCCGGGGTTATTAGGGCAGATATTCGACGGCCTGCAAAACCCGCTTCCGGATTTGGCAGAAGAATGTGGGTTCTTTTTAAAGCGGGGCGTATATATAGAAGCGCTTAAGGACCAGACGCAATGGCATTTTACTCCGGAGAAAAAACCCGGGGATCGTCTGCGCCCCGGAGAAAAATTAGGTTTTGTCCCGGAGAAAATATTTAAACACTATATTATGGTTCCTTTTAACCTGGCGGGCCATTTAGAAATCATAGATATAGCCGGTGCCGGTAAATATAACCTGAAGCAACCAGTAGCCAGGTTAAAAGATGAGCACGGTAAGGAGCATGAAGTATTTTTGCAGCAGGTCTGGCCGGTGAAGATTCCTATTACAGCCTACGCGGAGAAACTCAAGCCCGCAAAACCGCTGATTACAAAAATGCGCCTTATTGATTCTTTATTTCCGGTTGCCCTCGGAGGGACATATTGTATCCCCGGGCCCTTTGGGGCAGGTAAGACCGTGTTGCAGCAGCTTACCAGCCGCCACGCCGAAGTAGATATTGTGATCATTGCTGCCTGCGGTGAGCGCGCCGGAGAAGTGGTAGAGACGCTGAAGACTTTTCCCGATATCATTGACCCTAATAGTGGCCGGCCTTTGATCGATCGTACGGTGATCATATGTAATACCAGTTCTATGCCTGTAGCCGCCAGAGAGTCCAGCGTATATACGGCAGTAACCATTGCCGAATACTACCGCCAGATGGGCCTGAATGTCCTGCTCTTGGCTGATTCTACTTCCCGCTGGGCACAGGCAATGCGGGAGATGTCCGGTCGGCTGGAAGAGATTCCCGGAGAAGAAGCCTTTCCGGCGTATCTGGAATCACGCATCGCTTCTTTTTATGAGCGCTCCGGAGCAGTCAGATTGCATGATGGTTTAAACGGATCGGTGACTATCGGCGGAACGATCAGCCCTGCGGGAGGGAATTTTGAGGAACCGGTGACCCAGGCGACCTTAAAGGTAGTAGGGGCATTTCACGGCCTTTCCCGGGAACGCTCAGATGCCCGCCGTTATCCGGCGATAGACCCTTTAATCAGCTGGAGTAAATATAGTAGCTTTATTTCCGCGGAACAAGTTAAAAGAGGGCACGATATTCTGCGTAAAAGCCACGATGTGGCCCAGATGATGAAGGTTATCGGAGAAGAGGGCGTTTCCTTAGGGGATTATATCGATTATCTTAAGGGCGAATTTCTTGATTTCGTATACCTGCAACAGAATGCCTTTGACCCTGTTGATGAAGCCACTCCTGCCGAGCGCCAAACCTATGTATATGCTTTTATATATAACATCTTGGGGTGCGAATTGACCTTCGTAGATAAAGATCAAGCGTTACATTTCTTTCAGGAGTTAAGACAATTATTTAAGGGCTGGAATTCGGCGGCGTGGGAGAGTCCGGAATTTGAGGCTATTGAGAAAGAGATGTCAGCGTTGATACAGAAACGCCTGGCATTTAAGGAAGAGACAAATGCATAAAGTATATACGAATATCCTGCAGATTGCCGGAGATGTAATTACCGTGGAGGCTGAAGGTATAGGGTATATGGATATTGCCGAAGTTTCTACGCGCCGCGGCATGTCTTTGGCCCAGGTCATCCGTATCGATGGTAAAAGAGTATCTTTACAGGTATTTGCGGGTAGCCGAGGCGTTTCTACCGGGGACAAAGTGAAGTTTCTAGGCCATCCTATGCGCGTATCCAGCGGCGAAGACTTGCTCGGACGCATATTTAACGGAAGCGGTATACCTTTAGATAAAGGTCCTGCGCTCTCTGAGAATATCGTGGATATCGGCGGAGCTCCGGTAAACCCGGTAAAGAGAGTTATACCGAATAAAATGATTTATACCGGTATTCCCATGATAGATGTTTTTAATTCGCTGGTAGAATCGCAGAAACTCCCCATCTTCTCAATTGCCGGTGAACCTTATAATGATTTATTAGCCAGGATTGCCGTGCAGGCCGAGGTAGATATAATCATTTTAGGAGGGATGGGCTTAAAGCACGATGATTATCTTTTCTTTCGGGATAACCTTCAGGAACATGGGGCCTTGCCGCGTTCGATACTTTTTATTCACACCGCCTCTGACCCTACCGTAGAATGCCTATTGGTCCCTGATATCAGCCTGGCAGTTGCCGAACAGTTTGCCTTGGCAGGCAAGAGAGTTTTGGTGCTGCTTACCGATATGACAAATTTTTGCGATGCCTTAAAAGAGATCGCTATTACCATGGAACAGGTGCCTTCAAACCGGGGGTATCCGGGGGATCTTTACAGCCAGCTGGCAGCGCGCTACGAAAAGGCAGTGGATTTTGAGGGTGCAGGTTCTATTACTATACTGGCCGCTACTACTATGCCCGGAGATGATGTGACCCATCCCATACCGGATAATACCGGCTATATTACCGAGGGCCAATTTTATCTGAAGAACGGCGTAATTGAACCCTTCGGCTCATTAAGCCGCCTTAAACAGCAGGTTAACGGCAAGACGCGCTCTGACCACAGGGCGATCATGGACACCATGATTCAACTCTTTGCCGGCTATAGGGCAACCTTGGAAAAGCGCTCTATGGGTTTTCAGATGAGCGCCTGGGATAAAAAACTCCTCTGCTATGGAGAGATTTTTGAGCGGGAGCTCATGTCGCTAAGAGTCAATATACCCCTGGAGAAAGCGTTGGATTTATGCTGGCAGATTTTAGCAGAGTGCTTTAGCCCGGAAGAGACCGGAATTAAAAAATCTTTAATAGAAGAATACTGGCCAAAAAAGCAGTAGGTAGCAGATAGTAGGTAGGGTTAGGATGAAAATTAAATTAACTAAGGGCGAATTAAAAAGACAGCGTGATGCTTTAAAACAGTACCTGCGCTATCTACCGATGCTGCAGTTGAAAAAACAGCAGTTGCAGATGGAAATTCTTAATCAGCACACCTTACTGGCAGAGCGAAGGCGCCTATTGGACAACAAGATGCATAGTGCACAAGCTTGGGCGGGACTCCTCGCTGACCCCGGGATAGATATCCATAAGCTCGTTGTAGCAAAAGGGGCGATACGCACAACAAGAAATATTTCCGGGGTGGATATCCCGGTTTTTGAGCGTGTAGAATTTACGCCCGTAGAATACGATTTATTCCTTACTCCTTTATGGGTTGATGCAGCGATAGACATAATTCAGCAGCTGATTTCTCTTAAGCAGGAGATTAAAACAATTGAGGAGGGAATTATTATTTTAAGACACGAATTGGCAATTACTACGCAACGCGTCAACCTCTTTGAAAAAGTAAAGATCCCCGAAGCCCAAGAGGCGATCCGTAGGGTTAAGGTTTATATCGGTGACCAGATGGCTAATGCTGTTGGCCGCAGCAAGATTGCCAAGAGAAAAATCCAGGAGTATGTTTTAGAGGGGGTAGCGGTATGATTGTGCCTATGAAAAAGGCCCAGATCATTATCCAGGCCAAAGACGATAACGCGGCCGTAGCCAAACTGCGCGACTTAGGGTTGCTACATGTGGAGCATCAACAGGCCCCGGCAGGTAAAGATATTACGGCGATTCATGAAGACCTGGGTTTATTAAATACCGCGCTAAATATCTTATCAGATCAAGAACCTAACCGTAGACCCTCTTTAGGGCAGGGTAAAGAACTGGCTGACTGGCAGGCTATAGCCAGGCATAGCGTCGATGCTCAAAAGAGAATAGAGCACCTACGGGAATACTCCAGGAATTTAGAGAATAAAATTATCGAGTGGCAATTGTGGGGAGATTTTGATCCAGAAGAAATCCAATCGCTAAGCCAGAAGGGCGTATACGTAAGACTCTATCAGATCCCCGCAAAAGAAATGCATCGGCTGCCCGCGGATGTTGTGGTAAAGAGGATATTTAGCGCCAAAGGGCTAGTTGGCTGTGTGGTTATCTCTAAGGAAAAGGTGGATATTCATTTTAAGGAGATAACCTTGCCTAAGATGGGGCTTGCCCGGATGCGCGCGCGTTTGGCTGAAGATATGCGGGTAGAAGGGTCTATAAAAGAAGATCTCAAAAGACACGCAGTTTATCTGGAGGGGTTTTTGAGGATAAAGAGAGGGCTCCAAAAAGAGTTAGAGTTTAAGGAGTCCTTACAGGGTATGGGGCAAGTCGCCGACCTCAAATATCTTACAGGTTATATCCCCTTTGATGCGGTTGATCTATTGACAGAGGCAGCGCGCAGCCATCATTGGGGCATTATGATAGAGGACCCGTCTGGAGAAGACCGTGTTCCTACCTTATTACGTAATCCGCGCTGGGTTTCTATTATTAATCCTGTGTTTAGATTAATATCAGTGGTACCGGGATACCGGGAGCTGGATATCAGCCTTTGGTTTCTGCTCTTTTTTTCCGTATTCTTTGGTATGCTCATCGGTGATGCAGGTTATGGGTTGATCTTCCTTGGCCTTACCTTTTTTAGCCAGAGGAAATGGGGCAGGAAAACAGAGAATAGTTCAATATTCATGCTCTTTTATATTTTAAGTTCCTCTGCTATTCTTTGGGGGTTATTGAGCGCTACCTTTTTCGGGCAAGAGTGGATTGCGGGATTTGCCAAACCCATCATCCCTGCGCTTAGAGATGACGCAAGAGTGCAATCCTTCTGTTTTCTCTTGGGGGCGCTGCACTTAAGCATCGCGCACCTGTGGAGGTTCATATTAAAGTTTCCCTCCTTGTCTGCCTGGGCAGATATAGGTTGGATATCTATCCTCTGGGCGGCATTCTTTTTGGCAAAGTTTTTGATTCTAGGGCATACCTTTCCGGTTTTTGGAAGAGGGCTTATTATAGCGGGTGCTGGCGCGGTATTGTTCTTCTCTAACCCTAATAAAAACCTCTTTAAATGCGTCGGTGGTGGGTTAGGTATCCTTCTACTTAATCTGATGAATAATTTTACCGATGTAGTTTCTTACGTGCGTCTCTTTGCCGTAGGGCTAGCCACGGTGGCTGTAGCCGATGCATTCAATAAGATGGCTTTAAGTATAGGCTTTAACAGTATTTTTGCCGGTATCGCCACAGGCCTGATTCTTATTCTAGGGCACAGCTTAAATATCCTGCTGGGTCCGATGTCTGTGCTGGTGCACGGAGTAAGATTAAATGTGCTTGAATTCTGCAATCATCTTGATATAAAATGGAGCGGGTTTAATTACCGGCCTTTGAAGAATTAATAGAGCGGCAATTTAAAAGGAGAGAGAGATGGAACAGACAATCTTAGCGCAATTGGGGGATTTAGGGGTAAGCGCGGTTTTAGCTTTATCTGCGGTAGGTTCAGGGTTAGGAGCAGGGGTAGCGGCTATGGCAGCAATTGGCGCCTGGAAGAAGGCCTTTGCGCAAAACAAGACAGCCACTTTTATGCTCGTGGCTTTTGTGGGCGCGCCATTGACCCAGACTATTTATGGGATGATTCTGATGAATAAAATGGCCGAGCTCGCCGCAAAGGGCGTCTATCTGTGGAGCGTAGGGATTTTCTGTGGTTTGGCTATAGGTATCTCGGCATTGATGCAGGGCAAAGCAGCGGCTGTTGCCTGCGATGCCATGGGTGAAACAGGTAAAGGCTTTGGTAATTATATTGTGGTCTTGGGTATCGTGGAAACGGTTGCGCTTTTTGTGATGGCCTTTGGCCTGGGGCTTTTAGGTAAATTTTAGTTCTGTAATATTTGGGCGCTTAGCTCAGCTGGTTAGAGCGGTTGACTTACATTCAACAGGTCGGGGGTTCAAGTCCTCTAGCGCCCACCATTTTATCTTCAAGGCAAAAATTTATTGCAAAGAGAATAACTTTCAGTTACAATTAACTTTCTGCTTTATGGGCCCGTGGTGCAGCCTGGTTTAGCACGTCAGATTGTCGATCTGAAGACCGCGAGTTCAAATCTCGTCGGGCCCGCCATTCAACTTATGATATTCTATATATGCAGATACAGAGCTAAATTAAGCATAGCTCAGTTTTAGCTTGTTGAGTCAAACCCCGCCAGGCAAATTCCTACAAAAAAGAGGAGGCAAAGAAATTGCTTAAAAAGACACCCGGCTATAAGACGCCATGGATGAAAAAGTGCCCTTTATAAGTTTTAAAAAAATATTAATTTTGGGGGGGATGATAGTAGTATTAATCCAGCCTATGGGCCCCAGAACACCTGGGGAATGCTCGGATAACCTTGCACTAAAGAATGAAGAATTAATCCCCGAACACTGGAAGGATAAATACGGTATTTCTTTTAAGGAAGTAGCCAAGCTAAATGGGCAAGTTTTTTTTATCGATGCAAGAGAGCCGGAAGAGTTCGCTTACGAACACATAAAAGGAGCCAAGCATATTAGGGCCAGAGATATTGACTCCATTGAAACAATAAAGAAGGCATTTAATTTAAGCGATAAGGAATTCAAGCAGTCATTTTTTATTATCTATTGTCACACCGGCACCAGGGCCGCGGAAATACCTGCAAAAGTAGAAGTCAATAATATCAAATTCTTGCTTAAGGGGGGGATGTTCTTACGCTTGGAAGAAAATCAACATTTGATATATAGGGATCTCGAACAGACTATATTTGATGTAGATTTAGTAAATGAAGGTTTTTCTATATCTATAGACAGGGCGATAGAATTATTAAGGAAAAGAGAGGCCCTATTTATTGACGGACGATTATACAAAAAAAATCCTCTACCCTTTGCCTATGACTTCAGGATAGGCCAACTGTCTACCCGGGAGTATGAACAAAGATTAACTAATCTCTTGAATTTTATTGATAAAAAGATTATTTATATCGCAGATAGTTATGCGGATGTTTATTACGCTAAACTTTTGGTACAAAGGCTAAGAAAACAATACGCTTTTAAGATTAAGAATTATTTTGTGTTATTCAAAAAAAGCGATCTATTTTATCGAAAATTGAAAGATTTGAATTTGTTGGTTGAATAATATATAATATGGGAAATATACTTTCTACTTCTCCGAAAGCATGATAATATGTAACCGTGGATTAAATAATTAATAAACAAATCGTAACGGTAATAAGAAAGGAGTCGGGATATGAGAAAAAAGTTTTTTTTAGCTATCTGCGGCATAAGCGTTATAGGGTTGGCTTTTGTCAACAATCAAGCCTGTTTAGGCGAAGATAAGGCCGAAACAGTGATATCTGCCGGGAAACATGAGTTCCCGCAAGGGATTATAGTCAAAAAGGGCGAGGCTCTAATCGTGAACCCAGGGGCCCATTTGAAGATGGGTAAAAACACCAGAATCATCGTAGAAGGAAAAATTATTGCCAAAGGCACCAAAGACCGCCCGATTATATTTTCCGGAAGCGATGGTTATTGGAGGGGGATTAAGATTACGGGTCAAGAAAAAATTCCTGCTTCTGATTCATTCTGGCAATGGTTAAAAGAAGGAGACGAACAAAAAGAGCATTTTTTTCTTTCTAAAATTCAACAGGGGAATATTTTTAAATATTGTAAATTTGAAAATATTTCTACTGAAGAGCAGAAATTACGTTGTACTAATAAACGGATTGGCGCTTTAGAAATCTACAATAGCTCGGTTCAGGTGAGTAATTCTGAATTTAATGACATTCTGCACATTGCAGGGGTATTAACCCAAGAATCTTATGTATTAGTAGCGAACAACTCTTTTATTACCAACTTTATTCATAAAAGTGTAAATATTACCCGTAATTGTATAGCGGTAATCTACCAAAACGAGATTATTCAACAGCGGGTTAAAAACCAGACCTGCGCTGATGGAATCTGGGTAATCGGTTCTACCGTTCTTGTTATGTCAAATAACCTTGAAGGCATTGGCGATGACGCTGTGGATATCAAGGGTTCTCGTTCTATAATTATTAATAATAAAATAGATACTGTTTGGGATGAAGGCATAGATTTGGAGGGAGGGATAAATCTTGTCATTCGAAACAGCATAAATAATAGTAATGAGTCCGGAATTATGATCACGCAAAGTAAAAATACGGCTTTAGTAGGGAACACGATTAGGAGATCAAACATTGATGGTGGGTTGACTTTAAGAAACGGCGCCGTAGTTACAGCAACAAAAACTACCATACAAGATAGTAATACGGGCGTACTCTTCAAACAAATCATCCCTCTGGGTATATCGGAAGCGGACTTTATAAAAACTAAAGAACAGCTACTTGTTACGCCCCCGGAAGAGATTGCTCCTGGAATGTGTGATTCTCTCACCCCAGCTGACCTTATTAACAAACTAGAGTCAGCTTATACCAAAGAAGGTAATTATTATTATTATAAGTTTTCTACTTTTGACGGCTTAGTGGAGGAGGTCTTCAAGACTATAAAATTTGAACCAGAAGCTGTCAATACTGATAGGATAAAGACTTTGCCTCTTTATGCAAAACAAGAAAATCGTTTATATCTGGTAGATTCCAGGCTGGAGAATAATAGAAAAGATTTTTTAATTTTTAATAATTTCTTATTAAATATAAATAACACTGAATTTACTGATGAAGAAAGTAAAACGCAGATTCAAAAAAAATGCACAGCTGATTTCAAGCCCCAATTTATAGATGACCTTGGGGTTTCCTCTGTTATTTCCAACTCTAACAGAATACTACAAGTTTTAAATCGACAAGTTTTAAATATTAACGAAGAATGAGAAAAAAGTTTTTTTTAGCTATCTACGGCATAAGCGTTATAGGGTTGGCTTTTGTAAACAATCAAGCCTGTTTAGGCGAAGATAAGGCCGAAACAGTGATATCTGCCGGGAAACATGAGTTCCCGCAAGGGATTATAGTGAAGAAGGGTGAGGCTCTAATCGTAAACCCAGGGGCTCATTTGAAGATGGGCAAAAACACCAGAATCATCGTAGAAGGAAAAATTATTGCCAAAGGCACCAAAGACCGCCCGATTATATTTTCCGGAAGCGATGGTTATTGGAGGGGGATTAAGATTACGGGGACAAACAGCCCGCCCGATATAAATAGATATAAAGAATTATTCGAACGTAACGAATTTGAGCGCTCTGATTTTATTTCTTCCTTAAGGAGAGGGAATATTTTTTTATACTGTGAGTTTGAAAATCTTGCTACAGAATCTAGGCAAAGGGATAAATATAATAGAGAAACGGGAGTAATTGAAGTTAAAAATAGCTCTTTAATCGTCTCGCATTCTAAGTTCAATAAAGATATTTTGCATATAGGTTGTATTTTATCGGATGAATCAGTAGCATTAATCAGTAATAATCACGTCAGCTCTTTGATGATCATGAAAGCGGTCTTTGCCAGAGAGAGCGTGATTATCGTTCATCATAACTCGATAGCCCCTAAGCGCTACGAGTATCAAACCTGGCCGGATGGCATTGTTAGTGATAATGGCATGGCAATTATTTATGGTAATAACTTTGATGGGACTGGTGACGATGCGATTGATTGCGGTAATTCCTTATGCTTTATTGCTAACAACAATATCAATAGACCTTTTGATGACGGCATAGATATTGATTGCGGCGCTAAAGCATATATAGTTGGCAATAACATCTCCCAACCGTACGATGAAGGCATTATAATCTCCGATCAATCCTTCGCTCTATTAATAGATAACCAGATTAATGGCGTTAAAAGCACAAATGTTACTAGCGGCCCCTTGATAAATACTGCCAATGCTGCTCTTACATTAAGGAGCGGGGGGAAGGCGTATTGTAAAAATTTAACTATTACAGATAGTGATAGAGGAATTTATTTGAAACAAGAATTACCTTTAGTTCTTAACCAGCAAGAGTTTAATTCAATAAAACAGGCTATTTTGGATTTGTCTGAGCAAGAGATATCTCTTACTGCTGGTTATTCTTCCAAACAGGAGTTGTTAAAGATATTAGATAATTCCTATGAAGATTACCGGGGGTTAAAAATTTTAGGTGACCCGCAAGAAGGTAAAGACAAAGGCTTTATTTATCTTATTCGACCGCTGAAGAAAATTTTTAAACTTATTGGACACAATCACATTCAGAGCAAGATAGACTTGGATCAGCTACTTAAAATTCCCGATGAAAAAATTAAACAAAAGTTAGCAAGGTATATTAATTTTCTTTACCTAGACAATAGCATTATTAGCAATTCAGCAATACCATTGATTAGAGAAAAACCCTATTATTTAAAGATACAAGGTGTAAAAATAGGACAAGATAACATAGACTTAGAAGACGACCGAACTCATCAATTATCGGCTAATGAATTAACTAATTTTATTCAGACTACTAAGGCCATCGATGGAGAATTCGGCAAAATTAATAAGAAAATAGGCTATGTCGAAAAATTAATTAAAAAAATGGATACCCATGATCCCCAAGCTCATTAAACAGATTAAACAAAGCAGGAAAATTGTCATATTTATTATTCTACAAAATATTATTCTTATTGCAGTTTTAGGGGTATTTCTTTACTTTAGATTTTATAAATCTATTTATGATGACCAATATTTATTCCCCCAAGGGCACTCCCCGAAAACTCAACTTATTAGCTTAGAAGAAGTTAAGAAATTTAATCCGGATTATATAGTTCAAGAGGAAGACCTGTTAGAGGATAAGGAAGGACACCGAACAGTAACAAATGAAAAATACGGTATTACTGGTGAGCAAATTGAACAAAAGATCAAAAAGGGAGGAAAGGTCTATTTCATTGATGTGCGAGAGATAGAAGAATATAAAGTCGGTCATATCAATGGCGCTATACATTTAAGAGGAATGGACTTGACCATCGATAAAATAAAAGAAGGATTTGGGCTAAATCAGGATCAGCTTGACAATAGTTTATTTATTTTGGTTTGCCACGACGGGGGACGCGGGCTTGATTATGTCCGGCAAATTAATAAACCAAATATTAAATATCTGATAAAGGGGATAGAATACGGGGATGTTGAGAATATTTCCTTAGAGATGACCGGTCCTAAAATTGCCGATTTTGAGTTATTTGGTAGAAAGTATCAAACTAAATATCAGATGAAAGCCGAGGATGCAATCAAGATGATCAATTCAGGGGAAGATGTATTAATCATCGACGGAAGGGCTCAAATAGAATACCGGAGAAAACATATTAAAGGCTCTGTCTACCTTAAGTGCGGTAGGATGACTACCACTGAATATGAGGAGGCATTAGAACAAGTGTTAAAGAGAAAAGGTGCGCACTTAATCGCTCTGCCTGATAGATATGGCGAACTTTTCTATGCGAACTTATTATTTTATCGCCTTGAAAACTATTATGGATTTGATGATAGCAAATTCCATATTGTATTTCACCAGTTTGAAAAATTCAACCAAAACCCCGATCTCGAGACTATAAAAGATTAAGGGTTGCACCTTTCTTCGAAATAAAATACAAATAAAATATGCTGATATTAAGAGGGATTTTAATATATGCTTTGATGCTTGTGGCTCCTGCCGCAGCCTGGGCGATTTTACCTCCCAGCTTCTTTGTTCAAGGGCTAACTTCAATTTCTGCAATAATTGCCGGAGCGATTGGGGTAACAATCGGCTATTTTTTTATCTTTTGGAGAATTTTCAAGATAATTGCCAGTAAGTATAAAAGGGTTATTTTATTTCTGTTAATACAAAATATCGTTATTGCTGCCTTGTTATGTATAATTTTTTACTGGGGTTTCTATAAACCTTTGTATAAAACTTCCTATTTATATCAGACTCAAAATTCTAACAGCCAACCCGAATAGCGCCCTGGGATGAATAATAAAATACCTTCTAAGATAAAAAATCTCATTTGGCTCAAGGAAAAAGGCTTTAAAATAAAGCCCTTCTTTGTCATTGATGAGCTAATAATAAAGAGCATCGAACTAGAGATTGAAAAGATAATTCATTTTTTCCAAGCCCAAGAAGTAGAAAGCGTAATTATCAGAAGCGCAAGCTGCCGTGAAGATTCAGACGATAAATCCCAGGCAGGTTTTTTTGAAAGCTCAGGAGAAATTTTATTAAAAAATTTAACTGCCCAAAGAGTGCTAAGCCTATGGCTGGTTAATAAGAAAAAGGCGAAGCAAATAAAATGTTCTGAGCTATATCTTTTTATTCAACAATATATTCAAGCTGATTACTGGGGGGTTATTTTCAGCCAGCAGATTTATGATCAAGACCGAGCAAGTTTAATGCTATCTACCCTCCCCGGTGCTATTACCGGAGGCAAGAACGCGGAGAAAAATGTTACCTATAATAAAAAAAATAATCAGTGGATAAATCAGGATATTTTATCGGGAAGCTTAGAAAAAAAATTGTCCGGTATTATTTTTACCGCGGAGGAAAAATTCCCGGAAGGAGCTGATATTGAGCTGGGGATTAAGGAAAACGATGTAGAGTTATTCCAAATTAGGCCGATTAACAGGAATAAAGATGAAAAAATCCTGCTGTTTGAGAGGCAAAGGTTAAAGGATGTCTTTGGGGTTAATTTTGAAAAACAATCCTGGGTAAAGAATGCCTTTACCCAAGCACTAGGGGACTTAACGCCCCTATCTTTAAGTTTTTATAATTATTTGTTAAATTCAGAGGAAGTCTACTGCCTGTTAAGAAAAGCCGGGTTTATCGATAAAAGAATGGACACAGATATTAATTATAGGATTTTAGAAAATATCGGTAACCGCACCTTTTATAATACCTGCCAGGAAAAACTTCTTTTTCCTAAACAAACCAGCCGATGGCCTAACTTTAAGAGAATAATCCATATATCTATTCAGGAAGATATTCTGCGAGAAGAAGGATTGAAATTATCAAATATTGAGTTATCAATTAATAATTGCTTTGCATGGCTGTTCCTATCCGGAATTTATCTGCAAATATTTATAGAAAAGGAAAAGCAAAAATATGATAGTGGTAGTTTTTCGGAAAAACTCAGGAATACAGAAATTATTTGCGGCGCCTCGAGGCCCCATTTCCAAGAGGCCAGTAGCATAAGTATAGATGAATTTATTAAGAAATATTATTATTGGGCAGATTATCCTTATGAATTAGCGAATATCAGAATTTCGGAACAGGATAAGGATGAGATAGCTAAAATATATGCTTATTTCAATAGGAAGGATAAAAAGGCAGATGTGAATAACTGTTTAGGGAGAAAAGTCCAATTTTGGCTTAAACAGAGAATTCTCCGGAAAGAAAAATTTCTTAAATCGTTATTCATGGAGCGGGGGCAATTAATACGAACCTACAAAAAAGATATTTTTAAAGCAACGAACTGGGAGGGAATAGTAAAAAAGGGCGAAGAACCATTATTGCAAAACGGCTTCTTAGGGGACGATAACGAAAAGCTATCTAATGCATTTTCGGCTATCTCGGGGGAAAACTACCCTTATTCTAAACGAGGGGCCAGGGAACTTATTATAATGCCTGGAACGATTGATTTGCAAAATGTTGCTTATCTAACCGAAGAGGACGACATCAAGCGGTATATTGGTAGATATATTGCTATTTATTCTTTCCCTAACAAATGGATCCCATTTATTCCCAGATTAAAAGGTATTATCCTAAAGGAGGGTAATGAGCTTTCCCATATGGCGATCGCTTGCCGTGAGTATAGAATTCCCTGCAGGGTTGGCTTTTCTTCCCAGTTTAATAATAATTCTTAGACTGTATATTCCTAAAAAAATCTACTCTTGTTAACTGAGGTATTCTTTCCAGAAATACACTATTCAATCTTGTATTTTATGGTGCAATAATCGTTTTTACTGCTTCCCACCACAATAATGTCACCCTTTTTGTCCAATGCCACCCCGTAGGCTTTATCATCGCCCTTGCTGTCGTAGGTCGCTGATGCCAATTCAGTTAAATCGGGGCCATATATTATGGTGTGGTAATCATTATCGGAGCCGTTATGAATATAGCCTGTAATAATAATATTGTTATTCTCATCTATTGCTATTCCTTCGGCTCTATCGTTACTCCCGCTATCATATGTCACGGACGCCAGCTCATTTAAATCGCGATCGTATTTTATAGTGCGGTAATCATAATTTGAGCCAGTATAAACATACCCGGTAACAATAATATTATTGTTTGTATCTACCGCTACTCCTCGACATTGGTCGTCATCCCCGCTATCATATTTTACAGATTTCATTATACTTAAATCACGATAACTATACTTTACTATGCGGTAATCTCCGTTTTTTTCATTATTAGAGGTTCCGGCAACAATAATATTATTATCCTTATCGATTGCTACCCCGTAAGCATAGTCATGATTGCCGCTGTCATATGTCGCTGACGCCGGCTTAGCCAAATTAGAATCGTATCGTATTAGATAGTAATCCCAGGTAGACTTATCATCTCTTTTTTTCCCTACATCAATAATATTGTTATTTTTATCCACAGCTAATGCCCTTGCTCGATCATCAACATAATATGTGCTCTCGTATGTCGCAGAATTAATTGCTCTTAGATCAGAATCATATTTCACGATATAACAAAGCCAGCTGTAATAATACCACATAAAACCCGCAACAATAATATTATCATCTTTATCCACTACCATTTTATAAGCTTTTGCATCTATATATTCGCTTTCGCCTTTATATACCATAGAATCAATTATACTTAAATCGGAGTCGTATTTTATGGTTAGGGCATCAAGATCCGATCCATTATTACTGTACCCTGTAACAATAATATTATTCTTTCCATCTACTGCTACTGCATAAGCAGCATCATCGCTGCCGCCGTCATAATACTTACAATTTTCTGTCTTAAGCATTTTTGCTTCTAAAATTTTTAAAGGGATAACCAGAAAAGTTAAAACCAGTATCCCTATTAATTTGAACTTATTTTCCCGCATCTTTTTATAAATTTAGGCAACTAATTTTTTATTCCTTCCCCTGGGGGGGGGTAAGATGTTATTATTTAGGCTGTTTTTGTGTAGGTGTAAAAATCCTAAGTTATTAATTTCTGGTTATACGCTGAATCTTCTGTAGGTAATGGAGTCTGCTAGCGCCATTTATAACTTCGTTAAGACCTAATTTTTTAGCGTTTACTTTTAATCTCCAGACTATTTCTTCTTTAGGAGTTACTTCTATAATCTGCAACGGCGTCAGAATTAAAGTGTTACCATTTGGAAGTCTGTCAGCATCACAGGTCAGGTTTT
Organism: Candidatus Omnitrophota bacterium; assembly: GCA_043802425.1. GTDB lineage: Bacteria > Omnitrophota > Gorgyraeia > Gygaellales > Profunditerraquicolaceae > JAGUYA01. Next base: position 15,773 of record JAZDLA010000012.1, read on the forward strand.
CTTGTTTCCAGTTAGGGGGATCGAATGACCAGGTTATTTCCCCTGTTTTAGAATTGATTTGCGCAACAGGATAAAAAAATACTGATTCATCTGGAGTTGGCTGAGATGCGTAATTTTTAAGTAGCGGATATTGAGAGATTACTAAAATATCGCCACTGTCAAGTATTTCTGGGTCGTGTGGGTAATAGATTATGCCTTTGCCGATAATTCTTATGACATCACCCTGCTTAGTTACTTCTGCAAGGCAATTGAAGTTTCGTAAACAAATCAGGGTATTCCCATTAGATAAGCGCTGAACTGCGCAAGTATGCGTAAAACCCCCCACTAAATGATCAGGATTGTAAGTAAATTTATCCAGATGCTTACTTACGCTCCACTTCCAAACTACATGCCCGTATTTATCTACTTCTGTAACCTGCGCATCCGTTATTTTATCTTCCATTCCAAAGACATAGAGCGTGTTACCATTGGGCAGTCGATCTGCATCATGACTTATTTTACTAGTCTTGTAGGACCAGATAATATCCCCTTCTTTGTTAACTTCATAAACTCCACGAAGTGCACATACAAAAAGTGTATTGCCGTTAGAGAGCCTTTCTACATCTATGCCACGATAATATGGTTTCAAATTGTCCGGTAATCTATACTCCCAGACCACTCGGCCCTCCATGTCTACTTCCACAATCCGCGGATTATGCATGTCAGTCGTATCAGTAAAAAGCGTTGTCCCGTTGCAAGCTTTCTCCTTCTTCCATATATCTACAGTCCATCTATCACTATTTCCCTGCGGTTTTTTACCTTGTTCTGCACTAACTGTATATACAAAACACAAATGAAAAAAGAATATAGATATAGTAAGAATATAAGTTAGCTTATTGTTCATAATTTTGGGTCTTCATAAACGATATTTCTATTTTATAAAATTTATTTTGAACTACTGCGGAGAAAATTATAGATATAATTTTTTGGGGGGCCTTATATCTATAATAAAAGCAACATTGTTCTCTTGAAGCTTATTGAGAGAGTCCCCTAGCTTAAGTCCCTCATAGCCGATTGCCATTAAAATTTTTATTTTACTTATATATTCGTTATTTTATCTTATAATTTTAATTAGTCAAGGCCTAGTTTTACTGTGCACTAGCAAGGTAGAAATGTCCTGTTTTTAGCAATTTTAATCTCTAAAACAGCTGCCAGCCGCCTCTTAGAGATTGTAGGGCCGTAACCTTACTTGCCCCAATAAGTAAGTTTCTTTTGGCGATAAAGCCCCACACCGATATTTTTTCGGTAAAAAGTTGTTTAACCCTGTCAAAATTAATCATTCTGTTATCGGTATCTACTAAGAAGCCCCGGCCTATTTATTGGCTAGGGGGATCTTATAAAACGTTAGAACCCTACGGAATGGGCCCCGCTTATAAATCTTACTCCGTTTAGCACTCGCGGAGCTTTTGCTTTTATGGGTATTTATCACATTAGTGGCTTTTTAGCCTCTATACGACGGACACTATTTGGACACCAGGGCATAACACACAAGCTTAGAAAAGACCGGTCCCGTTTCTCAAATGTGTCCTAGCCAAGGAAGAAGGCGGTGCCACCACGAGGACATTGTGATAACGATACGCTTAAAGGGATTGAGTTTGAACTTACCACAGATTTGAAGAGGCGGTGATAAATTGTGAAATCGGAAATACCAAGCCCGAAGATAGGAATATAGAGAGGATAAAAGAATTGATTAAGGCGCGGAAAAAAACTACTTAGCATTCCTCTTGTCGTGGTATAATTGCTTAAGATCGCGAGTTCAAAATCTCGTCGGGCCCGCTTATAAATCCTGCTCGGTTTAGCACTCGCGGAGCTTTTTTATTTTTACAAACATTGCGCTTAAAATGAAGATTAAGAAAGTATTGTTGCTAGTCCCGCGTTATGCAAAAAGCCGTTACCGGTCTAATCTGGGGGCAGGAATCGGCTATATTGCCGAGGCGCTTTATGAGAACGGAATCGAATATAGGTACCTGGACATGGCTTTTGCTGATTCTGCGAAGACTCTGTCCGGGACGCTCAAAGAATTTAGGCCGGATCTTATCGGTATTTCGATGCTGACCTTTAGATACAAAGATCATTATCGCCTGGCTAGGTATATTAAAGACACCCTGTCAAGAGCGTTGGTCGGCGTAGGAGGAGCGCACGCTTGTTTATGCGCAGGTAAAATATTAGAAGACTGCCCTAGCGTAGATATAGTTTTTAGAGGCGAGGGAGAAAGGGCACTGATAGATTTATGTAACGGTAAAGATTGTTCAGAGATAAGAGGGTTGATATATTCTGATAACGGAAAAATAAAAGATACCGGGAAAACGGATTTTATCTATGATTTGGATAGCCTTTCTTTTCCCCGCTATCGCGGCTTTGCGCTGGAAAGGTATATTGACAGAAGATTCAATGTTATGCCGGTCATTTCCTCCAGGGGTTGTCCTTACCAGTGCAGTTATTGCCCGGTAGAACAGTCTATGGGGTGCGATTTTAGGATGCGTAGTGCCACCGGCATCATAGATGAAATTGAATACTGGTTTACCAGAGGCTATTACCGTTTTAGTATATCCGACGATAATTTTACCCTTGACCGCGCGCGGGTGGTAAAAATCTGCGCAGAGCTTAAGAAAAGAAATTTGAAGGGATTAAAGTTAAGTTGTGATAACGGCATACGGGCTGACCGCGTGGACCGCGCTTTACTTGGGATGATGAAAGAAGCTGGGTTCTGGAGGATCGCTTACGGCGTTGAGGCAGGCAACGATAAAATCCTTTGTGCTCTTGGTAAAGGGTTGGATCTGGCCACAACAGAGAAGGCAATTAAAGATGCATGCGACTTAGGATATACGGTCAGGCTGTTTTTCCTTATAGGTTCCCCCAAAGAAACCTGGAGTGATTTTGAAGATTCCCTGAGATTAGCCAAAAAATACCCAGTTTTCGAAGTAAGCTTCTATCATATTATACCTTATCCCGGAACATCCCTGTTTAGCTGGATTCAGGATAACGGCTGTTTTCTGGATAGGCCAGAGAATTACCTACACTATGCAGCCGGAAAGATGAATATCCCGGTTTTTTATACCAGAGAATTTTCTCTAAAAGAGCGCGAATCCGCTTTTATTTATGCCAGGAAGGTCTCTTCGAAGATAGTAAAGGCGGCGTTAAAAGAGAAGCTGAAGTCTTTTGGTTTATTGGGTTCTTTAGTTTCTGAATTGTATGGAATTAATTTATTTAATCGGCTATTAGAATGGCCTCTATCCCGTAAGTTAATATTGAGATTTTTGAAGCATTTTATTGATAAGGTGTTAGCGTCTTAATACCCTTGTTGAATACTCCACTCCCCGCATTCACCCATATAGAACAAAAGGTTGACATGGGCCAAGCCATTGTGGATAATAATGTTACACCGAACACAGCTTCTTCATTCCCCAAGATGCTAAAGAAAGCCTTACTATCCTTGCTGTGGCTATTTTTTTTCAACGCGCCCTGTATGGGAGCAGTCCTATTGGAAACAGAAAACACTGCTTTATCCCTGGACACCTATTCTAGATGCGATCTAGTCAACTTTAAGAATGTAGTGGATTTAGACACCGGTAATAGCGATGATAGCACGGTGTATCTAGGCATCGATTATAGTTTTGCTTCTAGCTTGGAATTTAAAAACGGGGGACCGAAATATTATTTGAAATTAGAAAGGAACGGCCCGGGCGATTATAATGCGCCTTTATTTGTGCATAATACGCTGATGACTACCGGGGGAGTGATTGAGGAATACCGCAATGATGAGCTCCTGCCTCAAGCAGAAGAATTCTGGTTAGATATGCCGCTAAGGAATAATTATAGATTTAAGCTGGGCCTCTATGCTTATGAGGTAGGCGAGGGCTTTAGCCTTAATGGCGCATACGAGAATTACGGATTCACGTTTTATAAAGAATGGCCGAATGCGTTGTTAAAATTTTACTATTGCCGTCCGGATGTAGTTTATAAGAATCATCTGGGGCCGCGCATCCGCCAGGACGAAGAGCAGGGTTATGTTTACAACCCCAACGCCGCTAATTTCTTTGCCACAGATGTCAAGATTAAGTGGGATGAGAGCTATTTTCATCCTTATCTTGGCGTTCTTGCGGATTATACCTCGGAAGGTAAAAGGGATAATCTTTTCACAGCACCCATCAAAAAAGATATCTTAGGGACGCTGGGCTTTGCCTGTAGTTTAAGGCGGCAAAAATTATCCCTTACTACAGAGATAGCGCATAATTTTGGCAAGGCCGAGAGCGCAAGTTCGGATTATAAAGATATCTATCATACCGGGTATATGCTCTATACGGATGTAGCCTATGGTTTAGAAAAGTTTACTCCCAGGTTTAAGTTTCTGCTCGCTTCCGGGAATAAAGTGGATTTGGATATGGTACAAAACCAGGATGCGACCCTGACCAGCGGTAAAAACCGGGCCTTTAGCCCCTCTTCCCCTTTGAATATGAACCTTTCAGATTCTATCGGTAACTGCCATTCGGAAATCCGGCCCCTTGTGGCTATGGGTAGCTGCTACGGGTTAAGTTACGGTGTTCCCCGACCGAATACATTTTATGCTACAGATTTCGATAATTTAATTATTACTGCCTTAGGGTTTGAATTTAAGGCGACTGGAAAGCTGAACATTATCTTTGACGGGCTTTACCTAGAGTCTTTGGAGAGAGGCGCAGGCATGCTAGACGGCGAGGCAAAATATTTATCCCGGGGTTTAGGCTACGAATTCGATTTAATTGCCGAGTATCAACTGAACGATAATCTCTTGCTTAGCGCTTCCGGAGGATATTTCGTTCCCGGCAGGTACTATAAAGAAAAAAGAGACGATACGGACGGAAGCTTATTCAACCCTTATTTACGGGGGGACGGGCACGTCAATCCCGCCTACCAGATAGAGATGTCCCTGGAGCTTAAATTCTAAAGGAGGGGAGAAATAATGGTTACTTTGGAAGATTTCAAAAAATTAGAATTAAAAGTGGCCGTGATCAAGGAGGTCGCGGAGCATCCTAATGCCGACAGGCTATATATTATCACAGTGGATTTAGGCGATAAGACAAAACAGGTGGTAGCGGGGATCAGGGGTTCGTATCAAAAAGAAGATCTTTTAGGTAAGCAGGTGGTGGTAGCGGATAACTTAGAGCCTGCGGTTTTGCGCGGGATAGAAAGTCAGGGGATGATTCTTGCCGCTTCAGACGAAGATGGCATAGCGGTTATCACTACAGAAAGAAGAGTTAAGCTGGGCAGCATTGTGAAATGATTAAACAAATTATTCCTCAAGAGTTTTGTTTAAAATGCCTGGGCTGTTGTAGATTTAAGCAGATAGATTCTGTCTGGTCGCCCTGCCTTTTAGACGAAGAGATACAGGATTTATTGGATAAAAAAATTCCCCCTGCGCTTATCTCCTTAAATAAAAAACTCCTTCCTATTCCTGCTCTGCAAGGAGCAGGCTTTATCTGTCCTTTTCTGGAGGCAAAAGACAATCAATGTAAAATCTATGACCTACGTCCCCTGGAGTGTCAGCTCTACCCTTTCCTTCTTAATTTAAGAGGTAGAAAGATTATTCTGACGCTGGATTTAAATTGCCCCTATGTTAGGGAGCATTCCAAAAGCCAGGAGTTTAAAATTTATACCGATTATTTAATTGCTTTTCTTAATTCTCCCGCTCAGGTTAAAACCCTGAAAGACAACCCCCAGATTATACAGGCTTACGAAGAAGTCCTGGAGATTATCGAATTAGGGTTACCTGATGAAGCTTAAGAATTTGTCCATCAAAGATAAGGGCCTGTTGCGTAAATTCTTAGGCTTAAGCAGGCACGAGTTAGCCGTTTATGCCTTTGAAAATATCTACATCTGGAAGGGGCTTTTTGATATTTATTGGAAGATAATTGAAAATAGCCTCTGCGTATTTTTTAAAGATAAGTTCGACTGCTTTCTATATCTTGCCCCCTTAGCTAAGAACAATAATCCAGTGGTGATCAAAGAAGCCTTTAAGATTATGGACGGGTTGAATAAAAATAAAGAGGTATCGCGTATAGAGAATATCGAAGAAGAGGATGTGCCTTTCTACCAGGCCCTGGGTTATGCTTGTAGTAAAAAATCCTACGATTACCTTTGCCGCAGAACAGACTTAGTGCAATTAAAAGGCAACCGATTTAAATCCAAGCGATCTTGCTTTAATTATTTTACCAAACATTACGCATTCCATGACCTTGTCCTTTCTTTAAGGTATAGAGATGATTGTATCAAGCTATATAATTCCTGGATGCAGGAGCGCAAAACGCACACTAAAGATCGGGTGTATCTGGGTATGCTTGAAGATAGCCTAAATTGTCTTGAGAGCGCGTTTACTAATTACTCGCGCCTGGGCTTTATAGGCAGATTGGTAAAAATCAATAAAGAAACCAAGGCCTTTACCTTTGGTTTTAGGTTAAACCCGGATACTTTCTGCATATTATACGAGATTGCAGACTTATCGATTAAGGGCCTAAGCCAGTTTATCTTTCGTCGGTTCTCTAATGCATTAGAAGGTTATAAATATATAAATATTATGGATGATTCGGGGTTAGAGAATCTTAAACAGACAAAGCTCTCTTATCACCCCGCAAAATTGATTCAGGCTTATATTGCTAAAAGAAAGAATGGATAGAAATATAGATGAGGTAGAGTTTACTATCTTTGATACCGAAACCACCGGTCTTGATCCGGAGTCAGGGGATAGGATTGTGGAGATTGCCGGCATAAGATTTAAGGGGAGAGAGAAAATAGCTACATTTCAAACCCTGGTTAATCCCCACAGGCTTATCTCTGAGGCTGCTTTTGCCGTGAATAGGATTACGCCGCAGATGCTTAAGAGCGCACCCAAGATAAGCCGGGTGATGCCTGAATTCTTAGATTTTATCCAGGATAGCTGCCTGTGTTCTTATAACGCCACCTTTGATTTAGGATTCTTGAGGAACGAATTAAAGCTCCTGGGTAAGAATTTACCGCGTAATAATGCGGTAGCGGATATATTGAGAATGGCAAAGAGGACTCTGCCGGGCCTTGAGCGTTATGCGTTATGGTTTGTCGCAGACAGGCTGGGAATAAAAACCGCACAGCAGCATCGGGCATTTGCCGACGTAGAACTTACTCTGGCGGTATTCTATAAACTAAAGGAAATACTAAAGACTAAAGGCATAGGAGATTTTGCGAATTTCTTTAGCCTCTTCGGACTCAGCTCAGAATTATTAGAGAACCTCAATAATCAAAAATTGGCTAAGATACAACAGGCTTTGGATTTAGGGGTAAAGCTTAAAATAAAATACCTTTCTAGTTGCGAAGCCGCGGTTTCAGAACGCGATGTTATACCCAAAGAAATCCGACAGGAGAAGGACCGGCATTACCTGGTAGGTCACTGTTGCCTAAGGAATGAAGAACGCACTTTTAGAATAGATGGCATATTACATCTTGAAATCGTATAAATTAAAGATCGACCCCTTTAAGATTTTTGCGGCCTTAAAGGACCAGAAGAATTGTTTTTTCTTAGACAGCAGCTTAAACATAGGCCCTATGGGTAGATACTCCTTTTTAGGGATAGACCCTTTTCATGTTTTAAAGACAAAGAATGAGGATCCTCTCCCAAAATTAAGAGATATATTGGGCCGCTTTCAAATTTCTGATTTTAAAAGTAACCTTCCGCTTCTTGGCGGCGCAGTAGGGTATCTGGCTTATGATTTAGGCTTTACCTTAGAAAAAAAATTAAAAACCAGATCCAAGGAAACCCTGAAACTTCCGGATTGCCTATTTGGATTTTATAATTCTATAATTATCATCGATCATTTTAAAGGGCTGCTGCATATATTTGCCGTGGGATTCCCCGAGAGAAATCGCCGTTTGGCTAAGTTGCTCTCAGAAGCTAACTTTAAAAGAATACATAAGTTAATCTCCCAATTAAACTCAGTTAAGCATACCGACAAGAAAGATATGCCCAGGACCAGGCGTCCGGAATTAAAATCTAATTTTAGCAAAAAAGATTACCTTTTGGCTATTAAAAAAGCCAAGGAATATATCAAAAAGGGCGATATCTACCAGGTAAACCTCTCTCAGGAATTTCAGGCCAGAACTGATTTATCCGGTTTTGAAATTTACCAGCGCCTGCGTAAAATCAGCCCGGCCTATTTTAACGCCTATTTCGATGCCGGGGATTACCAGATTTTGAGCTCTTCTCCGGAGAGTTTCTTGAGATTAGAAGGCAACCTGGTCACCACGCGCCCGATGAAAGGCACGCGTCCGCGCGCCCAAGACAAATTAAACGATGCGCAATTAAAGAAGGATTTATTAGATAGCGCAAAAGATAAAGCAGAACTGAACATGATTGTAGATTTAGAAAGGAATGACTTAGGCCGGGTCTGCGACTATGATTCTATAAAGGTAAATACGCTAAGACGGTTAGAAGAGTATAATACTGTCTTTCAGACTACCGCTACTATTTGTGGCCGGTTACATAAAGATAAGGATAGGTTGGACTTAATCCGCGCTTCTTTTCCCGGCGGATCTATTACTGGTTGTCCTAAGATCCGCGCTATGGAAATTATCGAAGAATTAGAGCCTACCCGGCGCTCTATTTATACGGGGAGCCTGGGCTATCTAAGTTTTTCCGGGAACATGGATTTAAACATTTTAATCCGCACTATCCTGAAAAAAGAGAGTAAGCTGTATTTTAGCGTAGGCGGAGGTATTGTTGCGGATTCAAAACCGGAAGATGAATATCAGGAGACACTGGTCAAGGCCAAGGCCATGATGGAGGCGATAAAGGCATAATATGGCAGACACTGTTTTCTTAAACGGAGAATTTATTCCGCAGGAAAAGGCAAAATTATCCGTATCTACACCCGGATTTTTATATGGCTGGGGATTATTTGAAACCCTGCGCGCGTATAATCACAGGATAGTCTATTTTACTGCGCACTTAGAAAGGATTAAACATTCCTGTAAGTTAATCGGCATAGGATTTCCTTATCCTATAGTTAAATTAAAAGAGGTTATTTTGAAAACGGTTAAGATTAACAAGTTGCAAGATGCATACGTGAGACTGACTCTTTGGAAATCCCAGGCCGGGGCAGATACCTTGGTCAGCGCAAAAAAATACCAGTCTTATTCACCGGGAAAATATAGGAATGGTTTTTGTGCCTGCGTTTCTTCTATCCGGCAAAATGAAGAATCTCATTTAGCGCACCTTAAGACGACAAATTATCTTTTATGCAGGTTGGCTTATTTAGAAGCAGGGAAAAAAGGTTTTGATGAGGCGATTATTTTGAATAACCGCGGTTATATTGCCGAAGGAAGCCGCGCCAACATATTCTTAATTAAAGCCAAAGAATTACTGACCCCGGCTTTAGGGTGCGGCTGTTTAGACGGGATTACCCGTAAGGCGGTCTTGAATCTGGCCAAGAAATATCATATCAAGGCCTACGCAGCCAACCTTACCTTATCCGATTTATATCAGGCCGACGAAGCTTTTTTGACTAATTCTTTATTCGGGATTATGCCTTTGGCATCAATAGAAAAACATAAAATCAATAAGGGTAGCGGTAGCTATGAAATGACCCGTTTCTTTATGGAAAAATACCGTTCTTTATTCAAAAGATGAGACTTAAAAAGATCAAGCTCCCCTTTAAAATAAAAAAACCGATTCTGGCCTTAGGCCCACAAACAAAAAACACTATCTGTTTTGCCAGCGGTTATTACGCTTACCTTAGCCCCCCGCACCAGGATTTAAGTAATCCCCAAGATTTTTCCGCTTTTGAAAAAACCGCAAAATTTTTTCTTAAGAAGAGCCCTAAAATTATCGCTTATGACTTACACCCCGAATATCAATCCACAAAATACGCCCTAGGGCTATACGCTAAACGCTATACGCTCTATGCCATACAACACCATCATGCCCACATTGCTTCCTGTATGTTGGAGAATGGTCTAGGTAATCAAAAAATAATCGGTGTAGCCTTTGATGGCACAGGGTTAGGCAGCGATAATAAACTTTGGGGAGGGGAATTCTTCATTTGTGACTATATAAATTTTAGAAGAGTAGTCCACCTAAAAGAAATTCCCCTTCTGGGTGGAGAAAAAGCGATACTTGAACCGCTAAGGATCGCTGTTGCCTGGCTTTATCTGGCATATAAAGATAGATTCTTAAATTTAGGCCTGGCTTTAATAAGAAAAATGGATAAGCAGAAATGGCCTGTGCTTAAAAATATGTATTTATCAGGATTCAACTCTCCGTCGGTCAGCAGTATGGGCCGGCTTTTTGATACCGTAGGTAGCCTGGTATCCGGGAAAGATAAGATTAATGCGGAAGCGGAATTAGCAATACAGCTAGAAAAATTAGCTACACGCTATAGGCTAAAGGCTACACACTATAAATTTAAGATTATCAAGGATAAAGACGGATATATTATAGACCCCTTACCCATGTTTAAAGAGATAATCAGGGACCTAAAAGCAAAAAAAGCAAAAGAAAAGATCGCTTATTGCTTTCACCTGACCATAGCAGAGATGATCAGAAAGGCCTGTTTAATCTTAAGGAGAGAGAATAAGATAAGCAGCGTAGTTTTATCCGGAGGCGTTTTTCAAAATAGTCTTTTACTTGGCCTGGCTTTAGATTTATTATATAAGGAAGGGTTCCAGGTATTTACGCATAAAGATCTATCCTCCAGCGATTCTAGCATTTCCCTTGGGCAGATAGCGGTGGCAAATTTTCTGAGTTAAAATATGTGTCTGGGTATTCCCATGAAGATAAAAAGCATTGCCGGCGAGTTTGCCGATGTAGAGACAGGCCAACTTATCCGTAAGGTCAATGTAGAGATGTTGCCTAAAGCAAGAGTAGGGGATTACGTTATTGTCCATGCCGGATTTGCTATAGAGAAAGTAGATCCCCAAAAAGCAGAAGAGACCCTAAGATTAATTAATGAAATACATTGACGAATTCCGCGATAAAAAGTTAGTAGAAAAACTCTCGCGAGAAATAAAAGCAATCGCGCCTTCTAAGAGCATAAATATCATGGAAGTCTGCGGCACGCATACGCAGAGTTTTTTTAGGTTCGGCTTACATAAGCTTCTGCCCGCTAATTTAAATTTCATTGCCGGACCGGGGTGCCCTGTCTGCGTAAGCCCCCAGGAATACATTGACCGGGCAATAAAACTGGCCCAAAACAAAGAGCACCTTATCATAACCTTTGGGGATATGTTACGTATTCCCGGTACCAAGTCCACACTAGAAAGAGAGCGCTCAGAAAAAGGTAATGTCAGGGTAGTTTATTCTGCTTTAGATGCCCTTTTAATTGCCCGTCAAAACCCCCTGAAAAAAGTAATTTTTTTAGCGGTGGGCTTTGAGACTACTGCGCCCACCATTGCCCTGGCGATGATATCGGCAAAAAGAGAAAAATTAAAAAACCTCTTCTTCTATTCTTCTTTAAGGTTAATTCCTCCGGCGATGGCTTCCCTGGTTAAAGACAAAAGGTTAAATTTAGCAGGTTTCTTATGCCCCGGGCATGTATCTTGTATAATCGGAACAAAATCCTATGCATTTATTCCCAAAAGGTATAAAATAGGCTGTTGCATTACGGGTTTTGAGCCCCTGGATATTTTAGAAGGTATTTATTTTCTTTTGCAGCAGATGAGAAGGCATAAACCCCGGGTAGAAAATCAATATATGCGGGTAGTAACGCCCCAGGGGAATCTTAAGGCAAAAAGGATAATCTCAAAAGTTTTTCGGGTAGCTGATGCCAATTGGCGTGGCCTGGGTAAAATTCCCCGGAGCGGACTGAAAATAAAAGATGAATTTTCTAAATTTGACGCGGAAAAGGAATTTTCTCTTAGCCAGGGGTTACGGGTCAGGGGTCAGGGGTTACGAAAGTGTAGATGCGCAGATATTTTAAAAGGCCTGATCTTACCTTTGCAGTGCCCGTTATTTTCTAAGGTCTGTAAGCCTGATCACCCCATCGGGCCATGTATGGTCTCTAGCGAGGGAGCTTGTCATGCGTATTACAAATACCGTTAAAAAATTAAAATACCGAGCGTATAGCGTAGAGCGTATAGCGGATAGCAAGAAACTAAACGCTAAGGCAGTTTATTTCTTAATATTTGCTGTTAGCCTTTTATGTTCTTCGGCTGGCTGTACACAGAAAGATGAATTAAAGCAGGCTCAGGATTATATCAAAGAGTCGCAAGACTATTATCAGCGTGCCGTAGGCCTCTATAAAGATTTGATTGCCAAAGGCAAGGACCTGGATAGATTGCATTTCCAACTGGGGCAATTATACTATAAACAAGGCCAGCTAAAAGAAGCTGTAGAGGAATTCCAAAAGACCAGAGATCCTTATGCTAAGAAATTTTTGGCCATTTCTTATTATCGCCTGGGTAATTTTACCGATGCCTTAGGACTTTTTAATCAGGGGGAGATTCCCGACGACGAATACCTGTATTATTATGGCTTAACTTGCGAGAAATTGAACCTCTTTGACAAGGCGGTGGGTATCTATAAAAAAATACGGGCTAAAGAATTCGTATCGGCTAGCCTTACGCGGATCAATATCATTGAAAAACAAGCACCGCAGGCCGGGCACGTAAAAGATATTGATCCCGGAGCCTATGAGATTTTAGAAAATGCGCCGCAAGAAGAAAAATATCCGCAGGCGGGGGCATTGATCTTATTTTGCGATGAAAAAATCGAAGTAACTGCCCAAAATACCCAGATTATTTCCCTGCGCTATGTAGTTAAAATTTTAAACGAACGGGGTAAAGAGGATTTTTCTGAAAGTCATATAGAATATGACTCTACCTACGATAATATAGAGTTAGAATATGCCCGTACTATTAAGCCAGACGGCACGATGGTAGAAGTGGGTAGCCGCCATATCCGCGATGTGTCTAAATATTTAAATTTTCCTCTCTATAGTAATGCCCGAGTTTACATCATATCTTTCCCGGAGATTACCGAAGGCGCAAGCATAGAGTATAAAGTAAAGATACGGCGTAATCAGCTCGTCAATAAGAAAGATTTTATCACCGCTTATCCTATACAGGCGCAAGAACCGATTATCGCGGCAAACTTCAGCATAACTATACCTAAAGAAAAGGCCCTCTATCTAAAAATATTAAATGAGCAGTATAATGATTTCGGCGCTGATCTGGAGCCCAAAACGCAAGAGGAGGATGGTCGTTTAATTTACAGCTGGCAGTTTAAAAATATTCCCCAGATTATCCCGGAAGCCAATATGCCTGCGGGCGCCCAGATAAACCCTGCTATCCTTGTCTCGACATTCTCCTCTTGGCAGGAAGTTTATAACTGGTGGTGGCAACTCGCTCAGGACAAAATACAAACAGATCCTGCCATAAAGAATAAGGTCCACGAACTGATAATTAATCAGGATTCCGAAGAGAAAAAGGTAAGGGCAATTTATAATTTTTGCGCACAAAAAATCCGCTATGTGGCCGTAGAATACGGGCAGGCAGGATATGAGCCGCATCTTGCAGGCGATATATTTAAGAATAAGTACGGAGACTGTAAAGACCAGGCCATATTATTAGTGACTATGTTAAAAGAAGCGGGCTTATCTAGCTGGCCGGTGCTTATCCCTACTAAAGAAAATTATAATTTAAATGAGGACCTCCCGGCGATATTTTTCAATCATTGCATTGTCGCAACCGCGTTAAAAGACGGAATTGTTTTTCTTGACCCCACTGCAGAAACCTGCTCTTTCGGGGATTTGCCCGAAGATGATCAGGCCCGGAGGGTATTGATAATAAAAGAAGACGGCTACCAGATCCGGGATACCCCCCTATATCCTGCCGAACACAATTTGAAAAAACAATACGCCAGAATTAAGATTAATAGCGATGAAACTATAATTGCGGAGAAGTCTATTTCTACTTACGGGGCCTATGATCAGCTGCAGCGCTATTGGATGATATATACGCCGCCGGAATTAGTCAAAGAAGCGTTGAAAGAAAAAATACAGGATATTTCTATAGGCGCAACGCTGGATAGTTATGAGATAAAGAATCTAGAGGACCTGAATACCCCGGTGGTGTTAAATTATGCCTTTAGAGGGACGGAATATCTTACCGATGCCGGTAAGACCCAGATAATGCCACAACTAGCCAAGCTCGATGCAACCTTAGCGGCTAAGGATAAACGTAAATACCCCATAGACTTTTCCGTTCTAAATACCGAGGAGACAGTATCCGAAATCGAAATCCCCGCGGGTTTAATTATAAAATATATGCCAGTCAGCATCAGTGAGGATTCCCCATGGCTCAAATTTATAGTTGAATATAAGCAAAAAGATAATAAGATATACTTTAGGCAGAAGGCAGAAATAAAGCGCTGTATTATATCCGAAGAAGATTACTCGGTTTTTAAGATTTTCTTTGAGAGCCTGACTAAGAAAATCAAACAGAGGATAGTTTTAGAGAAAGGATAGTCATGGTTTCTAACAAGGATCCCCTAGGAGATGAGCGTAGGCAATACATCAGGTTAGACTCGGTATTCCCCGTAGAATTCTGCATTTTGGGTCCTGACGGCAAGCAGGTTTTGTCGGACTGGTTGCAGGGCTTTACTAATAACATCAGTAATGGCGGGATTTGTCTTGCCATAAATAACTTAAAACCCGAATTAGCTAAACTCATCAAAGGTCAGCAGGTAAAACTCTCCTTAAAAATAGAAATGCCTTTGGCTAGTAGCCCGGCCTTGGCATCCGCAAAGATAGCCTGGGTTAAGGATACCCCTGAACAGCCCAACAGGTATCTTATAGGATTAAGTTATGAGGAAATTGCGCCTTCTGTGAGTAGCCGGCTGATGCGTTATGCCACGACCAAGAAATTGTTTGTGCCGGCAGTTTTAACTATAATTCTCATATTAGGATTAGCGGTTGCGGTTAATAGCTATTTAAATGTCAAGTTGATCAAAGGTAACAAGGCGCTCGTAGAACAGCTGGTCAATATTCTACAAGAGTCCAGCGTTGCCAAGCAGATGATAAAAGAGATAAATAAAGAAAGAGAGGATTTACAATTAAAGATCCATGCCCTGCAGTTACGTATCGAGACAGTTGAAGTGGAAAAGCTGACCTTAGGGGAGAAAGTTGAGTTAGAAGAGAAGGCAAAACTTGAAGAAAAAGAAAAGCTGGAGGAAGAAATCAAGTTTAAGGAGGGTGGAGTAGCTAAAAAACTAGAAGAATTCAATAGCCTGATCAGTAAATTAACTCAGGAGAAGGCATCCTTACAGGAACAGTTAATTGCTGTCCAGCATAAAGAAAATAAGGTTACTGAGGATCTCCTTCGTCTTGACCAGAGGAAAGCTACTTTAGAGCAGGCTAATCTAGAGAAGATGTATAAATGGGTAAAGACACACCAGAATCCCCGCACGGGCCTGATCATGAGCTTTGAAGGAGACGGAGATATTGCTAATTGGGCATTTATTTATGACCAGTCTCTGGTAGCCCAAGCCTATACGTATTTTTCTGATTTCGACCGGGCAAGACAGATCCTGGATTTTTTTGCTAAGAAAGCAAAGAGGCAGGAAAGAAGTTTTTATAATGCCTACTATGCTAATGACGGAAGCCCGGCTGAGATCGTCGTGCATAGCGGCCCGAATATCTGGCTGGGGATAGCCGTATTACAATATACTAAAAAAAGCCAGGATTCCTCGTATCTGCATATAGCCGAAGAGATAGCCTTGGATGTAATCGATTTACAGAATCAGGATAAAGAAGGCGGCTTGCGGGGCGGTCCTGGGGTAAGCTGGTATGCCACGGAGCACAATCTGGATGCCTATGCCTTTTTCAAGATGCTTTATCAGACTACCGGTAAGGAGAGGTATATTGAGGCCGGAGATAAAATATTAAATTGGCTGACCAAGCATACTTACGATAGATTAGATATACCGATTAAGCGCGGCAAGGGGGATTCTACTATTGCTACGGATACCTATGCCTGGTCCATTGCTGCAGTCGGGCCGGAGAAATTAGAAGAGATAGGGATGAATCCGGATATGATCGTAGAATTCGCGGAGAAGAATTGTAGCGTAGAAGTTTCTTATAAGAGGCCAGAGGGCCAAACCGTAAAGATAAAAGGTTTTGATTTCGCCCCGCAGACACATGTAGCCAGAGGCGGGGTAGTCTCTTGCGAGTGGACTGCCCAGATGGTTATGGCCTTTAAGATCATGTCAGATTTTTATTATAAGAAAAACATGGTCGCAAAGGCTAGGTCCTACGCTTTGAAAGCTGATGAATATCTAAACCAATTAGGTAATATGATTATCTCCAGCCCCTCCCCTTCTGGGCAGGGCGAGAGTTGCCTTCCCTATGCCACGCAGGATTTTGTGGATACAGGCCATGGTTGGATGACCCCCAAAGGGAAATCTACGGGCTCATTGGCAGGAACGGTTTATACCTTGTTTGCCTATTATAAATATAATCCCTTAGAGCTTAAGTAATGCAATGCGGCAGAGGCTCAATTCGATCTACCGTAAGCTATATTCCTGCTTTGGCCCTCAATATTGGTGGCCGGCAGAAACACCTTTTGAGGTGATGGTCGGTGCGATCCTCACCCAAAATACAAGCTGGCTTAATGTAGAGAAGGCGTTAGGTAACCTTAAGAAAAAAAGATTATTAAAGCCCGATAGGCTTTATCGGATATCGCACAAAAGATTAGCCTCGTTGATAAAGCCAGCGGGTTATTATAATGTCAAGGCCAAGCGTCTAAAAAGTTTTTTAGATTTCTTTATAAAACATTACCAGGGCAATTACAGGAAGATGTCCATAGGCCATACCCAGACCTTACGCCAGGGGCTGCTTTCGGTAAATGGCATTGGCCCGGAGACCGCCGATTCTATCTTATTGTATGCTTTAGGAAAACCCGTCTTTGTAGTTGACGCTTATACCAAAAGAATACTTACGCGGCATAGTTTTATTCCGGAAGGCGCGGATTATCAGGAGACGCAGAATTTATTTATGCGAAATCTTAAAAAAAGAGTAAGATTATTTAATGAGTACCATGCCCTTTTGGTAAAATTAGGCAAAGAATTCTGCTTGAAGGGCAAGCCAAGATGCGGAGCATGCCCGTTGAAAGGTCAAAACGCAAAATGAAAAACATAAAAGCTCAATTAAAAATTAAAAATTTTAAATTTTTGGTTGTGGTTTTTACTTTTACCTTCTTACTTTTACCTTTTTATTGTTATGCCGCTGGCTGCTACGGGACAAGGATGCCGTCGGAGAAACAATTATTTGCCGGATTACAAACCTATAATATCTTTAAAAGATATCTGGAGAATGACTTTGGCAAAATAAGGAGCACGCAGCATTTTCTTCTTTTATCATACGGAGTATACGATTGGCTAGCCATAGATTTAAAGGGCGGGGCAGGCAATATCAAGCAGCGACCCACAACCAGCGCTGAAGTGGATTATACCTCGAATTTTGCCGGAGGTTACGGATTTCGTTTAAGGCTTTATGATAAGCAAAATTTAAAAATGGTCTTTGGGTTCCAACACATCAGCGTCCATCCTAAAAGCACGCATTTGGGCATAGTCAGAAACAAGGTAATTTTAGATGATTGGCAATGGTCTTTCTTGACCTCGTATGCTTTTAAGAAAATCGCGCCTTATTTAGGGACAAGGTGGTCGCGTATAGATTATATCCACACGGTAGGAGATACCAGGAAGCGTAAGATGTCAGATTTAACTAAAAGTGCAGGTCTTATTTTAGGGTTAGATCTACCACTTACAGAGAAATCCTGGCTTAATTTAGAGGGCCAGTTTATTGACAGCGAAGCTATGGCACTTAGCCTAAATTTTAGCTTCTAAAAATGCCCATATACGAGTACGAATGCACCAGCTGCAATTTTAAATTCGAGTATCTGGTGCGTAATAGTCACGATCCTATTGTCTGTTCTGGCTGTAAGGGCAAAAACTTAAGACGGCTAATTTCGGCATTTGCCTTTAATTCTAAAGACCCAAGCGGTAATACTACCGGTAGTTCTTCCGGCTGCGGTAGTTGTGCCGGCGGGGATTGTTCCAGCTGTTGATGATAAACTCATGGTAGATAAAAGACGGTTAATAAGGCTTACCCAGAAGTTAATCCAGATAAATTCGGAGAATCCGCCTGGAGATGAAGCTAAAATTGCGCGGTTTGTAAGAAATTATCTGGATAAATTAGGACTAAAGACAAAGATTTACGAATTTCAAAAAAGGCGCTCTAATGTGGTCGCCTTTTTAGAAGGAAGGGATAAAAGGCATTCCCTGCTCATCACCCCGCATTTAGATACCGTGCCTAAAGGAAAAAATTGGCGTTTTCATCCTTTTAAGGGGAAGATACGCTCCGGCAAAATTTACGGCTTAGGCGCAACTGATTGTAAAGGAAATTTAGCCTCCAGCTTAGAGGCGATAAACAGCCTCCTCGAGGATGGCGCGGTTTTAGATTATACTTTAATTTTTGCCGCCACCGCCGATGAAGAAAGTGGTTCAAGTTTAGGCCTGATACCCTTACTGGATAAAGGTATCATCAGGCCGGACGTGGCAGTAGTTTTGGATTCCGATGATTTTGATATCGTGGTTACCCAGAAGGGGCTTATTCATCTTAAAGTTAAAATAGAAGGAAAAAAGGCACACGGCGCTTATCCCTGGCAGGGCATAAATGCCATTGATATAGCCGTAGATATTCTCAAAGAATTAAAAACCCATAAATTCACATATCAAAAGAATAGATATCTAAA
Organism: Candidatus Omnitrophota bacterium; assembly: GCA_043802425.1. Lineage (GTDB taxonomy): Bacteria > Omnitrophota > Gorgyraeia > Gygaellales > Profunditerraquicolaceae > JAGUYA01. Next base: position 34,562 of record JAZDLA010000012.1, read on the forward strand.
GGCCCCCACCTTAAATATCGGGACCATTAAGGGCGGGGATAAAGTGAATGTAGTGGCGGACTGGTGTGAGTTTGAGTTAGATTTTCGTTTTTTACCGGGCATGTCGCCAAAGGCTATTTTGCAATACGTAAAAGGGATTATTCAAAAGCGCGCCAGGAATTTTAAAACAGAGATCGAGGGGATACAAGAGCCTTACTGGATCAGCCAAAGTCATTCTCTGGTAGGATATTGGGTTAAGGCAGCCGGAAAATTTAAGGTTCCTGCTAAAACTAAGGGCTCTGAGGGTGCGACTACAATCAGCTTCTTCCAGGACAAAAATATACCGGCGATTGCTACGGGTTTTGGATGCCAAGGTTGTGCCCATACGATAGATGAATACGTAAAAGTCAATAATTTATATAAAGGCGCAAAGGTATTAGAAGAGTTTCTAAAAGATTATCAGTTTGATATTTAAAAGGAGAGTGGCGTATGGAGGGTATAAAATTTTCTAAGAAGCCCAAATTAAAAAATCCTTATCTGATTACTGCCTGGCCGGGCATGGGTGAAGTCGCTTTTAAAGCGGCGACGTATCTGGTGAGCAAACTAAAAGCAGAAGAATTCGCCCAAATTCCCCCGGAAGATTTTTTCTATCTCACGGGAAGCGCTGTGCAGGAAGGGATACTAGCGGTCCCGGAATTACCTTACAGCAAATTCTATTATTGGAAAAATCCCGCTACAAAGATTGTCGGGCCTGCCGATAACTTTAGCGGCAGATCCGTCGGTAATGATCTGATTATATTTATCAGTAATGCCCAGCCGGATTTGTCCAAGGCAGAAGATTATTGCCAGAGGATTATTTCTCTTGCCAAAGGTTTTAAGGCAAAGACAGTAATCAGTTTCGCGGCTATGCCCCAACCCATTGACCATACACAACCGCCTAAAGTGTGGCTTACTACAACGGCAAAAGAGGTGTCCGGCACTTTAAAGAAATATAATTTCCAGACTCTCTCCGAGGGCCAGATTAGCGGGATGAACGGTTTATTTTTGGGTATTGCTAAAAGAGAGGGCCTGGATGGCGCCTGCCTCTTGGGAGAAATACCCCTCTATACTATCCAGATTGAAAATCCCAAGGCTTCCTGCGTGGTCCTGGAGGCCTTGGCGAAGATTCTTAGTATCCAGATAGATTTAGGCGGCCTTTTTGAAGATACGCATATTATGGAAGGTGAGATTAACAAGCTCTTAGATTACCTTAAGCTGGGCGCGCCTATCGGGCCGATCAGCGAAGAGGATATAGAAAGGATAAAAAAATCCTTAACCCAACTGACAAAATTACCCCTTTCCATAAAAGAAAATCTCGAGAAGCTCTTTACCCAGGCTAAAACCGATATTTCCAGAGCCAATGAACTTAAATCCGAGCTGGATAAATGGAACGTATATAAAGAGTATGAAGATAGGTTTCTGGACTTATTCCACAAGAAAAAGGACGAAGATAATTGAGGGATAATCACCATATAAGCGCTATAATCTTTGACTTAGGAAACGTTCTGGTAGATTTTGACCACACTATAGCGGCAAAAAAAATATCCGCATTCGCCACTAAAGACCCGCAGGAAATATTTAATCTTTTTTTTGATTCCAGGCTGACCGGGTTCTTTGAAGAAGGCAGAATATCGCCTCAAGAGTTTTTTTCTGGCGTCCAGGAGGCGTTACATCTAGGCATAGAGTATGAACAGTTTCTCCCTATCTGGAATGAGATATTCTTTTTGAGCGAAAAGAACCGGATGGTATATAATCTAGCGAAGTTTCTAAAAAAGCGCTATAAGACGGCGCTCTTATCTAATATAAACATTTTACATTTTGAGTATCTAAAGAGGAATTTTCCTGTATTTGATGCCTTTCATCACATCATTACTTCTTGCGAGTCAGGGGCCAGGAAGCCCCACCACTCTATTTATGAAAAGACATTACAGGCCTTAGAAACTCTGCCGGAGAATGTTTTCTATACCGATGACCGGCCAGAATTAGTAGAGGGCGCCTGCCGCTTAGGTGTCCGGGGATTTACTTTTCAGGGCGCTGAACAATTAAAGGAAGACCTTTTAGCCAGCGGCGTAAATATAAATTAATCCTATGTTAACCAAAAACATACTCCTTAGTCACGGAAGCGGCGGGAGGTTAATGCATAACCTTATTAAAACCCTGCTGCTTAAAAGACTGAATAACCCCATTCTTGGAGAACTTTCTGACAGCGCGTTTATCAATTATAAGGATAGGTTAGCCTTTACTACCGATTCCTTTGTGGTCAGCCCATTATTTTTTCCGGGAGGGGATATCGGAAAACTGGCGGTATGCGGAACAGTGAATGACTTAACCATGTTAGGCGCTACTGCCGAATACCTTTCTTTAGCGCTTATCGTCGAAGAAGGGCTTGAGTACAGTATATTAGAAAAGATTGTAGACTCTCTTTCTTTAAATGCCAGAAAGGCCGGGATATATTTCGTTACCGGAGATATCAAGGTAGTGGAGAGAGGCGCCTGCGATAAGATATTTATCAATACCTCCGGGATCGGAAAAATCATTATAAATAAGAAACTATCTGTAAAAAACATAGAGCCCGGGGATAAAGTTATTATTACCGGTAATATTGCCCAACACGGATTGGCGGTGCTAGCTAAGAGAAAAGAATTGAATTTAGGGTTTAATATCAAAAGTGACTGCGCTGCTTTAAATAATTTAATCATTCCCGTCCTAAAAAAGACAGACGCTATAAAATTTATGCGTGATCCTACAAGAGGGGGAGTTGCCACCACCTTAAATGAAGTTGCCGAAAACTCAAGATTAGGCGTGATTATCGAGGAAAAAAATATACCCGTATCTATCAAAGTAAGGGCAGCGGGGGAGCTTCTGGGCATAGACCCCTTATATATCGCTAATGAAGGTAATGCCATATTAGTCGTTAGCCCCGGGGGCGCCAAGAGGGTCTTAACCTTATTAAGAAAGCATCCTTTAGGCAGGAATGCGCAGGAAATCGGCACCATGGTCAAGCGACCGCAGGGCTGTCTGATACTGAATACTGTTTTAGGCACCCAGCGTATTGTGGATATGCTCACCAGCGAACCCTTACCAAGAATATGTTGATTTTCGGTTTTTGCTTCCGCGCACTGAAAATTTTTGCCGTGCACTACGGTTTACTTCTCGTTTCCGCCAGTAGACTTACGTGAGGCAGGCGTGCTCCAACTCGTCGTAAATCCTTGTGCACTCTTGCCAAAAATTTTCTAATGTGTGCTCCAGCAAAAACCTAAAATACTTATAACGAATGAAAACCTCTAAATATCAAAAGCGGTTCTATCGGGATTGGGTGAAGGCTCAAGGTCTGTATTCTAGCCACATTATAGTGCAAGAGACGGATTTACAGATTTTTACCGATAAGCCCGTAGATAAGCGTTTTTTAAAAGAG
>JAZDLA010000013.1:0-50014 GCA_043802425.1 Candidatus Omnitrophota bacterium
TAACAAGGGAAAGGAGGCCGTAGGATGAAAAAGCAAGCGTTTACATTGATAGAACTCGTCTTGGTGGTTGTGGTACTAGGTATTTTAGCAACTATAGCTATCCCTACTTATGAAAATATTATTGCGGATTCGGAATCAAGGGTATGCCAAACAAATTTAGAGGCCCTGGATAACGCCTTGGATATTTATGTCATGTCTCATGATGTGATGCCGGGAAGTTTAAGTGAACTTACTCCGCAAGACATACAAAAAGCCTATGCGCATATTTTGCAGCAAAAAGGCGCCTGGAGGGTAAGGCTCGCCTATTATATAATAGGTTGGAAGCAGAGGGGTTTGGCTTACGCCTCTCTTCTAAGTGACATAGCAGAGGGTAATTTAAAACTGATTACCTGTCCTTCCGATGATACGCCTCCGCCTGCAGGTGTCTCTTATGGGCTCAATAGCATCCTTAAGAATATGAATAATAAAAACTATAGGGATATTCCGGGCGATACCGCAATTATTGGTGACTGCCAGACTAGTGAGTTTACTGAGGAAACTACTTTAGAAGCCCGGCACGAGAAGCAGAGTATTTTGACTTTGACTAAAGAAACCAGCGCAAAGGTTATTACTAAAAATAAGAAAGTCGAAAAGATGAAGATAGGAAAGAAAAGCATCTTTAATCGCTAATCGCACGCGGACCCGCAGGCAGCGCAGGTAATAAGGCGGATTATTAAAAAAATTATATTCGCGGAATAAAATTTATATAGTTGAAAAGGGATAGTGAGGGACTAAGGTTTTTATTTATTGGTCTTTGTGCGGCTATAATTATTTACTCCTATCATTCGATTGCCCCGCCTCATATTTGGCAAAGCATTAATGATATTTCTCTCCGGTATATTTATTCTCTTTCCCGAAAGTCGATTCAGTTCCCTAAATTTATAGGCATAGCTGTTGACGAGTACTCTTTAGACAAAATTCCACAGCGTTGGCCATGGAAGAGGTCGCTCTATGCCCAGCTCCTAAAAATTTTAGAGAAGGAAAAGTTAAATACCGTTGGATTTGACTTTGTTTTTTTGGGTGAATCCGAAGACAAAGATGATGACCGCCTTTTAAAAGAGGCATTAGATAGCGCTTCTGGCCGGGTAGTCCTGACCTACTTTCTTGATTTTGAGAAGTTGGTCCCTGTTTTACCTTTAGCTCAATTTCAGGAATCCGCCTATGCCTTGGGCATGCTTAATACTCCCGTAGATGGCGATGGTAATACCCGTAGGCTCAGAGGTTATCTGGGAGTAAAGGGTGTTTCTTATTATTCTTTCTCTGTGGCGCTCTCCGCCTCATTTCTTAAACAAAACCCCAAAGATTTAATTCCTCTTCTGCCCCTTGCTAAGGATCGAACCTTTTTTATCAATTATCTCTTAAAGCCGAAAGACATTATAACCTTAAGCTTTTATGACGTTATTACAGATCTGGAAGGATTAAAGCAGCGTTACGGAAATGATTTTTTAAGGGACGCTCTGGTTTTGGTTTATCCTGAGGCAGAGATTTTGCATGATACATACAACACCCCTCTAGGGAAGATGCCCGGAGGGATCTTGCACCTAAACGGGGCAGCAAATATCATTTCAGGGCGCCTGTTGAAGGAGAATAATATCCTGCTGGTTACATTTTTGATATTTTCTTTCCTGCTTATATTTTATATCCTTAGATATTGCAGCCTTATTATGGGCGTGTTGTTTACGCTCGGAGTTTTTGCCCTTAATTTTTGGGGGTTGGTATTCTTGAGCTTAAAAGGATTAAAATTCGATTATGCATCTGTTGTTATTTTTAGTCTTACTTTTTTTATCTTGGGTAATTTATATAGATATACCCATTACTTAACGCAAATTCTCAAGATAAAAGACAGGGCTACGTTAGATCCCTTTACAACCCTTTTTACTTTAAGGTATTTCTATTATCGCCTGGTGCTAGAGAGGAAAAAGATTTATTTTCATAAGGACCTGTTTCTAGTAGTTATATACCTTGAGTCATTTAAAGAACTATCCGAGAATATGCCCTTAGAGAAAATAAGGGATATCTGGCAGAAGATTGCTTTAGCTGTTTCATCGAAAGGTATCCTCTGGTCAGTATATTCACAGGATGAGCTGGCGGGTTGTATTGTCGGCTCGCAGGCAGGTACTAGACGCGGGATCGATTCTCTAAAAAATAGCCTGGGGGCACTTTTATATAGGAAGGATATCAAGCCCAAAATAAAATTCGCTTACGTAAAACTAAAGAAACATTACCCTGCCAAGGAGCTGCTTTTTATCCTGTCGAGTGAGTTAAAAAAGAAGAAGAGAGAAATAGTATTATTTGAAGATTACGATTTAGCTAAGCTTTTAGAATCTTCTGGTTCAGAGGTAAAACAATCCGGCAAGATTCTGGATATTCTCGATCAAGACATTGAGGAGCGCAATAGGCAGCTTTTGTCTTTAGTTCAGGATTTAAATAAAGAACACGCCAAAACCAAAGAGGCATTTTTCCAGATAATCGGCTCTTTAGTAAACGCCTTAGAAGCGCGTGATTCTTATACCGAAGGACATTCACAAAGAGTGGCTAATTATGCTTTGATGATAGCGGAAAAACTAAATTGGCCTACGGAACAAAAAGAAAAACTTAAAAAAGCAGCCCTTCTTCACGATTTGGGTAAAATCGGTATTCCCGATAAAATCTTGCATAAAAGAGAACGGCTAACTGAGGAAGAATATGATGTTATTAAAAAGCATGAGATTTTTGCCGTAAATATACTTGAGCCGTTGAAGGACTTAAGTGAAATCTTGCCTTGGATTTTATACCACCATGAAAGGTGGGATGGTAAGGGGTATCCGCATGGTTTAGCTGGCGATGCGATACCAGAGGCCGCCCAGATTATTTCCCTGGCAGATGTATTCGACGCCCTTACTACCGGCAGGGATTATAAGGTGGCGTTTGCTGTTAATGATTCAATAAGAGAGCTAATCAAAAATAAAGGCACGCAATTTAATCCCCGGCTTACAGATGTCTTCGTGGAGGTCATCTTAAATCCCCGGCCGAAATAAAGATAATTTTATTAAGAATTTGTTTGACTTGGGAGGAAAATATGTTATACTTTATGTTCTATGCAAAAGACATATGTAGCTAAAAAAGAGGATATCAAAAGGCAATGGTATCTGGTGGATGCCAAGGATAAAATACTAGGCAGGCTTGCTGTCAAAGTAGCGGTAATCTTAAGGGGCAAGCATAAGGCCATATTCACGCCCCACGTAGATACCGGAGATGGCGTCATTGTCATCAATGCTGCGAAAGTAAGGGTTACGGGCAGAAAGCTCAAGCAGAAGATTTATCGCCGTTTTTCAGGTTATCCGGGCGGATTAAAGGAAGTGCCTTTGGCGACTATGCTCAAGAATAGGCCGGTAACTGTAGTGAGATTGGCGATAGAGCGTATGTTACCCAGCGGACCACTGGGAAGCGATATCGTAAAGAAATTAAAGGTCTATGCGGATGATAAACACCCGCATAAGTCGCAAAACCCTATTTTCCTGGAGGCTTAACTTAGATATGGAGCAGGTGACTAAATATACGGCAATAGGCAGGCGTAAAGAGGCAGTAGCCAGGATCTGGCTTTTACCGGGCAGCGGAAATATTGTAATTAATGAGAAGCCATACGATAAATATTTCATCAGAGAGACAGACCAAATTATTATCAAGCAACCCTTAGAAATGACTAGTACCTTGACTAAATACGACGTCAAAGCTAATATCAGAGGAGGCGGACTTACCGGACAGGCAGGTGCTTTTCGGCAAGGGATTGCCCGGGCGCTCATTTTGGCAGACCCGGCCCTGAAGGATGTCTTACGCAAGCAGGGTTTTCTGACCCGTGACTCGCGCATGAAAGAGCGTAAGAAGTACGGCCAGAAGGGCGCACGCAAACGCTTCCAGTGGACAAAGAGGTAGGCTATGAGTTAGAACGTTAGAACATTAGAACGCTAGAATGCTAAGTCCCACTGGAAGGTGGGATTTTTTTATTTTATACATAATCAATATTAATAACGACAATTTAGGGTTTCGTTCTAAAAGCGCTTGAAATTTTTTGTCGTAGACTTCGGTTTCCACCTACGCTCTTTTTAGAGCTTCGGTGGACCCGCCGTAGCTAAAGATAAAAGTACTTTAGCGAAGGCGGGACTTCTTGCTTACGCCAGTAGACTTACGTAAGGCAAGCGTGCTCCAGCTCGTCGTAAAACCTTGCAGACATTTGCCAAAAAATTTCTAATGCGCTTTCAAACTTCAACCCTAAATTTTATAGATTGATATATATTTAGCGGGTGGCTTAGGCTGATTTCCCTGCCTGCCGGCAGGCAGGGAGCGGGGCGTCCGAGGAACATAAAGCGGGCATGGTTCACCCGCTATAAAAATTATCGGTGAGAGCGAAGGTCCTAAAGGCCGAGCGAAATTTTGCCTCAGCTTTAGGCAAAATGAGCTCACCCCGCGAGAAACAGGCCAAGACAGGACCCGCTAAAAGTTAAGCGATCTATATAATCACCATAACTCCCGACGAGAAAATGCTTGACTACCGTCGGTTTTTATCCTAATATGAAATAGCTATAACAAAAGGAGCATTAAATGCTAAAAGTAGGTATCGTTGGCGCAACCGGATATGCCGGCGAGGAATTAATCGGCATCCTTTTAAGGCACCCTGAGGTTCAAATAACTAGCCTCTCTGCCAAGATAGATCAGGCGCAGGAAATCTCTAGCTTATTTCCCAGGTTCTCCGGGAAGGTCTCCCTGATTTGTAAAGAGCCGGATATAAAAGAGATTGTTGCCAAGTGCGACCTGGTGTTTTTGGCCTTGCCCCATACTGTTTCTATGGAGATGGCGCCTAAATTATTAAAGGCAGGCAAAAAAGTAATCGACTTAAGCGCTGATTACAGGCTAAAGGATACTCAGACTTACGCGCAATTTTATAAAATCAAGCATAAAGATAAAATAAATCTGGTGAAAGCGATATATGGCTTACCCGAACTCTACCGGGAGAAGATTAAGCATGCCCGGCTTATCGCTAATCCGGGTTGTTATCCTACGGCAGCGATATTGGGCCTAGCGCCCCTGGTAGCTTTTAATCTCGTGGATTTAGGGTTCGTAATTATAGATGCCAAGTCCGGAGTAACCGGCGCAGGAAAAAAAGTAGCGGAGAATTTTCTCTTTTCGGAAATCAACGAAGATTTTAAGGCCTACAAGATAAATATACACCAGCATATGCCGGAGATTAACCAGGAACTCTCAAAGTTAGCAGGGGACAAAATAAAAGTTACTTTTGTGCCGCACCTGTTACCTTTGAATAGGGGGATTTTAGAGACCATATATGTGAAGAAAAGCCAAAAGCCAAAAGCCAAAAGCCAAAAGCTGGTTAGTCTATACCAAAAGTTCTACAAGAAGGAGCCGTTTGTAAGAATCAGAAACGAAGGAGATTTCCCTAAGATTAAAGACGTGGTGGGAACGAATTTCTGCGATATAGGGATAAAGGATGATCAGGATAATATAATTATCATCTCTACCATAGATAATTTATGGAAGGGCGCGTCTGGCCAGGCAGTGCAGAATATGAATATTATGTATAAGTTTCCCGAATATAGCGCCTTACTATGAAGGTATATAAAAAAGCGGTTTTACCTTTAGGTTTTAAAGCCAGCGGCATAGCTTCAGGCATAAAAAAGTCGGGCAAGCTGGATTTGGCACTACTTTATTCTGGTATCCCTGCTAAGGCTAGCTGCCTGTTTACCGCCAATAAGATTCAGGCAGCACCCATACAGGTGAATAAAATGCACCTTAAAGATAATAAAAAATATCAGGCTATAATCGTAAATAGCGGTAATGCCAATTGCTTTACCGCAGAAGCCGGTTTAAGGGATGCGCAGGAAATAGCCAGGAGTTTAGCTAAAGCTTTAAAGGTCAAGAATAATAATGTTCTGGTTGCTTCTACTGGGATTATCGCTAGAAGATTACCGTTGCTTAAAATTAAAAAAGCTTTACCTGAATTAATTAAGAAGTTATCCGGGACAGGAACAGATAAGGCAAAATTAGCCATCATGACTACGGACACATTTGCTAAAGAACTTACAGTAAAATTCAATCTCGGCAGCCGAATGATTACCATTTGCGGTATGGCCAAGGGCGCAGGTATGATTGCCCCGAATATGGCCACGATGCTGTCGTTTATCCTCACGGATGCCGTGATTAGCCAGCAAGCCTTAAATCAGGCCCTGAGAGTTTGCGTGGATAATTCTTTCAATTGCATAACTGTTGATGGTTGCATGAGCACAAACGATAGCGTAATGATGTTAGCCAATGGCGCCGCGAAAAATACCTTAATAGACGATAAGGGTAGGAATTTCCATATCTTTACTAAGGCCTTACAAATAGTCTGTGCTGAGTTAGCCAAGATGATTATCCATGATGCCGAAGGCGCCACTAAGTTTATTCAGATCCGGGTAGCGCAGGCAAAAAACTTTAAACAGGCAAGGCGGGCAGCTTTGAGTATTGCCAATTCCAATCTTTTTAAGACTGCCATGTATGGCCAGAATCCTAATTTCGGCAGAATAATTTCTGCGCTAGGCGCAAGCGGCATAGATGTAAAAGAGAAAGATATCAAGATAAGGGTGAGCCCTTTAAAGAAAAAAGAAATAAATGTAGGCGTATTTCTTAACCGGGGGAGTGCCAGCGCCTTAGTCTATACTTCGGACCTGACTCCGGAATATATTAAGATTAACGCAGAATATAACTAAGGAAAGAATGTCATGGAAGAAGCGATTAAGAAAGCGGATGTTTTGATTGAGGCATTGCCCTATATCAAGAAATTCCACAAGAAGATAATCGTTATCAAATATGGCGGGAGCATCTTGGGAGAGGAAAAAATCAGGAGGGGCGTCTTAGAGGATATTGTTTTCTTAAGTTTCATGGGCTTAAGGCCGGTCTTGGTACATGGCGGAGGCTCCAATATCAGCGAACGCATACGTTCTGAAGGCAAGAAAACGGAATTTGTGGACGGTATCCGTGTAACCGATGAAGAGACGCTGGCTGTAGTCAAGGAAGAATTACAGAAGCTAAACGATATCATTGTCAGCGAATTATCAGAATTGGGAGCAGAGGCAGTCGGTTTAAGCGGCGAAGACAAAAAAATAATTCAGGTAGAGAAAAAGACGGCAGAGGTAGATTTAGGGTTAGTGGGGCATATCAACGAAATAAATACCGAGCCGATACTAGAGGAGCTGAAGTCCGATACGGTGGTGGTAGTTCTGCCTATGGGCAAGGGTGAAGATAAAAAGACATATAATGTCAATGCCGATGAGGCAGCTTCTAATATTGCCAGCGCCATTAAGGCAGAGAAATTAGTTTTGCTTACTAACGTCAAAGGGATTATGCGTAATCCCGATGACCCGCATTCTTTTTTATCCGCCCTGACTACAGAAGAGGCGCGAGTATTAATCGAGAATAATATCATCCAGCAGGGGATGATCCCCAAGGTTTTAGCCTGTATTGAGGCATTAGATAAGGGTGTAAAGAAGACGCACATCATTGATGCGCGCACGCCACACGGTTTACTCCTGGAGATATTCACAGATACAGGAGTGGGAACGGAAATAGTTAAGTAACTAGTACGCTAGTAACTCGCCTGTCTGCCGGCAGGCAGGTAACTAGTAATTTTGAATAGGATAAAAATCTGAATTACGAGTTACTAGTTACGAAATTATGAGTTACGAAAGATGAAAGTCGAAGATATATTTAACGCCTATAAAGACTATATTATGCCGACTTATACCAAAGTGCCTTTGGTTTTTGTCAAAGGTAAGGGTAGTCGGCTCTGGGATATCCATAGCCGGGCGTATCTAGACCTTTTTCCTGGTTGGGGCGTGGGAAATATCGGTCATTGTCATCCTAAAGTGATGCAGGCGGTGCGGGATCAGATCTCTAAACTGATATTTATACCAAATAATTATTATCATCCTGCCCAGGCAAAGCTAGCCAGAGAGATAGTCTACTGGGCCTATCCGGCTAAGGTTTTTTTCTGTAATTCCGGAGCCGAGGCAAATGAGGCAGCCATAAAATTCAGCCGAAAATTCGGAAATGGCAGATTCGAAATCATTACCTTTGAAAATTCCTTCCACGGAAGAACACTGGCGGCTTTAGCTGCTACGGGTCAGAAAAAATATCAGAACGGATTTGCGCCTTTACCCGAAGGTTTTAAAACAGTTAAATTTAATGATATAGCGGAGGTTAGAAAGGCTATAACCGAAAAGACAGTCGCGGTGATGTTAGAATTGATTCAGGGGGAAGGCGGCATTAATGTTGCCGATAAGGATTTTGTTCTTAAGTTAAGAAAGATTTGTAGCGAAAAGGACCTGCTTTTGATCGTAGACGAAGTGCAGACTGCTATGGGCAGGACCGGTAAACTATTTTGTTATCAGCATTACGGCATAACGCCGGATATTATGACTTTAGCCAAGGCGTTAGGCGCAGGTCTACCTATTGGCGTGATGGTAGTAAAGAAAGAGATCGCGGATACCCTGGGCCCGGGCATGCACGCTTCTACTTTTGGCGGCGGGCCGGTAATTTGTAAGGCAGCCTTAGGCGTCTTCAAAGCGATACAGGAAGAAAAGCTGCTTACTAATGCCGTCAAAATGGGCGAATACCTCTTTAACGGGCTTAATGAATTAAAAGATAAATATTCCCTGATAAAAGAAGTAAGGGGTTTAGGGTTAATGGCAGGTGTAGAATTAAATATGGAAGGCAAGACGGTGGTAGAAAAATGCATAGAACAGAGGCTCCTGATTAATTGCACGCATGATAAAGTTTTAAGGCTGATGCCCGCCTTGAATATCAGTAAAAAGGAGATTGATAGGGGCCTGGAGATATTAGGGGGCGTGTTTAAAAGTTTAAAAGTTTAAATGTTAAAAGGAAAAAGATTATGAAAAAAGATTTTATTTGTATTCAAGATTTAACGCCTGGAGAAATCGAAGATATCTTCATCCTTACGGAGCGATTAAAGAAAGACCGGGTTAAATTCAGCAGGGTGCTGGCGGGTAAAACCATAGGTCTGGTTTTTCAGAAACCGTCAAACCGCACGCGGGTTTCTTTCGAAGTAGGGATGTATCAACTGGGCGGGTATTCCATATATCTGGGGTCTGATGAAATAAATCTGGGCGTCAGGGAATCCATAGGAGATGTGGCCAAGACCCTCTCTAGATACGTGGACGGTATAGTATTAAGGACTTTCGAACATAAAAATATTTTAGAGCTGGCAAAGTCTGCTACTATCCCGGTGATAAACGGTTTATCGGATTTAGCGCATCCTTGTCAGGCCCTGGCGGATATTTATACCGTAAGAGAAAAGCTAAAGAATATTAAAGGCGTAACCTTTGCTTATGTCGGAGACGGCAATAATGTCTGTAATTCGTTATTGTATGCCTGCGCCGGCGTGGGAATAAATATGAATGTAGCCACACCTAAAGGCTATGAGCCGGATAATAAGGTTTTAGAAGAAGCTAAGTTGATCGCCAAGAAAAACAAGGTCAGTATTAATTTATTTGGGCAGCCTCAAGATGCAGTTAAGGGTGCTAGAGTTATTTATACCGATGTCTGGGCGAGTATGGGGCAGGAAAAAGAAGCTGCAATGAGGAAGAAAGTCTTTAAGGCATTCCAGATTAACGCTAAATTAGTTAAGTTAGCCAAGAAGAATGTTTTGATTATGCATTGCCTACCTGCGCATAGGGGCGATGAGATTACTGATGAGGTTATTGATAGTAAGAATTCCGTAGTCTTTGACCAGGCAGAGAACAGGATGCATGTACAAAAGGCGATCTTAATTAAACTGTTAGGAAAGAGTATATGAAAAAAATTGTTTTAGCATATTCCGGGGGGTTGGATACATCCTGTGCTGTGAGGTGGCTGAAAGAGCAGGGATACGAGGTAGTCTGCTTTATGGCGGATTTGGGCCAGGGATTAGGAGAAGGAGAGGATTTTGCGGCTATCCAGGCGCGAGCCTTGGCTGCCGGCGCTTCCAAGGTGTGCGTCAAAGACCTGCAGGATGAATTTGTGCAGGATTTTGTTCTCCCGGCCTTGAAAGCGGGGGCTATCTATGAAGGAAAGTATCTTTTGGCTACGGCATTAGGCAGGCCGTTAATTGCTAAATATCTAGTTGAGATCGCCCAGAAAGAAAAAGCGCATGCAGTAGCGCATGGCTCTACCGGCAAAGGAAATGACCAGGTCAGATTTGAGGTGACCGTAGGGATATTAAACCCGAAATTAGAGATTATCGCTCCGGTCAGGGTTTGGGATTTTAAATCGCGGGAAGAAGAGATAGAATATGCGCATATGTACAATATCCCTATTGATGTCACCAAAAAGAAGCCTTACAGCATTGATAGGAATATCTGGGGTATCAGTATCGAAGCTGGCATATTGGAAAATCTGGAACAGGAACCTCCTGAAGACGCCTATTTAATCACCAAGAGCCCGACCCAGATAGCCACCTATCCTAAATATATTGAGGTCTATTTTGAAAAAGGCGTACCTAAGAAGATAGATGGTAAAATCTATAAATTAAAAGCGCTGATTGAACATTTAAACGAAATCGGCGGGCTTTACGGCGTGGGCAGGACTGATTTGGTAGAGAACAGGCTGGTAGGCATTAAATCCCGGGAGATCTATGAGGCGCCTGCTGCGACCATGCTTTATGTTGCCCATAAGGAATTGGAGAGTTTGGTATTAGACAGGGAGCTGGCGCATTTTAAAGAGATTATCGCGCTTAAATATGCGGAGTTAGTTTATTATGGTTTGTGGTATTCTCCCTTAAAAGAGGCATTAGACGGATTTGTTGATTCTACGCAAAAACACGTTACCGGTTCCATAAAACTGAAATTATTCAAGGGGAACTGTATGGCAGTAGGCAGAAAGTCGTCCCACTCATTATATAAAAAGGAATTGAGCACTTACGGCAAGGAAGATAAATTCGACCAGAAATTAGCCGAGGGGTTTATCAAGATCTGGGGTATGCCATATAAAAGGTAGTGTCCCCTCGCAGGGCTCGGGGTGAAATAAAACCAAAGCGTCTGAGGCTGGTTTTATTTCATGGGGAATGCCGTACAAAAAGTAACTAGTAACTCGTAATCTTGAGGAGATAAAATGGCGAAGAAGTTATGGGGGAGTAGATTTCCTAAAAAAACCAACGTATTGACTGATAGGTTTACCTCAAGCATTGCTTTTGATAAGAGGCTAGCCAAATATGACGTCTTAGGCAGCATTGCCCATGCCAGGATGTTAGGCAAGCAAAAAATAATCCCAGGAAAAGACGCTAAGCTTATTATAAAAGGGCTCAATTCTATTTTGAAGGATATTAAAAACAAGAAGTTTAGGTTTAACCTCCAGGCAGAGGATATCCATTCTAATATTCAGGATACGCTGGTAAAAAAGATAGGTCCGGCAGCGCATAAATTACATACTGCCCGTTCCAGAAACGACCAGATAGCTTTAGATATTAAAATGTACTTAAAAGATGAAACAGCGCAACTTAAGGGTTTGCTTGTAGGTTTGCAGAAAGCAATATTAAAATTTGCTCAGGATAATTCAAAAATAATTATTCCGGGATACACGCATTTACAGCTAGCACAGTGCGTCTTATTGGCGCATCATCTCCTGGCGTATCTGGAATGCTTAGAGAGAGATAAAGAGAGGGTGGGTTGCGCTACGCAAAGGGCGGATACCATGCCCTTAGGTAGCTGCGCCTTTTCCGGGACAGGCCTGTCTATAGAAAGAGAACATGTCAGGAAAGAGCTGGGATTTAAGAAATTGACCGAAAATAGCATCGATAGCGTAAGCGACAGAGACTTTATTATCGAGGTATTGGCAGATTTATCTATTTTAGCGGTGCACTTATCCCGGATTGCCGAAGATCTGATCCTTTGGTCTACCAAAGAATTTAACTTTATTGATATCGATTTTTCTTTCTGCACCGGCTCCAGCATTATGCCGCATAAGAAGAATCCGGATGTGTTAGAGCTGATCAGGGGATCGGTGGGCAGGATACACGCAGACTTCTCCAGTGTGCTGATATTAATGAAGGGGCTACCTTCGTCGTATAACCGGGATTTGCAGCTGGATAAGCCCCCGTTTTTTGATGCCGTAGATACGATTAAAGATGTCCTGGGGATTTTTATAGAGTTATTTCATGATATAGCCGTAAAGAAAGATATAATTGCTGCAAAACTGATAGACGAATCTTTATTCTCGGTAGATATCGTGGAATATTTGATTAAGAAAGGTGTATCTTATAGGCAAGCGCACGATATCGTAGGTAGAATGGTAAAAGATTGCCTGGATAAAGGTAAGAGTATTTCTGACCTAAGTACGGCGCAACTAAAGAAGTATTCGCCTAAATTAGACCCGGATGTAAAGAGCATTTTGAATGCCTGGGCTTCGGTTAACCTGAAAAAATCATATGGCAGCACTAACCCCAAGCTCGTCGCCAGACAAATGCATAGCTGGAGTAGGAGATTAAATGCACGAATTTAAATACAAAGGAAATTATCTTTATTGCGAGGATATCAAGGTGGCGGATTTAGCAGAGCGTTTCGGTACACCGCTGTATATCTATAGTTACCATACGCTGATCGGCCATTACCTGAAATTAAAGACTGCCTTTGCTGGACTTACGCCTCTTATCTGTTATTCGGTGAAAGCTAACTCTAATCTGGCGATTCTTAAAGCCCTGGTAGATAAAGGTGCGGGGTTAGATATTGTCTCCGGAGGAGAACTCTTTCGCGCCTCGGGAGTCGGTTGCCCGGCAGAAAGAATTGTTTATGCATCAGTCGGTAAAACAGATAGAGAGATAGAAGAGGCTATCAAAAAGAGAATCCGGTTTTTTAATGTCGAGTCAACTGCGGAGCTAAAGAATATCAATCGGATATCCAAGAGATTAAATAGGATTACTCAGGTAGCTATACGCATCAACCCTGATGTAGAACCTAAGACGCATAAATTTATTACTACGGGAAAGATTACCAATAAGTTCGGCATAGATTTTAAGAGTGCCTATAAGATCCTGCTGATGCGCAATAATTTTGCTAATTTAAATATCTGCGGCCTGCATATACACATCGGTTCACAGATTACCGAAAGCGCTCCCTATGTAGCCGCGGTTACCAAGATAGTAAGGTTTATCTCGCAGCTAGGGAAAAAAGGTATAGGCTTGGAATATTTAAATATCGGAGGCGGTTTAGGGATTATTTACAACAAAGAAACTCCCCAGACTGCCCAGAAGTTTGCCAAAAGGATTATACCTTTGTTAAAAAATACGGGCTTGAAAATAATCTTAGAGCCCGGTAGGTTCATCGTAGGTAATGCCGGGATCCTGGTGGCTAAAGTCCTGTATATCAAAGAGACGCCCAAAAAGAAATTTGTGATTGTAGACGCAGGGATGAATGATTTGATCCGGCCGGCGCTGTATGAGGCCTATCATAATATTATTCCTTTACGCGTAACGCGCCATAAAGCGCGGGCAATAAAAGTAGACGTAGTCGGGCCTATCTGCGAAAGCGGGGATTTCTTCGCCAAAGATAGAAAATTACCCCGTGTTAAAGAAGGCGATTATTTAGCGGTCATGGGCGCAGGCGCATACGGATTTAGCATGTCTTCGAATTATAATTCGCGGCTTAGGGTAGAAGAGGTTTTGGTAGTGAAAGACCGGACATTCGTGGTGAGAAAGAGGGAGTGTTATCAGGATTTAACGGACAACGAAAAGGTTCCTCCGTTCCTGTTTGGTTTGTAATATATGAAAAAGATGGATTTTACCAAGATAGTGGCTTCAGGAAATGATTTCGTAGTGGTTGTTGCGCCTAAACGCGTAGTGGTGCCATGGAGAAAATTAGCGCAAAAGATCTGCGATAGAAAATATGGCGCAGGCGCAGACGGTCTCTTAGTCTTAGAAAAGTCCAGAATTGCCGATATTAAGATGCGCATCTTTAATCCTAATGGTTCAGAGGCAGAGATGTGCGGAAACGGCGCTCGATCAGCCGCCCTTTATCTAAAATCTAGAAAGGTAAAAATAGAAACTAAGGCGGGAATTATTGTCTCTAGAGTATGCGGAGAAAACGTAAGGATAAAATTAACAGAGCCAGCGCATATAAAATTAAATCTGCCGATTAAAATCAATAATAGGATGCTACGTGTGAATTTTATCGATACCGGAGTTCCGCATGCGGTAATTTTCGTAGCGGACTTAGATAAGATTGACGTGGCATGGCTCGGTAGGCAAATACGTTATCATAAAAGATTTGCCCCCCGCGGAGCAAACGCAGATTTCGTAGAAGTAGCGAAGAGCAAAGAAATAAAAATCAGGACTTATGAGAGGGGCGTAGAAGGTGAAACCCTGGCCTGCGGCACAGGTACGGTGGCCAGTGCAATCCTTACAGTGGCTAACATGCCGCACGCCAAGGACGGCGGGTATAAGATAAATGTACTTACTAAAAGCGGGGAAGCCTTAAAAGTTTATTTTAATAAGACAAATAATAAGTTTAATGATATCTGGTTAGAGGGTAAAGCCAGGGTAGTATACAAAGGAGCGTATTATGTTTAAGGGCTCAATGGTAGCAATTATAACACCCTTTAAAAACGGAAAAATCGATGAGGGGAAATTAAGAGAATTAATAGAATTCCAGATTCAAAACGGGACTTCCGGGATAGTGCCTTGCGGTACCACGGGCGAATCTGCCACTTTATCCTTCCAAGAGCATGACCGGGTCATTGAGATTACTATAGAACAGGTAAAGAAAAAGATACCGGTTATTGCCGGTACAGGTTCAAATTCTACTGAGGAAGCGATTATGCTTACCAAACATGCTGCCCAGGCAGGCGCGGATGCCTCTTTGCAGGTTTCGCCTTACTATAACCGGCCTACGCAGAGAGGGCTCTATGAACATTTTAAAGCTATTGCTGCTTCGGTCAATATACCGATCATACTTTACAATATTGCCTCGCGCACCGGAGTCAATATAGAGCCGGAGACTATTGCCAAATTAGCCAAAGACTGCAAAAATATTGTGGGCGTAAAAGAGGCTTCCGGTAATCTTGATCAGATGTCGCGTATAAAGGCGTTGTGCGGCACCGGATTTGATTTAATTTCTGGAGATGATAGCCTAACCTTGCCTCTTTTAGGCATAGGTGGTACGGGTGTCATCTCGGTAGTAGCGAATATCGTTGCGCGCGATGTGGCAGATATGGTCAGTGAATTTGAAAAAGGAAACATCCAGAAAGCCCGTGCGTTACACTATAAATTATTGCCCCTGATAAAAGCAGTATTCCTGGAAACTAACCCCATACCCATAAAAACCGCGATGGGGCTTATGAAAATGTGCGAACCGGATTTAAGACTTCCTATGTGTGCTATGTCGCAGGAGAATTTGGAAAAACTTAAAATAGCCCTTAAAGATTACGGTCTTTTAAAATAGGAGCGCGCTATGATTAAACTAGGTATTGCCGGCGTATGCGGGAAAATGGGTAGGCGCATATTTGAATTAGCCTTTCTTGACAGGGGATTTGAAATTACTTTTGCGTTGGAGAAAAAGGGTACACCCATGATTGGTAAAGAGCTGGGTAAATTAAAGATATCCTCTACCCAGGATGGGCTGTTTCTGGTAGACGTATTCATTGATTTTACTACGCCGG
The DNA here is from genome assembly GCA_043802425.1 of Candidatus Omnitrophota bacterium. Classification (GTDB taxonomy): domain Bacteria; phylum Omnitrophota; class Gorgyraeia; order Gygaellales; family Profunditerraquicolaceae; genus JAGUYA01. The sequence continues at coordinate 15,709 of JAZDLA010000013.1, forward strand.
AAGCTACCGAAGCAAATTTAGATTATATCGCCCGGCACAAAAAAGCGCTCGTTTTAGGCACTACCGGATTAAGCCAAGCGCAGATAAATAAAGTGGAGGAAGTTTCTAAAGTTGTTCCGGTAGTATTTTCTCCGAATATGTCCGTTGGGGTAAATGTTTTATTCGCGATGTTACCGCAGATTGCCAGGAGCCTGGGTTCAGATTACAGTATCGAGGTTATAGAAGCCCACCATAAAGCTAAGAAAGACGCGCCTTCGGGGACAGCCAAAAAAATTGCCCAGATTTTAGCAGATGCCACAAAAAAAGAAATCCCCATGCACGCCATTAGGCTAGGCGATATTGTGGGCGACCACACGATTATTTTTTGCGGTAATTCTGAGCGCGTCGAGATCAAGCATCAGGCACATTCACGGGATTTATTTGCCCTGGGCGCGTTAAAGGCTGCGAAGTGGATTGCGGGAAAACCCGCAGGCCTGTATTCTATGCAAGACGTATTAAAATAAGGTAAAACGCGATAAGCTAAAAGGTAAAAACTAAAATGTTTAAAATATCCAAGAAATTAGAAGACTTGCCACCGTATTTGTTTGTAGAAATTGATAGGGCAAAGAGGAAAGCCAGGCAGGAAGGCCGGGATATTATTGATTTAGGGATAGGTGATCCTGACCAGCCTACGCCCAACCACATTATTGATAAACTCTATCAGGCAGTATGCGACCCATCTACGCATCGTTATGCCTTGGACCAGGGTTTACCGGGTTTACGTCAAGCCATTGCCAACTGGTATAAAAACCGTTTCCAGATAAAACTTGATGCGGAAAAAGAAATTTTGCCTTTGATCGGTTCAAAAGAGGGGATCGCCCACTTTCCTTTAGCATTTTTGAATGAAGGCGACTATGCGCTTATACCTGATCCTTGTTATCCGCCGTATAAAGGTGGCACCATCTTTGCCGGAGGAAGGCCATATATTATGCCGCTTAAAGAAGAAAATGCATTTTTACCGGACCTTAAAAAAATCCCCTTAAACATACGTAAAAAAGCAAAATTAATCTACATCAACTATCCGAATAACCCTACTTCTGCCATAGCCAGAAGTGATTTCTATAAAGACGTGGTGGAATTTGCCCACAGGAATAAAATTATTATTATCTCAGATTTAGCCTATTCTGAGATTTGCTATGACGGCTACAAGCCGCCTAGCTTGTTAGAAACCGAAGGCGCAGAAGAGGTAGTGATAGAGTTCCATTCTCTCTCTAAAACCTATAATATGACCGGTTGGCGGGTAGGCTGGGCCTGTGGTAACGCGCAATTAGTCTGGAGTTTAGCTAAAGTAAAATCCAACATTGATTCAGGGATTTTTTCCGCAGTCCAGTTGGCAGGCATGGCTGCCCTAATCGGGCCACAAGGCCATATCCAGCAGATCTGCCGGCTTTACCAGGAAAGACGTGATGCCTTAATCTGGGGATTGAATAGCGTAGGCCTAAAGGTAAATCCCCCTAAAGCTACTTTTTACGTCTGGATTAAAATCCCCAAAAAAACCGATTCCATAAAATTCTCGGCATTATTATTAGAGAAGGCAAATATTGTGGTTACCCCGGGTGTAGGTTTCGGTAAATGCGGCGAAGGTTACATTAGGATGGCCTTGACTGTATCCAAAGAGAAGATCCAGGAGGCTATTGAGCGTTTAAGAAAAATTCTTTAGATGGTAGCTTGTTATCTGGGAGTCGGCTCCAACTTAGGTAAGAGGAGAGAAAATATTAAAAAGGCATTGAAATATCTAGCCAGAACTAAGGGCGTCAAAATAGAAAAGAGCTCACGTATTTATGAAACTGAACCTGTCGGGGGACCTCCCCAGGGAAAATTCTTAAACGCTGCCGTAAAAATCAGAACTTCACTTACCCCCGTAGCGCTTCTTAAAACCTTAAAAAAAATAGAGAAAGACTTAGGCCGCAGGCAATCCGTGCGTTCCGGCCCGCGCCTGATAGACCTGGATATATTATTTTATGGGGATAAGGTTATAAAAACAAAAAGCCTGGTAGTTCCACATCCTAAGATGTTTGAGAGAGAGTTTGTGCTTAGGCCTTTAAGAGAGATTATATGAAAGTTATCCGTAGCCTCAAAGAAATGGCGGATTTTTCAAGGAGCATACATTTAGAGAGACAAGCTATCGGTTTTGTTCCTACTATGGGTGCATTGCATGCCGGGCACTTAAGTCTTATTGAAGAAGCGCGCCGCCAGAATGACCGGGTGGTAGTGAGTATATTCGTTAATCCTACCCAGTTTGCACCTTGCGAAGACTATAAAAAATATCCCCGGAATCTTAAACTCGACGCGCAATTATGCAGAAGAAAAGGCGTAGATGTGATATTTTATCCTGATGCCCGACGGATGTACCCGGATAACTATAAGACATATGTGCATGTCGAAGATTTAAGCGATGCCTTATGCGGTAAGTCCCGGCCGGGGCATTTTAAAGGAGTGGTTACGGTGGTAAGTAAGCTTTTTCATATAATAGATCCTGATATTGCCTATTTTGGGCAAAAGGATGCCCAGCAGGCGATTATTATAAAAAAGATGGTTGAAGATTTAAATATGCGGGTGAAGATAAAAGTTATGCCTATAGTGCGTGATAAAAACGGCCTAGCCTTAAGTTCAAGGAATGCTTATCTAGATAAAAGCCAAAGGATAGATGCCTTGGTTTTAGGTCAAGCCTTGAATTTAGCCGGGGATTTAATTAGGCGGGGTAATAAGGATTCCTCAGATATTATCCGTAAAATGAGGCGTTTAATAGATAGAAAAAAGAGCGCCTCCATACAGTATGCATCTATTGTGGACTTAGAGAGTCTTAAGCCTATGGTTAAAATAAAGGATAAGGCCATAATTGCCTTGGCGGTTTTTATCGGTAAGACTAGATTGATCGATAATATTGTAGTATAACCATAATGTCTAAAGATGGAAAAAAATAAAAAATTAAGAATCGGGATCGTAGGCTGCGGGGCCATAGGTTCTTCGCTGGCAAAATCTATTTTAGCTGACTTTTCTGCGCAGGCAGATTTAGCGAGCCTTTATGATCTGGAAATAGAAAAGGCCTATAACTTATCGAGCAAGCTGAATAAAAAATTGGCCGCTTTAAATTTAGAAGACTTGATAAATAAGGTGGATTTAGTTATCGAGGCCACAAAGGCAGGGTTCAGTTTTGATATCGCCAGAAAAACGCTCTTGGCTTCCCGCGATATTATGGTTATGAGCGTCGGCGGCATTGTTAAGCAATTAGGCGAATTAGAACTTTTAGCAAAAGAGAAGGGTGTGCGCCTATTTATCCCTTCTGGAGCTATATGCGGTATTGATGGGCTTAAGGCTTTGGCCTGCGTTAAAATAAGTAAAGTTTCCCTGACTACCCGTAAGCCCCCCCAGGCATTCCTGGGCGTACCTTATTTATTGAAGAAAAAGATACGGCTGGATAATATAACGCAGGATACGGTTATTTTTGAAGGGAGCGCATCGCAAGCCATAAGGGCTTTTCCGCAGAATATTAATGTGGCTGCGACCTTAAGCGCAGCCGGCATAGGCATAGATAATACCGTGGTGCGTATTGTAGCTTCCCCGGGTCTAACCAGGAATATCCATGAGGTAGAGATAGAATCCGAGGCAGGCAGGATTATTACGCGTACCGAAAACCTGGTCCATCCGGATAACCCCAAGACCAGTTATTTGGCGGTACTTTCGGCGATAGCGACCCTAAAGCAGATTTTAGAGCCGATAAAAATCGGCGCATAACAAAAATAAGATAGAAAGGGGGTGAATAAGTTATGGCAGAGAAAGTAGCGAAGCTAGGAATAAAGAGGCAGAAAGGTTGTCTCTACTATGTTGACAAGGGCGGCGATGTTTCTTGCGCCAAGATGGCTAGAGGCAAGAAAAAAGGCGGTAGCCCTAAGAAAGTGGTAAAATGTGGTATCAAGAGGAAGAAGGGATACCTCTATTTTATCGATAAGAAAGGCGATGTCTCTTGCGCTAAGATGAAGAGAGGCGGCAAGAAGAAAAAAAGATAAGCGCCTTAAAAGTGAGCCCCTGTAAGGTTTTCATCTCTAATTTGCCCGGTTAGAATTTTGTTGTCTTGTATCTAAATTCGGCATTTCTAACAGGGTTTACAGGGGCTTTCTTTTTTGATATAATTCATATTCTATGGAAGACGCTATTATTATCAGGGGTGCTAAAGAGCATAACCTGAAAAATATAAATTTAAAACTACCGCGTAATAAACTTATTGTTATTACCGGCCTCTCCGGTTCGGGTAAATCCAGCCTTGCCTTCGATACTATCTATGCCGAAGGCCAAAGGCGCTATGTAGAAAGCCTCTCCAGCTACGCCCGCCAGTTCTTAGAGCAGTTACAAAAGCCCGATGTCGAATATATAGAGGGCTTATCCCCAGCCATCGCTATCGAGCAAAGGACAGCCGGCGGTAACCCCCGCTCTACCGTAGGAACCCAGACTGAGATTTACGATTATTTAAGGATCATTTTTGCGCGTATCGGCGAAGTAGCCTGTTATCAATGCGGCCAATCCATACAAAGACAGAGTGCCCAGGAAATAGTAGAAAGGATCATGGGTTTACCGCAAGGTTCGGATATCCAGATATTAGCACCCCTGGTGCGCGGCAGAAAAGGGGAATATAAAGATATATTTGGTCAAATTCAAAAAGCAGGATTTGTGCGCGTACGTATTGACGGAAAAATTCATGAGTTGCCTCAAAAGGTCAAGCTTAAAAAATATAATATCCATAATATTGAAGTAGTGGTGGATAGGCTCATTGTAAAGCCGCAAGCTAAGGGTAGGCTTACGGATTCCGTAGAGACAGCGCTGAAGGTGGGTAAGGGTATCGTAATTATCCTGTTTAATAAAAGACAGACGGATAAACAGGCGGAATTGGTTTTTAGCGAACAGTATGCCTGCGCAAAATGCGGTATCAACTATTCTGAGGTTGAGCCGCGTATGTTTTCTTTTAATTCTCCGTATGGGGCTTGTCCCGATTGCCACGGATTGGGCACGAAGCTTGAATTTGATCCGGATTTAGTCATCCCCGATAAGAATAAATCCATAAACGCAGGGGCAATTGAGGCTTGGAAGAGGGGTGGTAAGGGGTATATCCTTTATTATCGCTGGCTCATCCGTGAATTAGCTCACGAAATGGATTTTGACCTAGATATACCGTTTAAAAAATTAAACAAAGAAATACAAAAGGCGATACTTTATGGAACTGACGTGGATGTCAACGGTAAACCTTTTGAAGGGATAATCCCGCACTTAGAAAGACTTTTTCGCCAGACAGAGAGCGACTATTTAAAAGAAGAGATTTCCCGGTTTATGTCTAGCCTGCCCTGTCCGATCTGTCTTGGCGCTAGGCTTAAGAAAGAAAGTTTAGCGGTAAAAATTAACGGTAAAAATATCTGGGAGGTAACTGAAGAGTCGATAAAAGAAGCGCACAGTTTTTTTAGCAAATTAAAATTAACCCAAAGGCAAAGGACTATTGCCCGCCAGGCCTTGAAGGAAATAACCCAAAGGCTAGAGTTCTGTATTGATGTGGGTTTAGATTACATTACCTTAAATAGAAAGAGCTCTACCCTTTCAGGAGGAGAAGCGCAGCGTATCCGCTTGGCTACACAGGTTGGTTCAGGTTTAGTGGGGGTATTATACATATTAGACGAACCCAGCATCGGTCTGCATCAAAAGGATAATGCCAAACTAATTTCCACGCTAAAGGCCTTAAGGGATCTGGGTAATACTTTAATCGTGGTAGAGCACGATGAGGCTACGATCCTTTGCGCAGATTATATTGTCGATTTAGGCCCGGGTGCAGGCAGGCACGGCGGAGAAATAGTTTTTTGTGGCAATAAAGAAGATCTATTGAAGCATTCCGATTCTTTGACCGCGAAGTATCTTAGGAGGGAATTAGAGGTATGTAGAGTTATACAGAGAAGGCCTTGGCGTAAGAGAAAATTCTTAGAGGTAAAAGGTGCCAGAGAGCATAACTTAAAAAATACAGACGTAAAGTTTCCTTTAGGCGTCTTTATCTGCGTTACCGGAGTATCCGGCTCAGGTAAATCCACCCTTATTGACGAAATATTGTATCGTAGCCTTGCGCAAAAATTATATAAATCTAAAGAAAAACCCGGACTCCATCAGAAGATTACCGGCATAGAATATATTGATAAAGTTATTGTAGTTGATCAGTCCCCTATAGGTAGGACACCGCGTTCAAACCCCGTTACCTATACCGGAGTTTTTAGTCATATCAGGGACATATTCAGCAAGCTTCCCGAAGCGCGCATAAAAGGATATAGGCCCGGCAGGTTTTCTTTTAATGTCAAAGGCGGCCGCTGTGAGGCCTGCGCGGGCGACGGCATTAAGAAGATAGAGATGCATTTTCTTCCCGATGTCTACGTAAAATGCGATGTCTGTAAAGGCAGGCGTTTTAATGAAGCTACTCTAGAAGTCAAGTACAAAGGTAAAACCATCGCTGATATTTTAGATATGACGGTAGAAGAGGCGCTGGATTTGTTTGTGAATATCCCTAAAATCAGGAATATACTTAACTATATCTATGATGTAGGTTTAGGCTATATTCAGCTGGGCCAGGCCGCAACCACATTATCAGGCGGTGAGGCACAACGCGTAAAACTCTCAGCAGAGTTAAGCAAGCGCTCTACGGGTCGAACCCTTTATCTTTTGGATGAACCGACTACGGGTTTACATTTTGCGGATGTAGATAAACTTCTTTCGGTACTTCAGAGGTTAGTAGATAAGGGTAACACCGTTTGTGTGATTGAACATAATTTAGAAGTAATAAAATGCGCTGACTATATTATTGATTTAGGCCCTGAAGGTGGAGACGCAGGGGGAGAGGTTGTCGCTACTGGTAGCCCCGAAGAATTACTTGATAATAAAAAGTCGTATACAGCGCTATTTTTAAGAAAGATATTGAATAATAAATAGACAGATGGTATAGTGGAATTGAAATGAAAAATCTCAGAATGAAATTTTTAACAACCCTCATATTTTTATTATTTATTACTAGTTACGAGTTACGAGTTACTAGTTACGAGTTATCTGCCCAGGAGTCATCCAAAGAAGAAGAGGCGCTCTTCGTGGCGGAAAAGGCATTTGAGGACGCCTTCTATGATGTAGCCTTAGGGCTATTTGACCGTTTCTTAAAGAATTATCCCGCTTCCCCCAAGACAGCACAGGTTAATCTTTTAATCGGCCAATGTTATTTCCAGCAGAGCAGGTTTCTGGAGGCCTTAACGAAATTCGAAGGATTATTAAACCAACCTTCTGCCCAGAACATTAAAGACGAAATCCTCTATTGGATTGCCGAGGTGCATTTTAAAGGCAACAATTTTTCAAAGGCCGGTCAGTATTATAAGATGATCGCTGAGGGATTCCCGAAGTCCCCTTATTCTGTATATGCCTATTATTCATTAGGCTGGTGTTTATTCCAGGAGGGAGAGTTTGCTGGGGCGATGAAATATTTTAAGATCGTGCAGGAAAAATTTCCCCAGGAACCACAGGCGCAGGATTCTGCATTTAAGATAGTGGAGTGCCTGTATAACTTAAAAGACTATACCGGCACAAAAGATAAGCTAAGGCTGTATTTAACTTCCTATCCTAAGGATACCGCGCGTATCTTATACCTATATTTTTATCTGGCTGAGGCAGATTATTATTTGGACAATTTCCGGGAGGCTATTGAGGAGTATTCTAAGGTTTTAGAAAATACTAATGATGAAAAAATACAAGCGGTATCCAGATTAGGTATTGGATGGTCTTATCTTAAATTAAAGCAATACAAAGAAGCTCAGGGTGTGTTTTCGGGGATTAAGCCCGATATGTTAGAAAAGAAGGGGCGGGATACCTTACTGTTAGGCAAGGCGCTAGTGTCTTCAGAGACAAAGGCATTCGCCGAAGCAAAGAATATGTACGAAGAGTTAATAAAGACATCTTCTGATCCGCTGACTTTAACCCAGGGGTATCTGGGCAAGGCTGAGGTTCTCTATAATATCGCGGAATATAAAGAGGCGATAAAAGTATACGAAGAAGCCTTAAGCAAGGTTAGGGAGGCCATTTCTCAGGAGAGCATTGATAAGTTGCATTATGGCCTGGCCTGGTCTTTTTTAAAAGACGGGGAATTCAAGAAAGCGATAGATGAGTTCCGTAAGATTGTCAAGCAAAGCGAAGACAAAATAGTAAAGGTTGCTGCGCTCTGCCAGATAGGAGATGCCTACCAGGATTCCGGAGAGTACACCAAGGCAATGGAAGCATACGATAGCATATTAAAAGATTACCCGGACACCCTATATAACGATTACGTGCAATACCAGTTGGGTAATACGTTACTGAAGACCTCAAATTATGACGGTGCGATTATGGCTTTTCAGAATCTGAAGAGTCGTTTCCCGGCCTCGAAACTCCTAGACGATGCTTCCTATGCCCTGGGCATAACCTATTTTCAGAAACAGGACTATAAATCCAGCAAGGAAATCTTTGAGAAATTTCAGGATGAATTTAAAGAGAGTAACTTAAGGTCCCAGAGCGTATATCTCTTAGGGAGCAGCCTCTATAACTTAGGCGACTTCACCCAAGCTATAGAGGTATTTAAGAATATCGTCAGGGATTATGGTCAAGATACCGAACTCCTTCAGAAGGCGGAATACGAGATAGCGGATTGTTATTACCAGATGGGTGATGAAAAAGAGGCTATGGCCAGATTCGGGACCTTGCGTTCTAAATATCCTGACTCCAGGCTTACCGCAGAGGTAATGTGGTGGCTGGGAGAATATTATTACAGGCATAATGATTTAAGTTTGGCGCGCAGGTATTTTTCATCCCTTATACAGGATTTCTCCAAGAGCAATTTAATCCCCGATGCCTACTATGCATTGGCTTCGACTTTTGCGGAAGAACTTAAATATGAAGAGGCCATCGACAACTTTAGGAAAGTAATTGGATTGGGCAGGTCTGATCTTGCCGGTACGGCGAGCATCGCAATGGCCGATATCTACGCTAGGCAGGAAAAAACTGATTTAGCTCTTCAGGTCTATAAAGATACGACGGAGGAATACCCTAATTTGATCAGCCTTATTTATCCTAAGATTGCAGATCTCTATCGTAAGATTGGCAATTATAGCCAAGCCATAAGTTTCTATCGCCAGGGCATGAGCGTAGTTCCGGCAAGAGAAATGGCCAATGTTCAATTTAAAATAGCGGAGACCCTACAAGCGCAGGGTGAGTACGCTGAGGCAACCGAGGAATACATGAAGGTTACTTATCTTTATGCGGAAAATAACGATTTAGCGGTGAAGTCGCTTTTAAGGGTAGCGGCAATCTATGAAAATAAGGAGAATTTTAAAGAAGCCGTCAGTATTTATAAAAGAATTAAGGCCATGAATGTGAAAGAGGCCAAATATGCGCAGGAACGCATTGATTGGATAAAGGAACACGCTAAATAAAAAAAGGAGGAATAAATGGATCTCTATAAAATGGGTTTGTGGCAGGTATTTTTTGCGGGCGGGCCGGTAATGTGGCCGATACTTTTATGCTCTATCTTTGCCTTGGCTATAATCTTAGAAAAGATTTGGCATCTGCATAAGATAAAGATAGATGCGCAGGAATTACTAGGCAGTGTTTTGGAGAAGATGAAACAGCACCAGGTGAAGGAGGCGTTGGAAATTTGCGATAACACCAAGAGCCCGATCTCCCATATACTAAAGGCCGGGATTTTAAAATATGACCGCCCCAGACCACAGATCAAAGAGGCGATAGAAGACGCGTCTTTATACGAGATACCGCGGCTGGAGAAGAATCTCTCGATGCTGGCTACCATAGCGCACATATCCCCGCTTTTAGGCCTTTTGGGGACAGTTACAGGAATGGTCAGGTGTTTCCAGACGATCCAGGCCAAGGCTACAGCCTTTCATCCTGTTTCTCCCGGCGATTTGGCAGGCGGGATCTGGGAAGCGCTACTCACCACAGTGGCAGGTTTAATTGTGGCGATACCCACATTCATTGCCTATAATTATCTGGTAAATCGCATAAATAATTTTATTTTGGAGATGGAGAAGGCTTCGACGGAATTAGTTAACTTCCTTACTGAATAAGGAGGGCTAGATGCATTTCAAGCGCCATATAGAATTAGAGCACGGGCTTAGACAAATAGATATCGCGCCTTTGATAGACATAGTTTTTCAACTCCTGATATTTTTTATGCTTACTTCCAGTTTTGTGATGCAACCAGGCATAAAGGTGAATTTACCCAGGGCGGTAACTAGCGAAGTAGTTAAATACGAAAATACAGAAATATTGATCTCTAGCGAAAATGTCGTCTACTTAAACGGCAATGTGGTCAACACGCAGGAATTAAAGACGCTGCTTAAACAGGTGGCGAAAATGAAACAGGGGATTCTGATCAAGGCGGATAGACGTGCGTCTTTGGGCCGGATTGTAGAGATTTGGGATATGTGCAGGGATTTTGGCGTAACGCAAATCAATATTGCCACGAATCAGGAATGACGAATTATTTTTTTAAGCGGACCATAGCGATATCTCTTTTAGGCCATATTACTTTATTTAGCCTGTTTAGTTTTTCTTTCGGGCCTAAGATACCCGAAGGAAATTTTACGGATATTTCTTTCCGCGGAGCGATCCTGCGCGTATCGGATTTAACGGATAACCGGAATTTTAGGCCAAGTTATAATACGGTAACTATTAAAAGGCCCGAAGCGCTGATACTAGATAAGATAGACCGCGAGTCTTTCTTAGACGTCAGGGAGTATATAAAACCAGCGGCAATTTTACCGATAGCCGAAGACAGAATAGTCTTTGCCAAAAAATTAAATCCAAGATTGCCTCCAGCTGCGATAAAAGAGCCGACAATAATATTTTATCCAAAACTACCCTATAATTTTTCTCTTTATTTCAAGGACAGGCAGATAGCGCACATAGAACTTGAGTTTCAGGTAATTTCTACCGGCAGGAAGAGTTCTATATTGATTAAAAGGAAGATCTCCTCAGGTAATCTAGAAGCGGACCTTTTAAGTCTGCGCTATATCAACCATTACCTTTCTATAGAGCAAGCGGCATTTCCTCCCGATAAATGGCAGACGGTGAAAATAGACCTCTCCGCCTTAAATGATTAGCATCGATTTTTCTTTAGCCGTGTCGCTATATATTTTTCTCGCCTTGGGTAGCATATTGCTTATTTGGCTATTCAGTAAAAAACAAAAGAATAAAAATTTATCTTTGGACAAGAAATTTATCTGGTTTTGTTCTGTGTGCGCGTATACTTATGTCAGCACCAAGGAAGACTTAATTTCAACTTGCCCCCGTTGCGGTAGTTATAATAAAAAAAATGATTGACATCGACCTTTTTTGATTTAAAATAAGGGAAAAGAGGTATAAAATGATTACCGAAATAGGAATAGTTGCAGGAGATATTTGGTATTATCTTGACCAGTGCAAAGAAGTAACCCTTTCTGATTTGATCAAAGGCATTGATAAGCCCAAAGATAACATATTAATGAGTTTAGGCTGGCTTGCCCGCGAAGGCCATGTGTTGGTGCAGCAATTAGGCAGCGATTATAAGGTCAGTTTAAATAAACAGGTTTAGGAGCGCATATGCGCAATAAGGGAGTAGTATTAATTATTGTTTTAGCTACGATTTTAATAGCGGCAATCTTAGCTAACATTATTTTGGGTTTTATTTTGAGCCATTACCGCTTTACCTATCATCAGACAAGTCGTCTCCAGGCTTATTATACTTCTTTAGCGGGGATGAATCTGGCCCAAGACAAATTAAGGACAGGGGCATGGACAACCGGTACGTACACGTTATGCAGTTCCGGTTGCACGGTTAACGACCCCGATATTAAAAAAACAGTGACTATTACCATTAGCGACCCTGCTGCTAACGGCTTGCGTACGCTCGCTCTTAAGACTACCTATACTTACACACCTTAAGCCCACCATTTTTTTAAACCCAGGACAGAGTAATAATAAGTAAATCTATTATAATCCAGGTAAATAACGAATCAATTTTCCTATCACAAATTCCTCTTAAGATTATAATCTAAGTAAATCTAAGTAAATAAATGATGAAGTTGATTAGCTTAAATTTACCTTTGAATCTATAATATAAGTATGTATAAGTAAGTATAGATAAAAAAACACTTGACAAAAGTAATATTTTATGTTCTAATTAAAACAATTATTATATATAGATAGAAAGGTAAGCGATATGTCTAGATTAATGGACATCGATGAACTAGCGGAGTATCTACGGCTAAAAAGACAAACCCTCTATAACTGGTTACATCAAAGAAAGATTTCCGGAATTAAAGTAGGCGGGGTATGGAGATTTGACCGCCGCGATATAGATTCCTGGCTGAAGAGCAGAAAGCGCTTATCTAAGCCCCCGGGAGAAAATATATGAATACGTTAGGCATATATTTTGGTCCGCAAATAATTAGCGTTGTCGAAACTAAGAATAATTTCCTAATAAAAAATACCCAGATTGCTTCTTCTTTGATTTCGCCAGCGAACCCATCAGAAGAAAAGGTCCCTGAAGAGATAAAATTAGTCACCCTGCTTAAAGATGAATTAACGAAAAACGCAATTGAAGCCAAAGAAGCCGTGGTTAGTCTTTCGGGTAAGGATTTAATTATTCGTACCTTCGAAATCCCCATTATACCGCATAGCGAGATATATAGCGCCGTAAATTTTGAGGTAAAAAAATATATTCCCTTTAAGACCACAGATTTAATTGCGGACTGTCAGTGGCAATTCGATAGGACTATCCGAAAGACCCGCATCTTATATGTAGGTATCAAGAAAGATTCCCTAAATAAGTATATCGCTGTCTTTAAACAATTAGGCATTAAAGTAATCTCTATAGAATACTCAGCTTTTAGTATGCTGAGATTACTAAATCTAGCCGGCGTCAAGGAAAAAAAGATTATTGCCATGGTGAATATCGAAGCGGGTAAAGACGATGAGGCCAACTTTGTAGTCCTGGAGAATGGTTTCCCTTTATTCAGCCGTGATATAACCTTTACGGGCGGATACGATGAGGCTGAGAAGACCGAAGAAGGCCAACCCGGCGTATTTTCAGGAAAATTAAAAAGGGAAATTCAGATATCCCTGGATTATTACGAGCGTAAATTTCCGGGTAAGAGCATCAGCAAGATATTCTTTGTTACTAACCCTGGCTATCACGCCGATTTAGAAGGGTTTTTTAAAGAGTCAAATTTAGCAGTTAAATTTATCGATGTTACCCTGTTTACGGGTAAGCCCGTTCCTTTTTCTTTAGCCTTTGCGAAAGGCTATAGCAGCTCTTTGTATAAGGTTAAGACAGAGCTAAAGATCAATCTGGTATCGGCAAAGGAAAGGACGGAAAAAAAAGTAATTGCTGAAAAGAAAGGGCTGGCCGCTATAGTTGCATTATTCAGGGCAAATACCCAGTTGATTGCGGCGGGCCTTTTCATCTGTCTTGCTACATTCTTTTTTGGCATGTATCGAACCTTACCTGTACAAAAAGACCTGGAAAAGACAATAATCATGCGGCCGCCTATTTCTACTGTTTCGGCAGACCGTAGTTACGCCGATCTGGCGGCTGTTAATTCTAATTATAAGCTAAAAATAGAGACCATGGGTAGTGTTGTTAATAAACGGGAATACCTGACTCCGTTGCTTGATGTCCTTCCCCGTTTGATACCGCAGGGTATGTGGTTAACTAAGTTATCTTTTAGCGAAGAAAAAGAAAAAATAGACCTTGTCTTAAAAGGTACCGTTTATATGGAGAACAGGAATAAAGAATTAGGCTCAATTAACGCCCTGATTACAGATCTAAAACGAAATAATACCTTTTACCTGTATTTTAAAGAGATAAACCTTGTTTCTACCGAGATTGAAAAGATTAAAGGGGTAGACGTAACTAATTTTGTAATTTCCTGTCAGGGCGCAAGAGAGGCCAAGTGAGAGCATAAAGATGAACTATTCGCGCGAAGAATTAGTCAGTTTAATCAACGAAAATAAAGAAAAAATTATAAGCATGGTAGTAATTATAGCTGCGCTGATTATTGCCGTCAGTATTTATAAAGACCAATCGCGGAAGCTCCAATTACTGAATACAGAGAGGGACATAGAAATAAAAAAGAATATAGTACTAAACGATATTAAGCAGTCAGAGAAGAAGATTGAATTCTACAAGAATCTCCTCAGCGAAAAAGCCCCATCCGCGATTACCAGTAAAATTAAGGATATTGCCATGGATGCCAGTATAAATATTATTTCAATCCAGTCGGGCTCAGGAGAACAAAAGCCCCTCTATACCGAGTATCCCTTTGTGTTAACTATAGGTGCACAAAGTTACCACGCCATAGGGAATTTTATCAGTAAAATAGAAAATTATTCTGACCTATATTCTGTACATACGGTAAGCATAGTATCTTCGGGGGAAAGCCAAGCATCGGATAAGTTGATCGTTGATCTGACGTTAACGGTAATTGCATTTACGGGTTAAGAATGACAAGGCCGAAGAAAGGAAAAATAATCGCTCTGTTTATTAGCATATTTATCTTTTTTCCCGTTAGGCAAACCCAATCTTTAGAGACAGTGGCGGAACCTAAAAAGATAGAATATAGCGCGGGAGACTTAAAAGACCCCTTTCAAGAAGAGCATATAGGAGTAGTAGTAGAGGAGCAAGTGCTTGAGGCAGGACCGTTACCCTCCGTGACTATCCAGGGGATAGTCTGGGGAGGTACTCTTGCACAGGCAATTATCAATGATAAAGTGGTAAAAGTAGGCGATACTATAGAAGGAATGCAGCTTTTAGAGATCAATAGGGAAGGCATAATCGTATTATATGCAGGCACAAGACGTAATTTATCTGCGCCTTCGGTAATCCAAATGGGAAGTATTAATAAGAAATCAGAAGGAGGGACTGATGAAGATGAATATTAGGTTATTCGTATTGTTTCTTGCCCTTTGTTTATTGCCGCTAAGATTAAATGCCGCGGAAGATATGTATTTTCCCGATCCCGACGTAACTATATCCATGGATTTTCAGGATGCCGGCCTGAAAGATATATTAAAAATATTATCTATCCAGTCGGGGATGAATTTCATTGCTTCTGAGGGGGTGCAGGAAAGGAAGATGACCCTCTTTTTCGATAAGGTGCCTCTGGAGGAGGCAATGGATAAGTTATTCAAGGCAAATAATCTTTCTTATGACTTAGATGCCGATTCAAGTATTTTCATTGTTAAGGACTGGGGTAAGCCTGAAATAGAGAAGATAACCAAAGTCTTTTACCTTAAACACGCCTCGGTTTCCTCCTCTTCCTTGAAAGAAGAGATGTCTAGCCAGCTATCCTCTGGCTCTGCCAGCGCAAGCGATTCCTCGTCTTCCTCAGGAGGGTCTTCCTCAGGAGGAAAGTGGAAAGCCGAAGAAAATGCGGGTATCACAGAGGCAGTAAAGAAGAATCTTTCTTCGCAAGGTTATGTCGTCGAAGACTTCCGTACAAATAGCTTAATTGTTACAGATATACCCAGCCGCATGCCCATTATTGAAAGATTGATTGCTTCTCTGGATATGCCTGTGCCTCAGGTGTTACTGGAAGTAGAGATGTTAGATGTGAGTAAAAATGTAGTGGATCAGTTGGGGTTTGATTTTAACAGTAATCCTTTTACGATGATTATTAAAGGTGGTTCGGGAAACGAATTTTTTATCGGTGACCTGACCAGGAAAGGCTTGGATCTCGCTGATATTAGTACGGCAGGCCATATGCTTCTTGGCCGTACTTACGCTCAACTCTTAGATTTTTTAAGTACCCGCACGGATACGAAATATTTAGCCAGGCCGCGGCTTTTGACTTTGAATAACGAAACAGCAGAGATAAAAATTACTACCCAGGAATCCGTAGGCGTTACTACCACTACAGAAGCTACCAGTGGTACCACTTCCGCCGAAGCCGAGCGTGCCGAAACAGGCGTATTCTTAAGAGTCACTCCCCAGATTAATATGGATACCGGAGAGGTTACTATGTTTATTTATCCCCAGGTAAGCGAAGCCACGGCAGGTAACACCTTAACCAGCGGTGGACAGACCTATAGATATAGAGACCCGGAAGTGCGCAGTACCAAAGCTGTGGTCAGGGTAAAAGACAATGAGACTGTAATCGTAGGCGGTCTCATCCGTAATGAATTCAGTCAGGATGTCAAAAAAATCCCTATACTGGGAGATATACCTATATTGGGAGCTGTATTCAGGCATAAAAATAAGACTAAAGACAAGGAACGCGAATTACTCGTATTTATCACCCCGCACATCATAAAAGATACGGGCACAGGGTTTGTTACTGCAAAAAAGGGTAGACTCCCTACGAGGGAACAGAATATGGGTTCAATCTTAGACCGGCAGATGGCCGTGAAGTCAAGCCTGGATAGCTTTAATAGAGTTAAATAAATTATTCACTTAAAAAAGCCATGTCCCCTAGAGAAAAATACTTAAGATTAGGCGAACTTCTCCTTAAGGAAGGTACTATCACCCAGGCGCAGTTAGAGAAGGCGATCAGCGTACAGAGGCAGGAAGGCGGTCGTTTAGGTGAAATATTGGTTAAACTGGGGATACTTAAAGAAGATCAGACAGTACTGATCTTAAGCAAACAGCTGCACATCCCTTATTACGGTATAGGTAGTAACTTAAATCCCTCAGCCGGACAGGATTTAGAGCAGCTTATACCCAAAGATTTTGCGCTCAGGAATATGGTGCTTCCTTTATCTCGCACCTTAAGGTCGCTAACCATAGCTATGGCTGACCCGCTGGATCTTATTCTTATTGATAATTTAAGAAAATTGACGGATTGCGAAATTAATCCCGTAATCGCGGCCAGGTCTGATATTACCAAGGGGATTGAAGGTTTTTATGGTAAGTCTAAAATGTTCGAAGAAGCCGTAGAGGCTTCCTATGAGCAGGGCGCTTCTGAATTTGAAACCGTAGAGTTTGCTGATCAGGAATTGAGCCTGGATAAATTGATCGCCCGGGCAGAAGAGGCGCCTGTGGTGAAGTTAGTAGATTTAATCATCCGTCAGGCTATTGACGAGCGCGCCTCAGATATCCATATTGAGCCTTTTAAAGAGAGGATATCCTTAAGGTATCGCATTGACGGCAAACTATACGAAATACCCCCGCCTGCCAAGCAATTACATCTGCCGATAATTTCCCGTATAAAGATCTTGAGCAAATTGGATATTGCGGAGAAGCGTCTTCCCCAGGACGGAGCATTCTTGGTAAAAATGGAAGACCGGCCCATAGATATAAGGGTATCTACTATCCCTACGATATACGGCGAGAAAATAGTAATGAGGATTTTAGACAGGAGCGTCGTAGTTCTAGACTTAAACCGGATGGGTTTTGATTCCAAACAGCTGGGATTAATCCGGCAGGTCATACATTTACCTTACGGCCTCGTGCTCATAACCGGACCTACGGGTAGCGGAAAGACTACTACCTTATACGCGATATTAAGCGAGATAAGAGATCCTACTAAAAATATCGTTACCGTTGAGGACCCCGTAGAATACAAATTAGACGGCGTTAATCAGGTCCAGGTTAAGCCGGATATAGGGCTTACCTTTGCCAATGCCTTACGCAGTTTCTTAAGGCAGGACCCGGATATAATGCTGGTTGGTGAGACCAGGGACCTTGAGACTGCCGAGATTTGTATCCGTTCGGCTTTAACCGGCCACTTGGTATTTAGCACTTTGCATACCAATGATGCGCCTTCGGCCATAACCCGTCTGATAGATATCGGCATCGAACCTTTTATGGTCGCGCCTTCGATACTCTTAGTAATTGCCCAGCGCCTTATCCGGAAATTATGCCCTGACTGCAAAGAGGCATATGAACCTGGTCCCGAGCTAACTGCGAAGGTGAAGATCAAAGCAGAGTTACTCTATAAACCTAAAGGTTGCAGCAAATGCGGTCAACTCGGCTATAAGGGGAGAACCTGTGTGTGCGAAGTCATGACTATAAATGAAGAAGTACGGGAATTGATTAGCCAGGGTGCTTCTTTTCAGAAGATAAGAGATGCGGCCAAGAAATCCGGTATGTTTACGATTTATGACTCGGGGATAAAAAAGGCTGAAGAAGGAGTCACCTCTTTAGAAGAGGCGCTTTCCGTTACCTTAGGGGCAGAATAATGCCGTACTTTTATTACATAGCCAGGGACGATAAGGGTATGAAGGTTACCGGGAGCGAAGATATCGCATCGGCGGATGAATTAGTCGTTCGGTTGCAGGCAAAAGGGTTGTTAGTGATAAGCATTACTTCTGACGCAAAGGAAGCCGATACTGCTTTTAAGTCGGGGAAAAAACGAGAGCAAGCGCATTTTAAGCATTTCGGTATTCACGGAGAGGATTTAGTGATATTTTCACGGCAATTAGCTGCTCTTTTGGGTGCAGGGGTAACTATTTTGAAAAGCATCAATATAATCTCCAAGCAGATATATAGCCGCAAACTCTATAATGTTTTAAGAGAGATAGAGAGTAGCTTAGAGGGGGGCTTGACTTTTCACGAAGCTATGGCCAAACACCCCAAGGTATTTTCAGAATTATGGACTAATCTAGTAGAGAGCGGTGAGGCCAGCGGAAATCTGGCTGTAGTTTTAGGTCGTTTAGCTACTTACCTGGAAAGGACGGCGGCATTCCAGAAGAAGATTATCTCCAGCCTCATCTATCCAATCATACTTTTACTGGCAGGTACGGGTGCCATGCTTTTTTTGACTATAAAGATCATCCCTACCTTTGCGGAGTTATTTAAAGGGTTTAATGTAACCTTGCCTTTTCTCACCCGGATGATTATTGCTGTAAGTAATTTTGTTCGCAAATCAATGCTTGCTATTATCGGCATAGCGGCAGTAGCCTTTTTTCTCATCAGAAGGTATATTAATACAAAAGACGGGAGAAGTAAATTTGAAAAGATGGAATTTAATTTACCGATGTTTGGCGAGTTCTTTCGCGCCTTGGTCGTAGAGAGATTTTCTTCCGAGATGTCCACGTTGATTGAGAGCGGCGTTCCCCTTTTATATTCTCTGGAGATCACCGAACACAGCGTGAGTAATTTAACCATGGCAGCGATTGTGCGTCAGATAAAAGAAGACGTGCGCCAGGGTAAACCTTTAAACGATAGCATAGCCAAGAGCAATTTTTTTGAGCCTATGGTTATCCAGATGGTCTCCGTTGGCGAAGAGATCGGGGAGTTACCCCAGATGTTTAAGCGCATAAATACCTTCTACCAGGAATACACCGAGACCTTTTTGGGGCGGTTTACCACTATGTTTGAACCATTTATGCTGATATTTATGGGTTTAGTGATTGGTGTGATGGTCATCGGGATATTCTTGCCGATATTTCAGCTTACGCAGATTAGATGAAATAAATTATTGACAAGGTATTTTGGGTATGATAAAGTAAAAAATGTAGTTGTTTTAATTAA
Organism: Candidatus Omnitrophota bacterium; assembly: GCA_043802425.1. Classification (GTDB taxonomy): domain Bacteria; phylum Omnitrophota; class Gorgyraeia; order Gygaellales; family Profunditerraquicolaceae; genus JAGUYA01. Next base: position 35,246 of record JAZDLA010000013.1, read on the forward strand.
AGGAGGTAGGAATGAAAAAAGGTTTTACGTTGTTGGAACTGATTGTAGTTATCATCATCATCGGTATCCTGGCTACCCTGGGTATTACCCAGTATACAAAGGTAATCGAGAAGGCACGTTCAGCTGAGGCAAAACAGATAATCGGTGCCATCAGGAGCAATGCTGCAGCTGTTTATATGCAGAATAACAATTCTTGTACAAATTGTACCGCTACCAACGTAGGGATAGGTAGTGATTATCCTGGCCCCGCAGCAGCTAATTGCGCGAGCGCAAACTATTTTTGGTATAATGTTACGGCAAATGATGCTAATAGTATTACCACATTAGCCACAAGATGCCTAGCAGGAGGCAAGACGCCGCAAGGAATAGCTCCTGCCGGCACGGTGCAACTTGTAAGTGATTTCCGTAGTACCGGAGGCGATACCTGGACCACTACCGGCGGATATTAATATCATGTCTAATAAAAGATGCCGGGGCATGAGTTTAATGGAGCTTGTAGTCGTCATTGTCATCGTCGGTGTCTTATCGGCTATCGCTATACCTAATTTTAACAGATCCCGCGAGCGCGCCCTAGGCCAGGAAGCCAGGGCTACTGTTAAGCTTATCGTTGCCGCAGAAAAGATCTATAACATGGAGGCGGGTAGTTATTATTATTCAAGCGATAGGGCAAATATAAATACAAATCTTAAGCTCTCCCTTGCTGCAACAAATTGGACTTATTCCATTACCAACGCAGGCGGTAGTTATACTGTTTATGCGCAACGAATCGCTGGCTATGGCAGCTATTCTAATTGTTTATATTCGCTTGCTTACGGTGACGCTGATGATGAGCCGAATGCCAATTCCACGAGTTATTGCCCTTGATAGAAAGAGTTTTCCAAGATATAGCTGAGATATAAAAAGTAAGATTAAAGAGAGAGGTTTAATGTGGACAGAAAAAGAAAAGGATTAAGCTTACTAGAAATTATCATTTCCGTGCTTATTCTGTCCCTGGTTATGACCGGCATTGCTAATATCTTCATTTCCGGTAAAAAGCACATTGGGCACACCCGTTCCAAAATTCAGGCTGCAGAATTAGGCAGGGTATTCCTGGCCCCCTTACAGAAAGATGTGCGCCAGGACCTCTGGGGGAGTAATTGTTTAAGTGCCCAAGCAGGGTGTCCGGGGCCGCAAACTATCCAGTCTATAGTATATACCCCTGATTACCAAATTAGCGATGTCGCCGGGACTACCTTGCGTAAGGTAAAAGTAACGATAAGTTGGGATGAGCCAGAGGCATAATAAGTCTATAACCCTCATAGAATTAATTATTTCTATCGCTATAATGGGGCTTCTTGCCCTTGCCTTTTCTAACCTGGATACCTTTACCCGCTTTCAGGTCACGAGTTCAGATAGGCGGATTCAGCTACAGCATACTTTATCTTATACCTTAGAGCATATGGTCAAGGAAATAGGCAAGGCTATTGGTAGCGTGGTTTCGGATTCGCCTAAACCAGTAGTTTTAGGTAATATTGGCGGCGATAGCAGTATAAAAATATGGGTAGATTTCAATCAGAATGGTCAACGCGATGCTGCTGACCGGCAAATCGCTTATAGATATACAGGTACGATAGGTATTCCCAACCGCAAAAACGAAATTTGGTATTGTCCGCAATGTACAGATAATCCCTGCGCTGACTGTATTCCGCAGTGGCCGGTAGGGCTTCCCACCAGCAACAATATTATGAGTAAGAAAGTTACCGCCTTCACCCCTACTTATGACCCTGATGATCCGGATAGTAATAGTTATCTAGATGTTACACTCACTGCCTGTTGGGATCCCACAGAGGCTGCTTTTTCCTGCGGCACGCCTGATAACCCTACCGTTACTATGCGTAATCGCATTGATTTACGCTCGGTTTCTACCCATTAAACTAAAAGCAGCATTTTATTAAAAAATAGGTATTTTTTTATTTGCGCAAAGACCTAAGCTATGCTAAATTTAGACTTAAACTTACCTTGGGGCAGTAGCTCAGCTGGGAGAGTGTCGCGTTCGCATCGCGAAGGCCGTGGGTTCGAATCCCATCTGCTCCACCATATTTTCCCGACAAGGGAAAATATGGTGGCACTAAAACGAGCGTAGTTTTGCGACAAGCAAAACAGCGAGTGTAGTGCCTAGTACCGACAAGGGAAAATATGGTGGCACTAAAGCAGTACCGTGCTTCGCACGGTGTAATTCACTGGTAAGTTAGAGCGAGTGAATTAAGCGTTGCGAGGCAGCAAGCAAAACAGCGAGTGTAGTGCCTAGTACCGACAAGGGAAATTTTGGTGGATGACGAATTAATGTAATTCGGCCTCCACCAATAATCTCATGAAAAGATTTTTAAGATGCATTTTTAGTATTTTCCTTCTTTTTAGTTTAATTTTTATCTGCACCCATCTACCCCGTGCCTCTACTCTAGAAAGTTTAAAAGAAGCTCTTTTTTATGAAAAATTAGAGAATAAAACAGTACAGTGCCAGTTGTGCCCGCGAAAGTGCGTTATACCCGATGGCAGGCGCGGTTTTTGCCAAATCCGGGAGAATCGCGATGGCCTATTATATACCCTGGTTTATGCCAAGCCTGTAGCTATACATATTGACCCTATTGAGAAGAAACCTCTGTTTCATTTCTTGCCCGGTACAAGCACATTTTCCATTGCTACCGCCGGATGTAATTTAAGGTGTAAGTTCTGCCAGAACTGGGAGATTTCTCAGCGCCGGCCGGAAGAAGTGAAATACGTTTACCTGGAGCCCCAAGAATTAATAGAACAGGTTTTGGAGTCAGGCGCGCTAACAATAGCCTATACTTATTCTGAGCCTACCATCTTCTATGAATATATGCTGGAAACCGCCAAGTTAGCCAGAGAAAAAGGGATTAAAAACATTATGCATTCCTGTGGTTATATAAATGAACTTCCTTTACGACAATTAGCTAAATATCTGGATGCTGCGAATATAGATTTAAAAGGCTTTAGCGATGATTTTTATAAGAAGATGTCCGAGGCTACTTTGGAACCGGTGTTAAAGAGCCTGAAAATACTAAAACAAGAGGGTGTGCATATAGAGATAACCAATTTAATCCTTTCAGGCTATAACGACGATATGGATTTGATTGTTAAAATGTGCCTTTGGATAAAAGAAAACTTAGGTAGCGATACGCCGCTACATTTCTCACGGGCTTTCCCCATGTATAAACTCTTAAGCATTAATCCTACTCCTGTAGAGACTTTAGAAAAGGCTAGGCAGGCTGCTTTAGATTGTGGTTTAAAATATGTCTATATCGGAAACGTCGCGGGTAACTCCGCAGAGAATACCTATTGTCCGCGTTGCGCACAGATAGTCGTAAAGCGCGCAGGCTATATGATTTTAGAGGATAATTTAAAAGACGGAAAATGTAAGTTTTGCGGAGAGAAAATTGCGGGTATCTGGAACTAAGCGTAAAACTCAAAAGTCAAAAGACAAAATCACAACTCAAAAGTTAAAATTTTTACTTTTGCCTTGTGGTTTTTACTTTTTATTTTGTACTTTTTACTTTGTATGTTTTGCCCAAGAGATAAAACAGCCTAATGTAGCCGGCAGTTTCTATCCTGATAATCCGCAGGAACTATCGCAGATGATTGATAATCTTCTCGCTGCGGTAAATCCCGAAGCTACGCAAGGCGAAATATTTGCTTTAATTTCACCGCATGCAGGGTATGGTTTCTCAGGAGGAGTCGCTGCCTTTGGCTATAAGCTTATCCAGGATAAACCATATAAGACGGTGATCGTAATCGGGCCGGCTCATTATTATGGTTTTAGCGGGGTATCTGTGTATCCCGAAGGTCTATTCCGCACGCCGCTGGGGGATTTAGAAGTGGATAAGGAGTTCGCCCAGAAATTGCTTTATCGGGAAAGTGATATATATTTTGAGCCGCGTGCTTTTGAAAAAGAACATTCTTTGGAGGTACAGTTACCATTTTTACAGAAAACCATTTCTGACTTTAGGATCGTGCCTATCGTGATGGGAAAATCTAGCTTTGCTACCTGTAAGAAATTAGCGCATTTGCTTAATCAGGCAATAGGCGAGCGTAAGGATATTTTGGTAGTTGCTTCTACTGATATGTATCATGGCTATGATTATGAAGAAGCGGATGTAATTGACCGATTGACGTTATCTTATCTAAGGAATATGGATGCCGAGGGGTTATATAATGGATTAGAGGAAGGGACCCTGCAACTTTGCGGAGGGCTGCCTGTTGTATCTACATTGATTTTAGCTAAAGCCCAAGGGTATGATAAGCTTAGAGTATTAGAGCAGACAAATTCTGCGCTAGTAACCGCAAGAAAGACCAAAGGGACATGGACCGTAGGATATACTAGTTGTGTGATTGATCAGGAAAAAGCCTATCTGCCTAATCAGGCGAGGGAAGGGGGTAGTATGTTAACTAAAGAAGAGAGGAAGAAATTACTTATGATCGCGCGTGATTCCATAGAGACATATTTAAAAACCGGTAAAAAGATGCAACTTACTAAAAACCAAGGCCCCGTATTGCTTAAAGAAATGGGTGCCTTTGTGACACTACATGAAGATGGCCAGTTACGCGGCTGCATCGGAAATCTGGTAGGGCAGGAGCCTCTGTATCTTACGGTCAGGGATATGGCTGTTGAGGCAGCAACAGGCGACCCGCGTTTTTCTCCGCTAAAATTAGAGGAGCTTAAAAATATCGAGATAGAAATATCTGCACTTTCGCCCATGGAGAGAGTGGATTCTGTAGATCTGATTAAAATGGGCACCCATGGCGTCTTAATCCGCAGAGGTTATTCTAGCGGAGTATTTCTTCCCCAGGTAGCCACGGAAACAGGCTGGCCCAAAGAAGAGTTCCTCTCCAATCTTTGCAGCCAGAAAGCCGGGATCCCTGCGGATGCCTGGAGAGACAAATCTACCGAAATCTATATCTTTACTGCCGAGGTATTTTCGGAAAAAGAACTTTAGTCTCATGTCTAAGATAATCGTCAGCATGTTCCTTACTGGTTTATTCTTTGGTTCCGGACCTTGCCTGGCTAGTTGCGGGCCTTTTCTGATTTCTTATATTGCCGGGACAAAAAAGAATATCCCCAAAAGTATACTGACTTACATTATATTTTCTTTATCCAGGATATCGGTGTATCTGGTATTGAGCCTGGCAATTTTTACTTTAAGTCAGTTGACGGTGGCCAGATTATTAGGCAGTTTCTCTAAATACCTCTTTATCTTAGGCGGCGGGATTATGGTTTTTCTAGGCGCCCTTTTGGCTTTTGGTAAGAAAATAGCATTTCCTTTTTCGGAGTCCTTATATAATAATATGTTCCAGCGCGATAAAAAGAGCATTCTGCTTTTAGGCCTGGTAACCGGGTTCTTGCCTTGCGCGCCGCTCTTGGCCATATTTTCTTATATAGGCTTAGTATCCCGCACGTGGTCATCCAGCCTCTTGTATGCCTTATCTTTCGGTATAGGCACATTTATTTCCCCTTTGGTATTATTAGTTGTTCTTGCGGGGTTGATTCCCCGTATGCTCGAGGGCAAAAAAACAGTTTATTATTCCATATTCAGTTTTATCTGTGGCCTGATAATTATATTATTAGGTCTGCAGTTAATCAGGGGAGCCTTCTAGATGCAGAGATTATACTGCCCATCACAAAATATTTCAGATGATAAGATCACCCTCAGAGATAAAAACCAGGTCCACCATCTTAAGGACGTTTTAAGGCTTAAGATTAACGATCCGGTGGTTATCTTTGACGATAGGGGTATTGAGTACCACTCTATTCTAGAAAAAATATCTTCTTTTAGCCTGACTTTTCGGATTCAAGATAAGAATAAACCTGTGCCTAACCCGCAAAGAATCAAAATTACGGTTGCCTGTGCCATACCTAAAAAATCCAAGATGGAGGATATTATCGATAAACTGACGCAATTGGGGGTAGATAGGATTATCCCCCTGTTCACCGAAAGGGTGATTATCAAGCTAGACCGCCATAAAGAAACGCTACGGCTGAAACGTTGGCAAAAGGTTGCCCTAAATGCCAGCCAGCAGAGCCAGAGAAATACCCTGCCGGTTATTGAGCCGCTAAAGAAAATAGAAGAGTTGATATCCGGGTCTGGAGGTTATGATTTGAAATTAATTCCGACACTAACGGGCGAACGTAAAACCCTTAAGGATATTTTTATAAAAACTAAAGCCGGGAATATATTATTTGTTATCGGTCCGGAAGGGGATTTTACCCCTGGCGAGGTTAATTTAGCAAAAAAGGCAGGCTTTATTCCGGTATCACTGGGAGATCTGGTGTTGCGCGTAGAGACTGCGGCAGTAGCAGTAGCCAGCTTTATAAAATTATATGCAGACAGTTAAATTCTTTACTTTGGGGTGTAAGGTAAATCAATATGATACCCAGGAGTTAAGGGAGCGTTTTATTCGTTGCGGCTTTCAGGAATTAACAAACGGCAGGAAAGCCGATATTTATGTGATTAATACCTGTACGGTAACATCCAGCGCTGACCGTAAATCCCGCCACCTTATCCATGATGCCCGCCGCCACAATCCTAGAGCCAAAATAATTGTTACAGGCTGTTATACCGAGCTGAATGAGAGGGAAATCGCTAAAATTAGCGGCGTAACCCATATCGTGCGCAGTAAAAACAAAGATAAAATTTTTGATTTATTAAACGGTCATAACGCACAAAATGAATTACCTCTCTACCGGCAGGCAGGAACGAATACTAACGCAGGAGGCATAACTAATTTTCATGGCCATACTCGCGTATTCCTGAAGATTCAAGATGGTTGCGATAATTTTTGCGCTTATTGTAAAGTCCCTTTAGTGCGCGGGGCTTTAAAAAGTAAGCCACTGGATAAAATAAGGGGGGAAACAAGCAGGCTGGTAGAAAGCGGCTTTAAAGAGATAGTGCTCTGCGGTATTTGCCTGGGCGCTTTCGGTAGAGATTTAAAAAATCGTATAGACTTAGTGGATGCAATTGAGGCCTTAGAGGGCATAGAAGGGCTGATGCGTATTAGATTAAGCTCTATAGAGGCAAATGATATCTCGGATAGGTTAGTGGCAAAGCTGGCTAAATCTAATTTTGCCTGTCGGCAGAGAGGGAAATTGTGCCGCCATCTACATATTCCTCTGCAAAGTGGAGATGACGAAATCCTAGAAAAGATGCACCGTAAGGTTACGCGCCAGGATTACTCGGCACTTATACGCACGATTAAGAATAGTGTCCCCGGAATAGCCGTTACTACGGATGTGCTAGTAGGTTTTCCCGGAGAGGATGAGGTTAATTTTGAAAATACCTTAAGCATGGTTAAGGAAATTCTGCCCCTTAGGGTGCATATTTTTCCTTATAGCCCAAGAGAAGGCACGGCTGCCTATAGTCTAAAAAATAGAATAAACCCTATCCAAATAAAAGAGAGGATATTACGTTTACAAAATATTGCGCATACCTTAAGCTGCACTTATAAAAGGCAATTTATCGGCCAGGATATGGAGGTGCTCATAGAAGGCCGCTCTAAAGAAAATGAGGATTGCTGGGAAGGTTATGCGGATAATTATATTAAAACCTGGGTTAAATCAGAAGAGGATTTAAGAAACCAGCTCATCCGGGTGAAATTAGAAAAAATAAGCGGGGATAGCATGGAAGCTGTTTTCTATTGACTAACTCGTCCCGTTGTTTTATAATAACATATTATTTCGCTAAGACTTAAAATGAGGTTAGAATGATCAGGTGTATGGGGATTCTCCTATTTTTTGTTTTAGTTTTATCCTTCCCTGCCTTCGCCGATGAAGAAACCTTTACCATCACCACCTACTACCCTTCTCCCTACGGCTCATACAATGAATTAACCACTGCCAGCAATACGTACCTAGCCACCGGCTCAGGCAACGTGGGGATAGGTACGAGCAGCCCCTTTGCAAAGCTGGAGGTAACAGGAGATGTCAGGCTTACCGGCGTAGCCGCCACCTATAAAATCAAGAATGTTGCTACCCCTACTGCGGATAGTGACGTAGCCACCAAGGCCTATGTGGATGCGGCTACTGGCAGTGATTCGTTTTGTTACGTCGTATGGTCTGGTGTAGCATTGGGTGGTTCTTGTGCAGCGTATGGAAGTTGTCCGGGTGGGTATACGAAACTAACGGGAACCTCATACTCTAATGGTGCAAACAGCCTGTGTGACATATGTTGTTACAAATAAGAAAGGGTGGTCGATATTAAAATAACCGGAATAATCCTATTTCTTCTTGTGACCTTATTTGCTACTGCTTTCTGCGATGACGAGACCTTTACTATCACTACCTATTATCCCTCGCCATACGGAAGCTATAATGAGCTGCAATTATATCCGCATACCCCGGCTACAACAGCCTGTAATTCTTCCCAGAATGAAGGCATTATGTATTATGATAGCGTTGAGCATGCCATGAAAGTTTGCAGTTGCCTGAATAACCCTGCCTGCACCAGCTGGGGATGGGAAGTCTCCGGTACGCCAAGAGGAACTATTGTGATGTGGTCCGGTACCTTAGCCACAATACCTACAGGGTGGGCTTTATGTAACGGGACAAACGGTACGCCTGACCTCAGGGACAAATTCATTTACGGTACTTCTGCAGCTGAAGAACCCGGTGCTACCGGAGGGGCTACTACGCACACTCATACAGTAGATATAGCGTCATTTGCAAGCAGCAGCAATTCAAGCAGTACCTCTACGTCACTTGGCGGGTCTCCGGCTGCTGCAACGCATAGCCACTCAATAGACCCGCCGTCCACAGCGACATCAAGCGATTCTAATTTACCGCCGTATTATAAGCTCGCCTTTATTATGAAGCTCTAAAGTAATATCCAAAATCAATATGACAAAACGAAAAATAGTTTTCGTTTTTTTTATTTGGTTAGTTGCTCTTCTTAATCTGGGTTGGGGGTTTCCGTTTAGAATGCCCAGAGGTCTAGTTTCATCGCCACGTTCAATTAGAATTGGAGAGAGAACTGTGCGGGGTAATTCCCTGCAAGGCCTGATCGAAGACGGGCAAAGCGTAAAAATACTCTTTGGTTATTATAACTATTACCCGGTTAATGTAGGGGATGTGGTAATTTATAAGTTTGCAGGTAATAAGGCGCCGATTATCAAAATCGTCAAAGCCAAAGAAGGCGACAAATTTCATCTAGAAGAAGCCGAAGGTGGTTGGCATATTCTGGTGAATAATAAAATTGTGCGTAATTCTTGCAACCAACCTTATCTTCTTGACCAGTCTGCTTACCGCATGCTTTCTTTATATGAGAAAGATTATCAGGGGATAATCCCCCCAAACGCCTACTTGCTTTTAGGCAATTTAGTCGGTGGTTCAAGCGACAGCACCCGCTTTGGCCTGGTAGACAGAAGCAATATTTTAGGTAAAGTAGAATATTAATAAAGAAAGCGCTTTCCTTGACACCCCGATTTTAATATGTTATACTTGAACAGCTTCTGATAAAAAAGGAGTAGTAATTATGTTAGCCAACGTCTTAAAGCAGCTGAACTGGGTGGACTTTTTTGCCCTAATTGTTTTATTTCGAATAGGTTACGTTGCAAGAAAAAGCGGTTTCTCTGCGGAATTATTTAAACTCTTAGGTACGCTTCTCTCAACGTATCTATCGCTACATTATTATTTGATTTTTTCGGATTATCTTGGTAACCGCATAGGGATACAGGATATGCTTTTGGAGTATTCGACTTCTTTTATTTTTATCGCCTTTGCCATATTGGGTTATCTGGTCTTTGTAGTCTTACGTAACATATTTTATCGCTTTTTGAAAATGGAGGCCGTACCTAACCTAGATCAATGGGGAGGCTTAATTTTAGGCCTGGTTAGGGCAGTCTTGTTAGCGAGCCTGATCATATTCATTATGGTGACTTCGCCCCTGGTTTATCTTAAAGATAGCGTAACTAGCTCTTATTCTGGTAAGGCCATATTTAAAGTTGCACCCGCAGTATACAGTGGCCTATGGAAGAGTATCGCCTCTAAGTTTGCTACTCAGGAGAAGTTCAATAAAGCAATCCTGGAAGTCCCCAAAAGTCTTGAGTCTAGAGAATGAAGCTTGCCTCTCTCTATAGTAAAATTATAAAATTAGGAAGAGAGCGCGACCCGCGTAAGAATGCGCGCATCAATTCTTATGCTGATACTGCCATATTATACGGTAAGCCGGATAGCGAAATAAAAAAGATTATGGTAGGCATAGATATTGATGTGGGTGAGTTATTGCTGGCAGATAAGATCCGTCGGGAAGAAGGGTTAGATTTAGTCATGGCGCATCATCCCGAAGGCAAGGCGCACGCGGCATTTTACGAAGTAATGCAGTTACAGGTGGATATGCTGGTGAGAGTCGGCATAGCCAAGAAGGTGGCGGAAGAGTTAGTTAATGAACGTAAGTATGAAGTAGAAAGAAGGGTATTACCGGGAAATCATATGCGCGCGGTGGATGCAGCGCGGCTCCTGGATCTGCCATTTATGTGTGCGCATACGCCTGCGGATAATCACGTCTCGCATTTTATAGATGTGCTTTTGAAGAAAGAGAACCCCAAAAACATAGGTGACATAACAGAGATCTTAAACACAGTTCCTGAATATAGAGAAGCAAAGAATAATCTGGCTGGCCCGCGCATTATTTTAGGTAGCCCCAAGCGTCCCGTAGGTAAGATTTTTGTGGAGATGACCGGTGGTACCGAAGGATCAAAAGACGCCTTTGATAAGATTTATAAATTAGGCGTCAGGACTTTAATTTGTATGCATATGAGCGAAGAACATTTTAAAAAAGTTAAAAATGTCAATCTGAATGTAGTAATTGCTGGTCATATCTCTTCAGATAATCTCGGCCTTAATTTACTTTTAGATAGGATTGAGAAAGAAGAAAAGTTAGAAATAATTAATTGTTCGGGATTCCATAGAATCAGGCGCTAAATATGGTAGTAGGTCGCATACCGGAGAATATATTAGAGGATATTTTAAGCCGGGTGAATATCGTAGAGGTCATCTCGGGTTTTATCCCGCTTAAGCGTGCAGGCAGGAATTTCCGCGCCCTGTGCCCTTTTCACCAGGAGAAGACCCCTTCTTTTATGATTTCTCCTGACCGGCAGATTTATCATTGTTTTGGTTGCGGCACCGGAGGCAATGCCTTTAATTTTCTCATGCAGTATGAGCGCCTGGAGTTTCCGGAAGCGGTAGAGGCCCTGGCAAAAAAGGTGGGCGTAAATTTACCGCAGACTCCGAAAGATGACGGTAAAACAATAAACCTGGCTACACAACTTTATAAAATAAATGAATTCACTGCTTTATTTTATGAAAGTAATTTGAATTCGCCAGCCGGGTCATTAGCGAAGAGTTACCTCTTAAAACGCGGCATAAATGAAGCGGCCATAAAATTATTTAAATTAGGCTTTGCGCTCGACAAATGGGATGGGTTGATCAATCATTTAAGGAGCAAGAATATTAGCCTTTCCTTACTGGAGAAGGCTGGCCTCATTCTGAGTAAAGACAGTGGCGGTTATTACGATAGGTTTCGTAACCGGATTATTTTTCCTATTTTTGATATAAAGTCCAGGATACTTGCTTTTGGCGCCAGGATGTTGCCTACTCAGGCTAACAGCGAAGGGGCTAAATATGTTAATTCACCGGAAACGCCCATATATACTAAAGGCAGGAATCTCTATGGCCTGAATTTAGCCAAAGATGCTATCAGGGAAAATGACTATGTGGCGGTAGTAGAGGGTTATTTAGATTTTATTTTACCCTATCAGTCAGGATTGCAGAATATCGTGGCTTCGCAGGGGACGGCACTTACCTTAGAACAGGCCCGTCTGATCAAGCGTTATACCCATAACGTAGTCATGATTTATGATGCCGATAATGCCGGAGAAATGGCTACTATCAGGACACTGGATATATTTATCGAAGAAGGAATACATGTGAAAGTCGCATCTTTGCCGCAGGACTTTGATCCGGATTTATTCGTGCGCAAAAATGGCATAGATAGTTTTAAAGAAAAGATCAAGCAAGCAGAGAGCCTCTTTGATTATAAATTAAGGATTCTTAAATCGCGTTATAGTATAAAAGATATACACGCTAAGGCCTCAGTTTGTGCAGAAATGCTGCCTACTATCAATAAATTTAAGAACGTTATTTTAAAAACAGAGTATATTAAAAGGCTGGCCCAGGAGCTGGATATAGCCGAAGATGCCTTATTGCAGGAGCTAAAGAAGATAAAAGAAGATAGGCCCTATCCGGATTTAAGTGTAGAGGGTTCTAAAAGGAAGGCCGTAGATATAAACCCTACGGAAAAACTCCTGATAAAGCTCATGCTAGAAGAGGAAGCGCTGATTAGTAACATAAGAGAAAGGCTTGATCCGGCTGATTTTCAGGATGAAAGGACTCACCGGATAGTAAAATTAATGTTTGAACTTATTGACCAGGGCAAAAATATAGAGCCGAGTAAATTGATCAATCATCTTGCCGACGAGAATATGACGCAGATCATCTCTGAATCTACTTTATTGCCAGAGGTATCTTCGGAACATAAAGAGAATATCGTTAATGACTGCGTACAGCGCATAAAAAGCGAGAGATTAAAACTCAAGAAACAGCGTTTGCATGAACAGATAAAAACTGCCCAAGGCTCAAGAGACGAACAGCAGTTAAACCGGCTTATGCAAGAATTTCATTCTTTAATTAAAGAGAAGTAGGTTGGAGGGGTTATGAAAAAGAGAGAATACACTAAAAAAGACGTTGAGAAGATTATTGCTTTAGGTAGGCAAAAAGGCTACCTTACTTATGACGAAATCAATAACCTTCTGCCGGAGGGCGTCTCTTCTTCTGAAGATATTGACCGTATCCTGGATTTATTGGGGAACGAAGATATCCCGGTAGTGGAGAGCGAAGAAGAAAAAGAAACAGAGAAGCAGGTGGCGATCCCCAAAGAGGACCTCTTAAGCGAGCAGATTAAGATTGAAGCACGCTTTTTGCCTTTAGACGACCCGGTGAAGATGTATCTTAAGCAGATGGGTTCCATCTCATTACTATCCCGGGAAAATGAAATAGAATTAGCCAAAAAAATCGAAGCAGCGGAGGATAAGTTTAAAGTAGCGGTGTTAGCTGCGAAATTTTCGCGTAAGGAAATATTATCCGTAGTAGATGATATCTTGGATGGGAATGTTAATTTAGAAGAGGTGGTCAAAGAAGGAATCAAGGTAAATAAAAATGATATTTTAAGAAGAACTAAAAAGATTGCCCGGCGCCTAAGGTCTACGCAGAGCAAAAATAAGTCCATCGGGCTTATACTGCAATTCAACTTTACTACTTCCGTGATTGAGGTGGTTTTACGCAGGATGATTAATCTGGTGCGGGAGTTAGACCATCTAGAACGCCAGAGGTTAGCGGCAGGACGTTCCATAAGCAGGAAAAGGCGCAACCAGTTAAATTCCCGTAAGTGTTCTATCTTAAGGCAATTAGGCGAACCCTACCTTATGATCAAAGAGCAGATGAAATTAATTAAGTCTGCGCATATAAAATTTAACCGCGCTAAAAAACAGCTGGTAGAGGCGAACTTACGGCTCGTGGTGAGTATCGCTAAAAAATATACTAACAGGGGACTATCTTTTCTGGATTTAATCCAGGAAGGCAATATCGGACTGATGCGGGCAGTGGAGAAATTTGAATACAAAAGAGGTTATAAGTTCTCCACTTACGCTACCTGGTGGATCAGGCAGGCGATTACCCGATCTATCGCTGACCAGGCGCGCACTATACGTATCCCCGTGCATATGACCGAGACGATCAATAAAATTATTCGGCTTTCGCGTATCTTTGTCCAGGAGAACGGACGGGAACCCACGCCGGAGGAGATCTCTCAGAAGATGCGCCTGCCCCAGGAGAAGGTTAAGGGGATACTGAAGATTGCCCAGGAGCCGATATCTTTACAGATGCCTATCGGAGACGAGGGGGATACGCATTTTGGAGATTTTATCCAGGATAAAAAGGCGGTTTCTCCGGCGAATGCCACGGTGCGCACCATGCTCAAAGAAGAGATGGGGTCGGTATTGAGTACACTTACCGAGAAAGAAAAAAAGATACTGGTTCTGCGTTTCGGTATCACTGACGGTTGTCCGCGTACCCTAGAAGAGGTAGGCAATGTCTTTAAGGTTACCCGCGAAAGGGTGCGTCAGATTGAGGCAAAGGCCTTAAAGAAGCTGCGTCATCCTACGCGTTCCCGCAGACTGCGCAGTTTTCTGGATATGACTCTTCTGCACCAGAGGGAATAAGGGTTCTCCTTATCTGTTTCTATCCCAATTTTCCCTTGCCAAAAACCCTGTAAAATAGTAATATATAGTATTACTTTGCGGGCCCATAGCTCAGTGGTAGAGCAGGTGACTCATAATCACTTGGTCGGAGGTTCGAACCCTTCTGGGCCCAGTGTATGGATACCTATGTAGGGCGCGGGCGCATGGCTCAGCTGGTTAGAGCGCCACACTCACATTGTGGAGATCGAAGGTCCGAATCCTTCTGCGCCCACCAGATAACCACTAGAGCAAGTCAAGCGATGTTAGCGTCTTTTATTGCGAAAGGATGGCAGTGATTGATCTAAAGGCACAGATAGGGCACCTAGTGAATTTACAGACAATTGATAGTGAAATTTATGCGCTGAAAAATGAAAAGGAGTTAAAGCCCAAAGAGATTGAAGCTATTGATGCTTCCTTTGAGGAGAAAAAAAA
>JAZDLA010000014.1:0-14841 GCA_043802425.1 Candidatus Omnitrophota bacterium
TCTTGCCGTCAAATGCCGGAGTAAACTGCATGCTAAAGGTTTTTCCGTCAGCGCTTAAAAGCCCGGGGTCTAAATTCCAGTACTCGGTCTTGCCGTCGTAGGTGACGCGCGCCCAGAGGTCAGAGAGCTGGCTGGCGAATAAAGTTCCGGCAGTAAAATTCACGCTGACCTGGCCTGTGGCATCAGTGGCGCCGGTTCCCGGTAGCGTAGGCATGGCCACAGGTACATTTGCCGCATTGAGGAAACTGTTTCCCTGCAAAACCGGCATTTTATTCTTTTTTAATAAATCTTCCAGGTCTTCAGCAAAGGCAGTTGCCCTTAAAATAAAAATTATCCCTAAAATTATTAAAAAACATCCCCTATTCATTTTTAATCTTTTTGCTCCCATAAAATATTATATCCTCTTTACTTCTTTATGCTTAAGGGCGTAAAATAAACCAATACTGCGCTAAAAAGAAAAAGCCGGACTGACCCCTTTTGTCAATCCGGCTTTCAAACTTACCGTGGCAATCCCGATCTCTCCTCCTTAATCTTACTTTATCGGAAAATGCCGGACTTGGAGATTATACCAAATTTCGTAACTTAAAGTATAACTTATACTTTAAGCTTTGTCAAGGCTAAATTTTTTAGTTATCGTTCGGACTCTAAAAGTTACTTATTGGGGTGGGTGTCTTTATATAACCATACTCTTCCTAACTCTAGCAATCTATCCTCTTCTAAGCATACGCCTACACGTTTTAACGTCTCTTGGCCTGAATCTTGAGACCAAGCTACTTTACCTATAAGATGTATAGGTTCGTGATGATCAGGAAGTTTAACCCATATCTGAAGAGGCGTTTTAGGCGGGATGTCTTCTTTGGTCAAAAAACCTACACCATTAGCGCTAATATCGACCATTTCCCCATCGCCTACTTTATCATTAGAGGAGATTAGGAATTTTAAGGGGATTCTGATATTTATCCGCGCGAATATCCTACGCTCTACCATCTTGCCAGCCCCTCTCTCTAATACCCCTCTTCTTGGTTATATTTACCTGCGCCCTGCACAATAGCAGCAAGGCTTATCCTCAAAGAATGCATATAGAGGATAAGGAATAAACGCCCTTTATTTACGGCGTAGATACTTCCTTTTATCCGACAGAAAAACCTTTCTTCCTGCTCTTTAGTATTTTGTTTCTTCAAGACGTACAAATAAGGTAAAGGCCTGGACGCCTGCTTATCTTTAATCTCTTTTACTATACAAACAAAGTGGCGATGAATAATGCTACGCACACCATTTTTATCTACCATCTCGGAGCTAGCAAGTATCCTTCTATGTCTGTTTATTGAGGTAAGGTTTTTAAAAACCAGGTCGCGCATTATGCTGCCTCCAGTCATACCATTACCAGTTATCTCTTTAATGCTACCGGCTAAAATAAAGAAACCGGGTTGCCTAATAAATTTAGATTCCTCCTATTTCTTTCGGCAACCCGGTTATCCCCTCTTTTAAAAGCCTCTTCTGGCTGGTGGGGGACCCTATAAGCTTTGCGCCCGTATTATTGATTATACGAGAGCTATTATCGAGAAACAGTTCTCAATACTTTTATAAAGTTTTTCGAAAGAGCGGAAAAAATAACTTTACTGCTATTCTAAGAAAGTATAACATCTTAACTTACCTAATTTCAAGTGAATAAAGGGCTTACAAGAAAGCGTTTTCTTGTTTAATTGGGGGGTTTTTTTAAACTTAAGCGGGGTTCTTTACCCTGGAGGAGTCTTCTGAGATTATTCTTATGCCGCAGGATAATAAATAAAGCTAAAATAATACTGGCGAATATTAAAATACCTGGCTCTTTAAATAAAATTACGAATATAGGTAGGCTTATACCTGCTACGATTGAAGCCAGGGAAACGATCCTGATCAAAAGAAATATTACTAGCCAAATGAAGGTTACCAACGCTAAAATTAACTTTAAACTCGCTATCTTAACTCCCAACCCCAATATTACGCCCAGGGTCGTAGCCATACCCTTACCACCCTTAAACCCCAGAAACATCGTCCAATTATGACCGCAAATACAACTTAACCCCAAGAGAATACGCATTGCGGTATCCGGAATCACCGCCATTCTTAACACTATAAAATTACCTAAAAATACTACTACTAAAAAACCTTTGAGTATGTCTAAAATTAATACAGTTATCCCTACCCCCCTACCCAGAACCCTTAGGGCATTAGTAGCACCGATATTGCCCGAACCGAATTGCCGGATGTCTATACCTTTTAAGAGACGGCCAAAAATATAAGCCGTCGGTATAGAACCGATAAGATAACTAGCAAAGATTCCGAGAATTATCCAAAGCATAGAGCGTCTTAAACCCCCTCTTTACATAATCTATACCTGATATAATGGTAAAAAATACCGCTACCCACCAAAACATAAAGGAAAATTTTATTTGTAAAAGCACTACTATTACTGAAGACATCTGAAAGGTAGTAGTAAGTTTACCCCACCTTGTAGGAGAGATATTAATATCCTGCCGGACAATATAAATTACCAAGGCACCTAGAAGTATGATTACATCCCTGCTGATCACAATTAAAATAACCCATAAAGGAAAATGCAGGGAAAATTCGCTCTTTGCCGAAAGACAGATAAAAGCACTCATCAAGAGTAGCTTATCTCCCAACGGGTCTAAAACTAACCCGGCCTTGGAATATTGCCGGGATTTCCTAGCAATATAGCCGTCGACAGCATCCGAGATAACCCCGAGAGTAAAAATACCCAAGGCAACAAATTTAAAATAGTTTCTTTCGGGAGAATAATAGAGTAAGCTAGCGATAAAAAAGGGGACGCTTAAGATTCTAAAGGTAGAAATTTTATTGGCGAAATTCATCTGATTATCCTGATACGCGGGGGCGGCCAATAAATAAGTATGGCCTTACCTAGTATATTTTTATGCGGCACAAATCCCCAGTATCGGCTATCCTGCGAAGAAGCAGAATTGTCTCCTAAAACAAAAAAGCTCTCCTTGGGGATCTGTGTCTTTTGCCCTTCCTGCGAGAATTCTCCGCGATTATAATAATACCTTTGGCTAAAAATATTATCCAGAATAGGCATATCGTTAATGTAAGCCGTTCCGTTTTTAATCTCTACCTTTTCGTCGGGTAAACCAACTAACCTCTTGATAAAGTCTTTTTTTGGATTTTCCGGGTAAATAAACACTATGACATCCCCCCTCTTAGGCTCTCTTAACCCCGGCAAGTTCCAATCGGTAAAAGGGATCTTAGCGCCATAGATAAACTTATTTACCAAAATTAAGTCTCCTTCTATAAGTGTCGGGCGCATGGACCCGGTAGGAATCTTAAATGCCTGAACTATAAAGGTGCGGATAAACATCGCCAGTATAAAAGCAACGATAATTGATTCTGTCCACTCGCGAATTGCTGATTTTTTCTGCGCTTTTTGCGTCATATTTTCAATACCTCCAAAAATGCTTCCTGGGGAATCTCTACCTTGCCAAATTGTTTACGGCGTTTCTTACCTTCCTTCTGGCCTTCCCAGAGTTTACGTTTACGCGTAATATCCCCGCCGTAACATTTAGCGGTAACGTGTTTACCGACGGGTCTTATTTTCTCAGAGGCAATAATCTGCGAACCTACCTTTGCCTGAACACTCACTTCAAATAACTGCCGCGGAATCAAATCTTTAAGCCTAGCTACTAATGCATGCGCCTTATGGGTGGCCTTGTCTTTATGTATCAAGGAAGAAAAGGCATCACAAGTTATACCATTAAACATTACGTCCAGCTTTACTAAATTTGTAGGCAGGTAACCTTTAAATTCATAGTCCAGAGAACCATACCCTTTAGTAAGCGACTTCATCCGGTCGTAGAAATCAACGATGATTTCAGAAAGCGGTATATCAAAAATCAGCTTCACCCTGTCTGTGCCTAAATATTCACTGGATTTAAAGACGCCTCGCCTAGATTTGGTCATTTCGCAGACTGGATCTATTGAATCTACTGGTATAATCATCAATAAACTTACATATGGTTCCTGCGCTTCTTGTATGTCTTGCGGGGTTGGAAATTTTGCCGGAGTATCTACGTCTATAACCTGGCCATCCCTCTTTCTTACCCTGTACACCACATTAGGCACAGTCAAAATCAGATTTAAATCGTATTCTCTTTCTAGGCGCTCCTGGACTATTTCCATATGCAAAAGCCCCAGGAACCCGCAGCGAAAACCTGAGCCGAAAGACTGGCTATTCTCCGGCTCAAATACAAAAGAGGCATCCGATAGCTTTAGCTTATCTATCGCATCGCGTAAGCCGGGAAAATCACCGGGATTTACCGGATATACCCCACAGAATACTAACGGTTTTATGGTGCGGTAGCCAGGTAGGGATTCCTGACAGGGATTTTTAAGGTCTGTTAAGGTATCCCCGATGATAATTTCCCTAGGGTCACGGATATTAGCGGTAAAATATCCTACTTCACCGCAGGTTAAGGTTTCGCTCTTGGAATATTTTAAATCTTTAAACACCCCCAGCTCTTCTATTTTATAGATCTTTTCTGAATGTATAAGTTTTATTTGCGTACGCGAGTCAATTTGACCATCTACAACCCTGACAAAAACCACTACACCCTTGAAGGTATCAAAACGGCAATCAAAAATAAGGGCTTTCAACGCGTGCGTAACGTCACCGCTAGGCTCAGGTATAACCTCTACAATTCTTTCCAATATCTCTTCGATACCCTTGCCTTCCTTGGCCGAAGCCAGAATAATCTCTTCCTCTTTAAATCCCAATACACCGGTAATCTGCTCTTTAGTGCGGGGTATATCTACCTGCATCAGGTCAATTTTATTTATCACAGGTATAACTTTTAGTTTATTCTCCTGGGCAAGATAATAATTGGCTACGGTCTGCGCTTCAATGCCCTGGCCTGCATCTATCACTAAAATTGCACCCTCGCAGGCAGCCAGAGACTTAGAAACTTCATAGGTGAAATCTACATGCCCAGGCGTATCGATAAGGTTTAAAACGTACTCTTTACCGTTATGGGCACGATACGATAGCCTCACCATCGAGGCCTTAATGGTTATGCCCCGCTCCCTCTCCAGATCCATATCATCAAGCAGCTGGTCGCGGCTATGCCTCTTATCTACCGCCCCGGTCAACTCCAATATCCTGTCCGCTAAAGTAGACTTACCGTGGTCAATATGGGCAATAATACAAAAATTACGGATAAGGGATTTATCCATGGATTTGTTTTAAGATATTATCTACGACGTCTTGGATAGTCATACGAGTAGTATCTATGTAAATAGCGTCTTGGGCTTTTTTTAGTGGCGCAAATTCCCGGGTAGAATCAATGGTATCGCGATTACGCAGGTCAAACTCAACATCCTCAAGGGTAATCTTTTGCCCTAATTCTTCTAACTCTTTGTGACGCCGCTTAGTCCGCTCCTGGAATTCGGCGTCAAGATAGAATTTTTTATCCGCATCCGGAAAGACCACAGTGCCTATATCTCGTCCGTCTAAGATGCTATCGCTTAGCCTGCCTAATTTTCGCTGTAAGGCTAACATTACTTGCCTTACTTCCTTGATTTTAGCAATATCGGAAACTAATCTGGTGATACGCGGCTGCCTAATTTCTCTAGTTACATCCTGGCCATCCAGCAATATCTTTAAAGAACCGTCCTGGTTATTAGTTAAAGCGATACTTGTGTTACGCGCCATTTCAATAACAACCAAATTATTGTCTATATCTATTTTTGTTTCCAAGGCCTTTAAGGTCAGCGCGCGGTACATTGCTCCGGTGTCGATATAAAGAAAGCCCAGTTTCTGGGCTGTTAACCTGGCGATGGTACTTTTACCTGCGCCGGCCGGACCGTCAATAGCAATAATCATCCTTTATAGTCACTATTAGGGACACCCATTCTGCTAATCGGCAGGGTGTCCCCCCTTTAGCTGTCAAGGGGACATCCTTAGCTTTAGCTGGCTGGGTGTCCCTGAGATTTGTCATCCTAAGAGTTCTCTTTTAGCTTTGGCGTCCTCTAAAATCCTGATCAACGCTTTTCTATCTTTTTTATTAATCGCCGATTGCATCTTAGATAGATTTTTTGCAAAGAGCCGTATTGACTCTAATATATTTTTTCGATTACTTAAAAATATATCCGCCCAAAGCTGGCTATCCGAAACAGCGATACGCGTAGTATCCTTTAAACTGTTAACGCCTAGTTTCAAGTATTTAGTCGGTATGATGCCCGCTAAAGAGAAAGCCAGGGCATGAGGCAGATGGCTGACTAGGGAGAGGGCTTTATCGTGAATATCCGGGTTTAAAAAAAGTACTTTTACTCCCAGCTGATGCCATAATTTTTCTATTTTCGCCAAGGCCTTGGGATCTGTCTTATCAGTAGGGGTCAATATACATAAAGAATTTTTAAAGATTCCGGATGAGGCATTACTGACACCGCGTTTTTCTGATCCGGCCAGGGGATGGCTACCTACAAAACCGGGAAAGATATTGCTTAGCTTAGAGACAATCTCCTGTTTTGTGCTTCCCACATCGCAGACAATAGAGTCTGGACGAATAAACTTAAGAATTGGTCTTGCTAAGTCTAATATAGTTTTTACCGGCGTAGCCAAAATTACCAGGTCTGCGTCTTTGATGATGCTTAAATCCTGCGAGCCCTGATCTATTGCGCCGGACTTTTTAGCTAAGGCTAAAGTACTTTTATGACGACTTACCCCCACTATCTGTATGGCTAATCGTTTCTTCTTTATCGCCAAGGCCATGGATCCGCCAATCAGGCCTACACCTACAATAGCTACCTTCTTAAATAATCTCATCTTCTCCCTTCAAACATTTAAACATTCAAACTTTTCAGCATTTAAACAAAACTAAATCTCCCTGCCTAACGCCTTAGCCAGTGTCTTTAACTCCTCCATAAGCTGGGTGAAATTATCCGGTATGAGCGACTGCGCGCCGTCAGAAACAGCATCTTCAGGATGGCTATGCACCTCAATAATCAGACCGTCTGCGCCAGAAGCCACTGCTGCCTTGGAAAGCGCAGGGACTAATCCCCACTTACCTGCTGCATGACTGGGATCAACGATTACGGGTAAATGCGAAAGTTGTTCTACGGCAGGTACGGCGCTGATATCTAAAGTATTGCGCGTGAAATCTTCAAATGTCCTGATGCCGCGCTCGCACAATATGACATTAAAATTACCTCCTGACAATATATATTCTGCGGACATGAGTAATTCTTTGATAGTTGAAGACATACCACGCTTAAGCAGCACTGGCTTCTTGGTCTGCCCTACTTCTTTGAGCAGATTAAAATTCTGCATATTCCGTGCGCCGATCTGCAGAATATCGGCATACCTGGCTACTAATTCTACGTCGCGCGGGTCCATTACTTCGGTTACCGTAGATAAGTCTAATTCATTGCCCACCTTATTTAAAATTTTAAGGCCCTCTTCGCCTAATCCTTGAAAACTGTAAGGCGATGTCCGCGGCTTAAATGCCCCGCCGCGTAAAACCGTAGCGCCTGCCTTCTTTATTAGCCTAGCGATTACTTCAAGCGTCTCTAGATTTTCTATGGCACAAGGTCCGGCCATCACCACTATCTTTTTACCGCCGAGCTTCACACCCCTGCCTAAATCAATCAGCGAATCCTGGGACTTGAATTCCCGCGAAACGAGCTTGTAGGGTGCTAAGACCGGCATAACTGTTTCTACGCCAGGAAAAGCCTCTAAAGGCGTAACGCGCAATATGTCTTCGGGCCCGATAACTCCGATAATCGTACGTTGTGTACCCCTGGAGACATGCGGCTTAAGCCCTAATTTCTCTACCTTCTCGATGATATGATTTATCTGTTCGTCTGTAGCATCCGGCCTTAAAACGATAATCATATGTGCCTCCGCCTATAGTATTTTCTTTAATACCTTGATAAACCTTTCGTTCTCTTTCTTTGTACCTATAGTTACGCGAATAAAATTCTTCAGGCCATATTGGCTCATATCTCTTACGATTACCCCGTATTTAAGCATTTCTTTGAATACCGCTACCCCATCCCTACCTACATCAATAAGAATAAAATTAGCGACGCTAGGAACATAAACTATACCGAGCCTTGCCAGGGCATCATACAGGTAATCCTTGCCTGTTAAAATTTTTTCCCTTGTCTTGCGTAAAAACTTTCTGTCATCTAATGCCGCGATTGCCGCAGCCTGAGCGAGCAGATTAACATTAAAAGGCTGCCTGGCGTTCTCCATGTAAGGGGTAAGTTCGGCGTCAGCTATGGCATAACCTACCCTTAAGCCCGCCAAGCCGTATGCCTTGGAAAAAGTTTTCAGGGTTATAACATTCTTACCCTTAAGATACTCTAAGCCCCTGGGAAAATCATCAACATCAATGAAGGTATCATAGGCCTCGTCTAAAACCAGCAACAGGCTATCGGGTAAATCGCGCATAAAATCCTTCAATTCATACTTAGTCACATATGTACCCGTAGGATTATTGGGATTGGAGATAAAGATTAATTTAGTCTTTCTATCTATCTTCTTTTTTATCCCTTCTAAATCATATTTAAAATACCTCAAAGGAACGGTGACAATGCTGCGGGCATTGACCTTGGCAATAATCCCGTATTCTAAAAAGGTAGTATCTGCAGTAATAATATTTTCGCCATCTTCTACAAAGGTCTTGATAATAATATCAATCAGCTCATCAGAACCGTTACCCAGGACTATATTTGCTGGCTTAACATTCAGGTAACGCGCGATTCTCTTCTTCAGGTAATAACCCTGGCTGTCGGGATAGCGATTGATTCCTGATAAACTTTTCTTTATCGCCTCTACCGCCTTTGGGGAGGCCCCTAAGGGGTTCTCATTGGAAGCAAGCTTGATTACCTCTTTCAGGCCCAATTGCCGTTTAATCTCCTCAATAGGCTTACCCGCGACATAAGGCTTTATATTTAATATATTTTTCCTAATCAACTCTTTCATATTTATCTCCAGGGACACTTCTGGAGCCAATCGAAGAAGTGTCACTATAGGGGACACTTCTCCCTTTGGCGTAAGAACCGTCCCTATTTTATTCTCCTAAGGGATAGGAACCTAAAACTTTTAAGAACCTGCACTTATTCTCTAATTCCGTAAGCGCCTTTTTTACCCGGGGATTATCCTTATGCCCATCTAAGTCCACGAAGAAATAATAATCCCAGGCCTTCTTTTTAGAAGGCCGGGACTCAATCTTGGTGAGATTAATCTTATGTTTCTTGAAAGGTATAAGCATATCGTGTAAAGCACCTACCTTATCCTTAATAGAAAACATAACTGATGTGCGGTCATGGCCGGTCGCAGGCACATCATCCTTGCCGATGAGCAAGAAGCGCGTGATATTATACGGCGAATCCGCGATATCCGAAGCAATCACTTTTAACTTATAGACCTTAGCCGCTAATAGCGAAGCGATGCAAGCGCTGTTTTTTTCTCTCGTCGCAATCTGCGCTGCGCGCGTGGTGCTAGAGACTTCGATTATTCCTGCGCACGGTAAATTCTCCTGGAGCCAAATCCTGCACTGCCCAAAGACCTGGGGATTGGAATATATGCGCTTAATCTTATTCTTAGGGCAGTTAGCTAAAAGATAGTGCGCTACGTCCAAAATGGTCTGGCTGCAAATCTTTAATTCCGAATCCATAAACATATCTAGGGTGTGGCTAACCGCCCCTTCCACTGAATTCTCTATGGGCACCACGCCATAATCTGCATTATCCCTCTCCACCTCAAGGAATACATCGGTAATACTATTAGAGGCAATGTATTCTACCTGGGAGCCAAATCTTTTTAAGGCGGCCAAATGCGTAAAAGTAGCCTCTGGCCCTAGATACGCTACCCTAAGGGGCCTATCTGAAGAGAGGCTGGAAGACATTACCTCGCGGTATATCGCTTCAAGGGCATCCACGCCCAAGGGCCCTTTATTGATCAGGGTGATTTTCTTTAAAACTTCCCTTTCGCGGTCCGGAGAATAAACGCTCTTTCCGCTTTTACGTTTTAACTTAGCAATATTCGAGGTAGTCCTGGCGCGCGTATTTAAAAGCTGGATGATTTTTTTATCTATATTATCAACGTCCTTACGCAGATTCTTTAGGCTCATTATTTTTCCTCCTTTGTCGTAGAAAGTACCGGGGAATTTGGTTCTTGCGATGCCAAAAACTCTTCTATCTTAGGCAACTCTTCTAAGGACTTTAAACCAAAATGCTCCAGGAATTGCCGCGTTGTCCCGTAAACCTTAGGCCTCCCCGGGGCTTTCCTTCTCCCGGTAACACGGATAAGATCCTTATCTAAAAGGCCTTTCATCATCCCATCAGCATTTACGTTTCTTATGGACTCTATGTCCAGGCGCGTGACAGGCTGCTTATAGGCAATTATGGCTAATGTCTCCAGCGCCGGTACGGATAATTTCTCAGCGCGCTGCTTTTTATACAATTTCTTTAAGAACGAAATGAACACAGGCGCAGTAATCATTTGAAAACCGCCCGCTATTTCTATAATGCGTATCCCGCGGTTAGCCTTCTCGTAATCCTGGCCTAATTCTTCTATACCGGCGCGGATTTCATTTGTACTTATACCATCCAGCGCGCTTTTTATCTGTTCGAGGACCAGAGGTTTCTCGCTAGAAAATAACATTGCTTCTATCGCTGCTTTTATATTATTTTCTGCCATTTTATTTTAATTTCCTCTGCTTGTAGACTTCATTTAATAATTCTTCAGCGGTCTCTATATTAGGATTTCTTTCTAGCGCCCTCTTTATCATTAATGAGGCCTCGGATTTCTTATATTCTAACTGCGTCAACACGGCTAAAGTCTCTTCTTGGATATCGCGGGTTTTTATTTTCTCTTCTTTTATCCTATCATCCTGTATCAGGCCAAACTTACCTACTTTATTCTGAAGCTTGGCCACAATCTCCTTTGCCCTCTGCAGGCCTATCCCTGGTAAGGATTGTAAGAAATCTATATTCCCTTCATCAATAGCCTGCGCAACCTGCGATATAGGTTTATTCAACGCCCTTAACGCTGCCCGCGGGCCGATGCCGGAAACAGTAATGAACGCCTCGAAGAACTCCTTTTCAACATCATTTAAAAAACCAATTAACATCGGCGTGCTCTTAGTCGGCTCTACCTGAAAATAGTGGTAAGTGATCAAGTCTATTCTGTCATCGCTAAGCATAGTTTCATCCAGCCTCTGCATCACCGTCAGGGGAATAAACACCTTATAGTAAATTCCGTTGACGTCAATAAGCAGGTAATTTGTGCCTTTTTCGGTTACTTTCCCGGAAATACGCGCAATCATGTTTTAAGCCTCGCGATATAACTATGGGCGATAGCTAACCCCAGGGCATCGGTAACATCAGTATATTTGGGCAACCGGTTTAAACTCAGGATATTCGCCACCATCCTCTGCACTTGATATTTAGAAGCTAATCCGCGGCCCACAATAGCTTTTTTCACACGGGTAGCAGCATATTCAGCCAGGGGTATCCTTTCTTTGGCACAAGCAAGACAGATTACGCCGCGCGCCTGACCTAGAATATAAGCGGTGGTAGGATGACGGTAGTGCACGTATAATTTTTCTAGAACAATTACGTCAGGCCTGGTGTCAACAATTAATTTTGTTACCCCTGCGTATATTCTCTCCAGCCGTTTAGGTATTGTTTCTTTGGGCCAAGTGGTGATTATTCCTGCTTCTAAAAGATGAGGCCTATTGTTTTTAAAATCGACTACGCCGTATCCGGTTACGCTTAAGGCCGGATCAATCCCTAAGATCCTCATCTTTTATTCGCTAGCAGCTATCTGTTCCATAATTTCATCGGGGATATCAAAATTAGCGTAAACCTGCTGCACATCGTCATGCTCTTCCAGGGTGTCGATTAAACCTAATAACTGCTTGGCATCTGTCCCTGTTAATTTAATGGTTGAGGAAGGAACCATAGTCAGCTCCGCATCAAGCCATTTTATCCCTTTTACCTGTATGGCCTCTTTGACCTTTTCTAGATCCTGGACGGAAGTGGTGATCTCATAATTCTTATCATCGGATTTAAAATCTTCAGCCCCGGCATCTAAGACAATAGACATTAATTCATCTTCCTTAGCCTGGCTCTTCTCAATTAATATATAACCTTTTTTAGTAAACATCCAACTTACCGCTCCTGCCCCGGCAAGGTTACCGCTTTTCTTGGACATGATATTGCGCAATTCCGCAGTGGTGCGGTTTTTATTATCCGTAAGCGCCTCTATCATAATCGCCACCCCGCCCGGACCATAGGCTTCATACATTACGGTTTCATAAACTACACCCGGTATTTCTCCTGTGCCGCGCTTAATAGCCATCTTCACATTATCCGAAGGCATATTTGCTTCCTTGGCCCTGGACATGGCTGTACGTAGCCTGATATTGGTATCGGGATTTCCGCCGCCTTCGCGCGCCGCTACGGTAATTTCTTTTATCACCTTGGTATAGGTAGCGCCTTTTTTGGCGTCGGCTATCGACTTTCTACCTTTATTTGTCTTCCATTTCGAATGACCGGACATGTTTGATCCTCCTTAGTTATATATGTTAAGTAAAAACTTAAAACTTTTCCATTTTCCCTTTTTAATTTTAATAGGGGGCGGGTAGAATAAGCCGAGTTCTGTGTCGATTGCGAATATCCGCGCATCCAAAGTGGTCATTTCTCTCGACCCCGGCGTTACCGCCAGGGCTCTAGCAGCTTACCCGAGATTGATTCCCGTCACGCTATTTTATAGCAGACGGGATCCCGCAAAATACGGGAAACGCGCCGGACTAGCGCTCATCTCCTATTTTGCCTTGCTCCGCGTAGAGATTACCCCGTTTCACCCCCGCACCCAGCTTACTGGGTGCAGGACTCGTCTCTGTGGCTCTATTCCTCTGCACACACTAGATGCGCAGGATGGGTATTACCCATTACGCTGTCCTTTAGGAGCCCGGACTTTCCTCCCTTGACATCAAAGATGTCAAGGGCAACCACCTTCTACCCGCCCCGTTAGATGAACTTTTATACTAACGGAACCCGCCATTTTGTCAAAGAGAGAATATATTTAACTACTTCTTTTTTAATGCCTGTTTTACTGCCTGATTAGCTAATTTATCCGCGCCCTTATTTTCTTCCCGGGGAATATGATTAATAGAAAACCCCGCAAAGGCCGCGATTAGATGCGTCACCTGATTATACAATTCTAATATATTAGGATTCTTTACTTTATAAATTTTTTTTAACTGCCGATATAGAAGTTGGCTATCAGTCTTTACGGTTATGTTTTCTGCCTTAAGCAGAAGACCCTCCTGTAATCCATAAATCAAAGCCGTATATTCGGCAATATTATTCGTGGTATTGCCGATATAATTAGCTATGTTTTTAATGGTTTCTCCGCCCTGGCAAACAACTACGCCGATACCGCTGGGCCCAGGATTCCCCTTAGAAGCCCCGTCAATGTATATCTCCAGCTCTTTCATCTTCAATAGATAATATTCTGTTACAAACTTCGCAGGTAATGATGCGTTCGTACATCCTGATCAGATTGATTACCTGCGGAGGAACAAACATATTGCAACCGCCGCAGGAATTACCTTTAACGCTGACGATAGCTAAACCGTCACGATTATGCAATATCCTTTCGTATTGAATTAACATTTTCTTATCTACATCAGGCAGGATCTGCTCCCTCTTGGCCTCTAACTGTGCTAACCTGTCCTCTATCGCCTTTATCCTATCCTGAATAACCTTCTTCTGTGCCCCGGAAGCTTTCTCTCCCTCTTGGAGTTTCTGTTTTTCGCCAGCAATATCATTCTTTACCTTATCTGACTGGTCAAAGATTTCTAAAATACGGTCTTCTATTACCGAACTGCCTGCTTTCTCGCCCTCTATCTGCTGCAACATTGTCTGGTAATCCTTATTTGTTTTAAGCTGATAAAGTTGGCCTTGCAATTTCTTGACGCTTTCCTCTTTAGAGGCTAATTCCAGCTCCTTCTCTTTTCTCTGCCTTTGTAGATTCAACAACGATTCCTCTATGGCCGCTAAGTGCTTTTTTTTCTCCTCAAAGGAAGCATCAATAGCTTCAATCTCTTTGGGCTTTAACTCCTTTTCATTTTTCAGCGCATAAATTTCACTATCAATTGTCTGTAAATTCACTAGGTGCCCTATCTGTGCCTTTAGATCAATCACCGCCATCCTTTCGCAATAAAAGACGCTAACATCGCTTGACTTGCTCTAATGGTTATCTGGTGGGCGCAGAAGGATTCGGACCTTCGATCTCCACAATGTGAGTGTGGCGCTCTAACCAGCTGAGCCATGCGCCCGCGCCCTACATAGGTATCCATACACTGGGCCCAGAAGGGTTCTCCCGCCTCAATAATTTTACCTATCCGAGGCGGGATCCCGCTCCGGAAAATCTTTATCGCTATAGCGGGAGAACCTCCAGGCCGTAAAACATTCGACTCCTGGGCCCACAGGGATTCGAACCCCGGACCAAGTGATTATGAGTCACCTGCTCTACCACTGAGCTATGGGCCCGCAAAGTAATACTATATATTACTATTTTACAGGGTTTTTGGCAAGGGAAAATTGGGATAGAAGCAGATAAGGAGAACCCTTATTCCCTCTGGTGCAGAAGAGTCATATCCAGAAAACTGCGCAGTCTGCGGGAACGCGTAGGATGACGCAACTTCTTTAAGGCCTTTGCCTCAATCTGACGCACCCTTTCGCGGGTAACCTTAAAGACATTGCCTACCTCTTCTAGGGTACGCGGACAACCGTCAGTGATACCGAAACGCA
>JAZDLA010000015.1:0-9755 GCA_043802425.1 Candidatus Omnitrophota bacterium
CAGGCAGGGATTATTTTGAAAAGTTATCCCAGAAAGAACCCATAAGCCCCCAGGTTATTTCAAGTTTATATCAATTAGGGCTGCTTAGCCAATGGGGGGACGATACTGCCAAGGCCAAGGACTATTATAATAAGTTGCTGGAAAAAACAGAAGGCGGATTTTTAGAAACCGTTAAGTTAGTTAACGACAGGCTGCAAGAGATAGAGGAGCAAAAGCCTTTAGGATATAATCTGAAAACTTTCTTAGACCTTTCTTTAAAAGAAGGGTATAGGGCATTCGATATGACAAAGTTGGATTTAAATTCATCTTTGTACAGACCCCATAAAGACCAGGGTATTGATATTAGCGCTCTTGTCTATGTCGCGGAGACCGGTTGCATGCATGTAGAAATGCAGTATCTTTGGTCTGGAGACATAGGCACAGCAAGCCCTGCCCCAGAACAACAGGCATTCGATACAGCTTATACACAAGCAGGCACCAAAATAATAAGCGTGGTGGTAATTTCGCCAGCCGGCATTGTGGATAGAGGTATTGAAATGCTGGATGTTGATTAAACCCTTTATAAAGTCTTTTCTTTTCTCCAATCCTCTTAAAAATACTTGACTTATAGCATAGTTAGTAGTATAAATAAAGCTTAAGTAAGTATTAAATAAGATGAAAGTCCCTTCCCAGAAAAGATACGATATGCAGCCTCCAGATTTACGCAGAAACGACCTCACCGAAAAAGAAAAACGCAGCATTGATATCCTGGAAATTCTCAGACGCCAGGGGCCCATCAGCCGTCCTGACATCTCCAAAGAGCTGGGTATTAATGTGGTCACTATCTCCAATTATATAGACGAGTTTATCAAAAATAACCTGGTAGTGGAAAGGGAGCTGGATGTTTCAGAAGGCGGCAGGCGGCCGTCGCTTTTAGATTTAAATGCCGAAGGCGGCTACATTATCGGGGTGGGTTTAAACCTTGCTAATATGGTCGGCCTTTTATTGGATTTAAAAGGTAATATTATTACCAAGACCCAGATTGTCAAGCCCAAGCCTTCAGTTAAAGAGATTACCGAGTGCTTATTGGATATTATTCGCGAAATCTTACGGCGTTCCAAGGAATACACCACAAATATTAGGGGCGTGGGTATTGGTTTAGCAGGTCTAGTGAATAAAAAAGATGGCTCCATTCACTGGCCGCAAAAATCCGACCACCATTATACCTACGCGTCGGTAGATATCCCTTTACGGGAGCTGATTGAGAAAGAATTTAGCCTGCCCCTATTAGCGGAGAACGATGCGACCTGCGCCTGTTTTGGCGAGTATTGGCAGAATTTAAAAGGCCAATATAAAAATGTTATTTATATGTTCTCAGGGGTGGGTTGTGGCATCGTAGTGAACGGTGAAATTTATACCGGCACAAAGGGGTATGCCGGGGAAGTCGCCATCTTTAATTACAAAGAAAAGGACCTGTTTAACTGCGCTGCGGCAGCAGGTTGTTTCTTGAAACGCTGGGAGATGGATTTAGGCATTATTGAAGATGTGAAAGCGATGTTAGGTAAAGAGAAGGCTTTGGCCAAAGAATTTTTTAAGTTAACCTCCAGTAACATCAATAATGTGGATCTAAAAAGCGTCTTTAGCGCAAATAGAAGCGGCGACGCCATTGCCCGGGCTGTTCTGGATAAAGCGGCTAAGAGGCTGGGAATAAAAATTGCCTATCTAGTGAATTTATTGAACCCGGAAGTAGTAATGATCGGCGGTGGATTAGAAGAGGCGGGCGAAGAATTCCTGTCTAGAGTAAACCTGACTATAAGAGAATGGGCTTTTAGGGAGGCGACCGAAGACCTCAAGGTTACTTATTCTCAGTTGAGAGAAAATGCAGTAGCCATAGGCGCAGCGAGCCTGGTGATGCAGAAGGTATTTGCCGGCATATTATAAAAGATGGACCTAAAGGCCTTGGAAGGGAAAATAAAATTTATTACTATAGGCTTAGCCGTTATCCTGGTAGTGAGTATTTTTGTCAACCTCAAGACATATAGCGCAAAGAGGTTTATCGAGAGAGAAAGGGATGAATTAAAGACTGATAACAAAACCCTGACCAAAAAGATTAACGAAGCCGCTAAAGAGGTAAAAGAGCTTCAGGAGAAAGTCGACGGATTAAATAGCGACTTAGATGAGATCACCCGGGAAAAGGATAATCTCCTTAAGCAAAAGGAACGGATTCAGAGAGATTACGAATTGATAATTAAGGAGAGGGCTGAATTAGAAGAAAAAGCGCAGGTCTCTATCCCTACTGGCGCCGCAGGAGAAATCAGCTCTTCCTCTTCGAGAGAAGATATTTATTGGGCAAGCGTGCTGAAGTCCAAGACAGACCTTTCCCTGCAGGTGGATAATCTGCGCGCCGAATTAAAGAAGCTGAATACAGACAATCAGCAGTTGCGCAAAGATTTAGAAAACCTGACCCGCGATAAAGATGAGGTCCAGCAGCAGTTGGAGTACAATCAAAAAACGTTTGATAATATAACTTCCCAGTTGGTTTTGGAGAAGAACACGAAGTTTAAGATTCAGGACCAATTAAAACCCATGAGGAGCGAGAATATATCCTTAAGGAGGCAGGTGAAGAGATTGGTTAGCCAGAAGACGAGCCTAGAGAGTCAGTTCCAGAAGCTTCAACAGGAGAAGTCCGAACTTGAACGCAGGCTCAGCGAAATAGAGTTGTTCTTACAGGACCGGCTGACCAGGACTAAAGAAATAGATATAAGAAGCAGGGTAGATATGTTACGCAGCGGCGGTGTTGATACAGGGGGTGCGGGAATTCAGAGAAAAGAATCCATAGAATTACCGCCCATAGTCGTACGCCCGCAGGGAGAAATATCCGGTTCGGGCCGTCAGCAAACAGCGGATCCTTCAGTGGAGGAGAGAGGCGAGCAGGTCCACACGGGGGGTTCGGTGCTGGGGGTCAACAAAGAGAATAATTTTGCGGTGATTAATTTAGGCCAGGATGCGGGTATAAAAATGGGCGATATCTTTCAGGTGTATAAAGGAAGTAAGGCTATTGCCACCATTGAAGTTATTCAGGTGCGCGATAGTCTTTCTGCCTGCGATATAAAGGAAAAGATCGCCGACATAGACGTGGGTGATACGGTAAGATAATGCGGATTAAAAAGGGCCCTGCCAAACCAATCTCCATACAAGACGGTGCCCGCATGGCCGGGGTATCTATTACGACCGTCTCGCGCGTCATCAATAAAATCTCCTCAGTTAAAGAAGAAAACCGCATTAATGTCCTTGAGGCGGTCAAACAGCTTAATTTCCAACCCTCTATTCTTGCCCAGCGCTTAGCTACAGGCAGGAGTAATGTTGTAGCCCTGGTCATTCCGCGCTATGAGGGTATCTTTTACTCTTTCTACGCCATGGAATTAATCCGTGGCATAGGCACGCTCTGTGAAGCATTGAAATTAGATTTGTTATTGCATCTTACTGACAGCCGCACGCCGCTGAATTTAAAAGGGGTAGGAGGAGTGATCTTTGCCGATGTCATTACTAACCGGCAGCAACTTGAAGATGCTTTATCCTCGGGCCTACCTTCTATAGTGATCAATAATTATGTTCAGGATTTAGAAGTCGACTGCATTGCCGTAGATAATAAAAAAGGCGCGCAGGAGGCAGTTGATTATTTAATCGGTTTAGGGCATAAAAAAATAGCGCACATTACCGGGGACTTAATCACGCAGGCAGCGGCCTGGCGTTTTGAAGGTTATAAGCAGGCCTTGGGAAAAAATAATATCGAATTTAATCCGGATTACGTCTTTAAAACAAATTATTCGCGGGGAGAAGCTAGGCATGCCGCGGAAAAATTAATCAAGATGCCCAATCCGCCTACTGCGGTATTTGTTGCTTCTGATTCTATGGCGCTTGAGGTGATGACATTAGCTCGGGAACTGGGCCGTAAGATTCCGGATGATTTATCCATCGTAGGTTTTGATGATAATCCTTCCGGGCTTTACGGGCCGGTGGCTTTAACTACGGTAAGGCAACCTTTGATTAAGATGGCACAAGAGGGTGTTAAGGAATTAAATCTTTTAATAGCCGCTAAGGATAAAGTCCATAAGGCAAAAAAAATTCTTCTTCCGACAGAATTAGTGATTAGGGAGTCCTGCCGATCTCTCTAGCCCCGCTAAAAGTTAGAAGGCTGATCTACTAAATATTGTATACTTTAAACCAACGTAATACTATATATTGTATTTTTTCCTTGACAGAAAAATTTGGCAATGATATACTTCGTTCGCAGGGTCAAGCTTAACTTTTAACGTCTTAATTCTAATTTGGAGGATGAAATGGCATTACCACTTTCCGAGAATGCCCTAAAGGTATTAGAAAAGAGGTATTTAAGCAAAGACGAAACGGGTAAGGTTGTAGAGACGCCGCAAGGGTTATTTCGCCGCGTGGCCAAGGCTATTGCTATAGCAGATAAATCTTACGGTAAAACAGAAGAAGAGGTATTAAAATTAGAAGAGGCGTTTTGCCGGGTGATGATGGCGTTAGAATTCATACCCAATTCCCCTTGCCTGATGAATGCCGGAAAAGAGTTGGGACAATTGAGCGCCTGCTTTACTTTGCCGATAGATGATTCTATGAATTCTATATTTGAGACGCTTAAGGCCACCGCCATGATTCATAAATCCGGCGGCGGCACGGGTTTTTCTTTTTCGCGGTTACGCCCTAAAAATTCCGTAGTCAAGACTACCGGCGGCATTGCTTCGGGCCCGGTTTCTTTTATGAAGGTTTATGATGCTGCTACCGAAGCGGTAAAACAGGGAGGAACCAGGCGCGGTGCGAACATGGGAATTTTACGCGTCGACCACCCTGACATCATAGAATTTATTACCTGTAAGGAAAATAACAAAGAGATTACTAATTTTAATATCTCGGTAGCGATTACCGATGACTTTATGCAGAAACTAAAAAATAGCCAAGACTACGATTTAATCGATCCCCATTCAAATAGAGTGGTAGAGCGGCTTAATACTAAAGAGGTCTTTAATTTGATTATTAAGCAGGCGCACAAAAACGGCGAGCCGGGGATTATTTTTATCGACCAGATGAATGATTTTAACCCTACGCCTAAGCTGGGTAAATACGAGTCCACAAATCCCTGCGGCGAGCAGGTGCTCCTGCCTTATGAAAGCTGCGATTTAGGCTCCATAAACCTCTCCAGGATGTTTAAGGAGGTAAAGGGATATTGTGAAATTGACTGGGATAAATTAAAAACAGTCACGCATTTAGCCGTGCATTTTTTGGATAATCTGATTGATGTGAATAAATTCCCTCTGCCGGCTATCGAGAAGGCGACTAAATTAACGCGCAAAATCGGCTTGGGTGTGATGGGCTGGGCGAGTTTGTTGATACGCTTAGGCGTGCCTTATAATAGTGATGAAGCAGTAGCCCTTGCGGAAAAGGTGATGTCTTTTATCTTAAATGAGGCTACGAAAAAATCGCTAGAGCTAGGTAAAGATAAAGGGCTATTCCCTTCTTTTAAGGGGAGTATTTATGATAAAAAAGAAGGGGCGCTACGTCTGCGTAATGCTACCCTGACTACTATTGCGCCGACCGGCACCATCAGTATTATTGCCGGGCCCTGTTCTTCAGGGATTGAGCCCTTGTTTGCTATTTCTTATTATCGTAATGTCATGGATAACGATAAGCTTACCGAGGTTAATTCTTTGTTTGAAGAGGTGGCGCGTAAACGCGGGTTTTATACCCGTGAATTGATGGAAAAGATCGCCGAGAAAGGCACCATTCATGATTTTCAGAATATACCCGAAGAGGTAAGGAGGGTGTTCGTTACCAGCCACGATATTTTACCCGAATGGCACGTACGCATGCAGGCTGCCTTTCAAAAATACACGCATAATGCCGTCTCTAAGACCATTAATTTCCCTAATGAGGCTACGCTTGATGATGTAGAGAAGGCTTATATACTGGCTTATGAATTGGGCTGCAAAGGTATTACTATCTACCGCGACAGGAGCCGCGAAGAACAGGTTTTGAACATCGCCCGCAATAACCCCAAAGAAGAAAACAAGACACTGGAGCCCAAACAAGAAATCGCTCCCCGTCCGCGGCCGGAAGTAATTATGGGGACGACCACAAAAGTAGCCACAGGCTGCGGCAATCTCTATGTGACCATTAATAGCGACGAGCAAGGTAAGCCTTTTGAGCTTTTTACCCAGATGGGTAAGGCCGGTGGTTGCGCCGCTTCGCAACTTGAAGCTATCGGGAGATTAGTCTCTTTGGCTTTTCGTTCAGGCATCGAGGTAAAATCCATTATTGAACAATTACGCAATATCAGCTGTCCTTCGCCCTCTTGGGAAAAAGGACAACGCATATTCTCCTGCGCGGATGCGATTGCCCGGGTGATAGAAAAAAGATTACTTAATGGCATAGCGGTACCAGTTGCCATAGAAGAATCCGTAAATGTACCCATGAAACATTCTTATCATGATGGGGTCCCGAATGAGGTTGCGGCTGTTGGATTTAATTTACACGGAGATATGGTGGGGGTTTGTCCTGATTGCGGCGGAACGTTGCGCCACGAAGAAGGCTGCATCAAATGCCATGCCTGCGGCTTTTCCAAGTGTTAAATAATCCTCTATGAAAAAAATACTCTATATTGTACTTGATGGTCTAGGTGACCTGCCGATTAAGGAGTTAAATAATAAGACTCCTTTAGAAGCGGCCCTGACGCCTAATCTTGACCGGTTGGCCCAGAAAGGCAGGACAGGTATTGTTTATCCTGTAGCCAAAGGTATTGCCCCGGAATCGGATATCGCGGTGATTAGCCTTTTGGGTTATGATGCCCATAAATATTATACCGGCCGGGGGCCTTTAGAGGCTTTTGCCGAAGGGCTCGCCATTGCCGACGGAAATTTGGCTATGCGGGTGAATTTTGCTACGGTTGAAGCCGACGGCTTAACCATAAAGGACCGCCGCGTAGGCAGAAATTTGACTACAGAAGAAGCCATTACTTTATCCAAAGAGATGAATGCCAAAGTTACCTTATCCGACGCTACCTTTGAATTTAAGAATACCATTGGCCACCGCGGCGTTCTGGTAATTAGGGGCATGCGCTCTAAATTATCCGGTTGGATCACCAATACCGATCCGGCTTATTCCAGAGAAGGGGTATTCGGCATTGCTAAAGAAAAGTTCGAGAACTTTGTGGTAGAATCCCTGCCTATGCCGGGTTATGAAAATTTAAGCGAAGCAAAAGAAGCTGCAGCTCTCTTAAATGAATTTACGCGAAAATCTCATCAGGTCCTTAATGATTCGGCAGTGAATAAAGAAAGAGTCTCCCAAAATAAGCTTCCTGCCAACATTATCTTATCCCGCGATGCCGGAGACCACCTGCCGCAATTCCCGAAGATCGAAGGTCTTTATAATATTAAATTCGGTTCCTTTGTGCAGATGCCCGTAGAAAGAGGCATCGCCCTTTTGACCGGTATAGATATAATTGATGTGCCTGAATCTAGCGGCCACTTAGACGTGGATTATCCTATCTGGGCTAAGGTAGCCCTGGGTTCTCTTAAAAAGTACGACGGTATTTATATCCATATCAAAGGCCCGGATGAACCGGCCCACGACGGAGATTTTCGTAAAAAGCAAGAGATTATAGAAGCCATTGATAAATTTTTCTTTGCCAATCTATTGCCTAAATTGGATACGGACAATACGATTATTGCCGTGACCGCAGACCATTCTACTGTCTGCGTTATTAAAGCTCATTCTAGCGATCCTGTCCCCTTGCTAATTTGTGGCGGTAACACCGAGCCTGACGGAAGCTTGAGTTTTTCGGAAAAGGCAGCTAAGCTGGGTTTGATAGGGGAACTACGTGGCCAAGAAATTATGCCCCTCCTTATAAAATTCGCTCAAGAGCAGTAATAATATTAGGGACGTTTCTTGCGCCAAAGCAAGAAGTGCCCCCGGTTGACTACAAGCAGCTCCAGTTGGGATACTTCTCCGATTGGGCTAAGAAACGGTCCCCACTTGGGTCTAGACCTGTCCCTATTTAATTAATAGATGGATAAATACGATGTTATAGTTATCGGCGCAGGCCACGCAGGCATAGAGGCAGCCCTTGTTTGTGCTCGTCTGGGTTGTAAGACACTCATGGTTACCTTAAAGCGCGATACCATCGGCCTGATGAGCTGTAATCCGGCAATCGGCGGCGTAGGTAAAGGGCAGTTGGTAAAAGAAGTTGATGCCTTAGGCGGAGAAATGGGCAAAGCCGCAGATGCCTGCGGTATTCAGTTTCGGATACTCAATGCTTCTAAAGGCCCTGCGGTGCAATCCAGCCGCGCCCAGATAGACAGGGATCAATATAAACAGTATATGCAGGGGCTGCTTAAAGCGCAGGATAATCTTTTTATAAAAGAAGCAGAAGTACATAGGCTCATTACCAGAGATAATCGCGTAATGGGCGTAGTTACTAATGATAGAGATGAAATTTATGCTACTTGCGTGGTTATCTGCCCGGGGACTT
The DNA here is from genome assembly GCA_043802425.1 of Candidatus Omnitrophota bacterium. Lineage (GTDB taxonomy): Bacteria > Omnitrophota > Gorgyraeia > Gygaellales > Profunditerraquicolaceae > JAGUYA01. Next base: position 8,525 of record JAZDLA010000015.1, read on the forward strand.
TCTTAGATGGCTTAATCCATGTGGGGCTTAATCATTTTCCCGGAGGGAGAATTGATGAGCCGGCGAGCTTAGGATTAGCGCAAAACCTAAAAGAGCTAGATTTTAATCTTTTAAGATTTAAAACCGGAACCTGTCCGCGCCTGGATAAAAATACAATTGATTTTTCCCGTCTGATTATCCAAAGAGGCGATCAGCCACCGCATCCGTTTTCTTTTTCTACCGTAAAGTTAACCCAGGAACAAATTTCCTGCCACATTACTTATACTAATGAGATTACCCATAAGATTATTCGGGATAACCTTAACCGTTCCCCTCTCTATGCCGGGATAATCAAGTCTACAGGTGTGCGCTATTGTCCTTCCATTGAAGATAAAATCGTTAAATTTGCCGAAAAAACGCGGCACCAGATATTTTTAGAACCGGAGGGTTATGAAAGCGATCAGGTTTATCCTAATGGTTTGGCCATAAGTTTACCCGAAGACGTGCAATTAGAGATGCTCCATTCCATTGAAGGATTAGAGAATGTAAAGGTGATTAGATTTGGTTATGGTATAGAGCATACCGTGGTTGAGCCAACACAGCTTTATCCTACCCTGGAGGCAAAATTAATTAAAAATTTATATCTCGCCGGACAGATTAACGGCACAACCGGTTATGAAGAAGCAGCAGCGCAAGGTCTACTGGCGGGGATCAATGCTGCTTTAAAGGTAAAAAACCAGGAAGCATTCGTATTGGACCGTGCCACAAGCTATATCGGCGTATTAATTGACGATTTGACTACTAAAGGCACAAACGAACCCTATCGCATGTTTACTTCCCGGGTAGAATACCGTTTGATTTTACGCGAAGATAATGCCGATCTGCGCTTAAGAGAAAGAGGTTATAAATTGGGCCTGGTATCTAAAAAAGATTATCTCAAGACTCAAAGTAAGGCCCAGGCCATTAAAGAAGGAATTGATTTTTTACAGACAACGCACCTGAAACCTACGCAAGAGATCAATAATCGTCTGGTTAATTTAGGCACAGCGCCTTTAAAAAAGAGCGTTACCTTAGAGGAGCTTTTGAAAAGGCCGCAGATAACCTGGGAGCAATTAAAAAATTTTGATGATATCCGGTTTGATATCCCAGAATTTGCTTCTCGGCAGGTAGAAATTGAGGTAAAATATTCTGGGTTTGTCCAGAGGCAGTTTAAGGAAGTAGAGAGGTTCCAGAATCTGGAAAGGATAAAGCT
>JAZDLA010000016.1:0-14400 GCA_043802425.1 Candidatus Omnitrophota bacterium
GTTCTTAAGACACGTTGAGCGCACTAAAATTCTTGTGCACCTTATTGACATATCCGGTTTTGATGGCAGGGATCCCATAGAAGATTACAGGGCCATAAATAAGGAATTAAAAGACTATAGCCCGGAAGTTTATAAAAAGCCGCAGATTATTGCAGTCAATAAGATGGATTTAGAGACTGCCAGCATAAATTTAAAGAAATTTAAAAAAGTAATTAAGAAAAAAGTTTATCCGATTTCAGCGTTAAAGAAAGAAGGCCTGGAGGAGTTAATTGAAGCTGTCGGAGAAGAATTATAAGAGGATTGTCATCAAGATAGGTTCTAGCCTATTCTATTCTAGCAATGGCCTGTTAGATCTGGGGATATTTGGTAAGATAATTTTCGGGATAACCGGACTGGTTAGAGAGGGTAAGGAAATCGTAGTGGTATCTTCAGGAGCGATTGCCTTAGGGATGAGCGCCATGAATTTAAAGTCCCGGCCTAAAGATTTACCATCTCTGCAGGCAGCTGCCGCGATAGGCCAGAATCTCCTTATGGATACCTACGGTAATTATTTTAAGAAGGTTAAAATAACCTGCGCGCAGGTTCTTTTAACCTGGGAAGATTTTAATGACCGTAGCCGTTATCTAAATGCCAAGAATACATTGCTGGCATTATTAAGAAATAACGCCATTCCTATCGTGAATGAGAACGATACTGTTTCTACAGATGAGATCAGGTTCGGGGATAATGACCGGCTTTCCGCCTTGGTTTCCAGCTTGATTTCGGCAGACCTTTTAATTATTCTTTCAGACGTAGATGGACTTCTGGATAGAGATAAAAAGGTTATCCGCTTAGTAGATGAGATTACACCACAGATAAAAACACTCGCCTGCCCAACGTATAAAAAGACCTGCGTAGGCGGGATGATTACTAAATTAGAGGCAGCCAAGATCGCCGTAGATTCGGGGATTCCTTGCGTAATCGCAAACGGCAAGCACAAAAATATTATCCTCTCCACTATAAAAAATCCCGCTAGCACGGGAACATTATTCGTGCCAAAACCGGGCCTGGCAGCCAGAGATCGTTGGATTGCCTTTGGCACCAAACCAAAAGGAAAAATTACCGTTGATCAGGGGGCAAAAAAAGCACTGCTAAATAATAAGAGCCTGCTTTCAGTAGGCATTCTTGCCGCAAGTGGCGTTTTTGATTCCGGCGATATTGTTAGTATAATAGATAGCGAAAATCACGAATTCGCCAGGGGTAAGGTGGGTATTTCCGAGAGGCAACTGGATAAGGTTAAAGGCGGGCGCCACGATAAAGAGATAATCCACCGTAATAATATAGTCGTACTATAAAAGAAATGAAATTAAAGCAAGAGCTTACTCATATAGCCAGAATAGCCCAGGAAGCATCGCGGTCCATGCTGACCGTATCTTCTGTGCAGAAGTGCAAGGTCATAAAAAATATGGCTGCGGCATTAATGCGTAATAAAAGCGTTATCCTCAAAGCCAATAAAAAGGATATTCAAAAGGCTATTGCCGCAAAGTCATCCCGCGCCTTTATCGATAGGCTTAACCTGGATGATCAGAGAATAAAAGAGATGTCTGATTCCCTGCTTGAAATAGCCAGGTTAAAAGACCCTGTAGGCGAGATTATCAGGGCCTGGCGCAGGCCCAATGGCCTTTGGATTAATAAGGTGCGCGTTCCCATTGGCGTTATCGCTATTATTTATGAATCAAGGCCAAATGTGACTGCGGATTGTATCGGGCTTTGTTTTAAATCCGGCAACGCCGTAATCCTAAGAGGTGGTAGCGAGGCCTTGAACTCTAATCTGGCTATTTACCATATACTAAAAAGCGTCGTTAAAAAAAAACGGCCTTTGCCTAGACGTAATAAATTTAGTTACTACTAAGGATAGGCGCGCAGTAGATATATTATTAAGATTGAACAATTATATTGATTTGGTGATACCTCGCGGCGGAGAGAGCCTGATTAACCGCGTGGTTAAGCTATCGCGCATACCGGTAATAAAGCATTACAAGGGTATCTGCCATGTCTATGTGGATGAATGGGCGGATTTGAATATGGCAGAGAAGATCTGCTTTAATGCAAAGGTTCAGCGCCCGGGAGTCTGTAATGCCATGGAGAGTATGCTTGTGCATAAGGATGTAGCGATTAGATTTCTTCCGGGGATGCTTAAGAAATTTAAAGAAGCGGGTGTCCAGATCCGCGGCTGTCTCCTAACGCAGAAGATCTCCCGGGGAGGTATAAGGCTAGCGACTAAAAAAGATTACCATAGTGAATACCTGGATTTGATTCTTTCGGTAAAAGTGGTGGAGAGTTTAGATGAGGCCATCAGGCACATAAACTATTATGGTTCGCGCCATTCCGATGCCATTGTTACAGACGATAAGGCAAGCGCGGATAAATTTTTAAAACTGGTGGATTCTGCCTGTGTTTACGTGAATGCCTCTACGCGTTTTACCGATGGATACCAGTTTGGGATGGGAGCTGAGATGGGTATTTCTACGGATAAATTGCACGCCCGCGGCCCGATGGCCCTTGAAGAATTGACTACCTATAAATATATGGTATTTGGGAAGGGACAGATTAGAGCATAGTTTGAATGTTATTGAAATAGAGGAGTTGGATTTAAAAATTATATGAAGATAGGTATTTTAGGCGGAACTTTTAATCCTATACACATCGGCCATCTTATCTTGGCCGAAGAAGCAAGAGAAAAACTAAGACTGGATAAGATTATTTTTGTGCCTGCATATCTTCCTCCGCATAAGGATAGTTCTGATATTGCCCCGGCGAATGCCAGGATAGCGATGGTGAAAATAGCGATTAAGGGCAATAGTTATTTTTTTGTATCTGACAGCGAAATTAAGCGGGACGGCCGCTCTTATACGATAGATACTTTAAGGGAACTTAAAAAAATATACCCTCGTGATGAGTTGCATTTTATTATTGGCTCTGACCTGTTGAGATATCTGGAGGAATGGAAGGATCTGGATCAGATCATGCTGATGGTAAAGTTTATTGCCGCTACCCGGCCGGGATACCCCCTGGAGAAGATACCTTCCCATATTTCTACGCTGCCGATCAGAGCAGTAGATGTTTCGGGTTTTGAAGTGCGCCAGGCCATTAAAGAAGGCCGGTCTTTCCGCTATTTAGTTACCGAAGGAGTATTTAGATATATTAATAGGAAAGGGCTTTACCGATGAAGATTAAGATAGCGCCTTCTATTTTATCCGCGGATTTTAGCTGCCTGGATAGAGAGATAAAAAGGGTTGAGTCAGCCGGGGCGGATATGCTGCATATAGACGTAATGGACGGAAATTTTGTACCTAATATTACCATCGGCCCGGTAGTAGTTAAATATATCCGTAAGGTAACTAAGCTTCCTTTGGATGTGCATTTGATGATTGAGAAACCAGAAAATTTTATTGATGCCTTTGTCTATGCCGGAAGCGACATGATTACCGTGCATATTGAGACAATCTCCAAGTCAAAAATAAAAGATCAAAAATTAAAATTAAATAAAAAAAGAGTAAGGCTGGGGGTTTCTTTAAATCCCGCTACGCCGCTATCAAAAATAAAAGATGTCATTAACTTTGTAGATTTTGTTTTAGTGATGTCGGTTAATCCGGGATTTAGCGGCCAGGAATTTATCCCTTCGGTTTTACCTAAGATAAAGAAACTACGCGCGATCTTCAAGGGAGATATTTCCGTAGACGGCGGAGTAAATGATAGGGTAGCAGGCAAAATCATTAAAGCAGGCGCTAATATCTTGGCCGCCGGTTCTTACGTATTTGGCGCTAAGGATGCAAAAGCAGCTATCGAGAGGATAAGAAATGCAAAATAGCGCAGATATAAAATTCGGTACGGATGGCTGGCGGGGCGTTATCGCCAAGAATTATACCTTTGAAAATTTGAGAATTCTTTCGCAGGCCGTGGCCGATTACTTAGGCGTTGGTAAAAAAGTAGCGGTAGGTTATGATACGCGTTTTATGTCCCCTGAATTTGCCGAGGCAGTTGCAGAAATCTTTAAGAATAATAATATAAAAGTTTTACTTTCTGATAGGGCCATACCTACGCCGGCCTTAAGCTTTGCGGTAAAGACTAGAAAACTGGATTTAGGGATTATGATTACTGCTTCTCATAATCCGGCTGAATACAACGGTTTTAAGATTAAGGTGCCTTCAGGAGGAGCAGCAGGCCCGGAGGTGACTGAGAAGGTAGAAGGGCTCTTGGGCAAAACGCCCGTAAGGCAGGAGAGCGGTTCGGCGGACCTGATCAAAAAGGAAGACTTAACTCTTGATTACGTTAAGTTTATCCGCTCGTACCTGGATTTAAAAAAGATCCGCAGGAAAAGATTTAAGGTTTTAGTAGATGCGATGTATGGTTCAGGGAACAGCTTTATGCTTGAGATACTTAAGGGTACTAATATAAAATTAGAATTTATGCGTAATAGCGTTAATCCTTCTTTTGGTGGAATAGGCCCTGAGCCCATTGAAGAGAATCTTAAAGAATTAAAGTCCAGGATCAAGAAGGAAAAATTTGATTTGGGCATAGCCCTAGATGGCGATGCGGATAGGATTGCCGCAGTTGCCCCGGGTGGTATTTTTATCCATCCGCAGAAAATATTAGGGCTCTTGGCGTTACATCTAAACCAGGATAGGGTCTGGCGCGGCGGTATTGTCAAGACTATCGCAGGCACGACCATGATTGACCATATTGCCGATTTTCTAAAGGTTAAGCTTTACGAAACCCCGGTGGGCTTTAAATACATCTCAAATCTCATGGAGACTGAGGATATTCTTACTGGCGGAGAAGAGGCGGGAGGTATGGGAGTAAAAGGGTATATACCCGAGCGGGACGGAACCGTAGCCGGGCTTCTGCTTTTAGAGATGATGGCGTATAGAAATAAGGATATCTTAGAAATCTTAAATGCCACCGAGAAACAGTTCGGAAAGTATTATTATCTGCGGGAAGATCTACGCCTAGAAAGGCGGATAACAGAGCCTAAGAAGGAGAGCCTGCCGTCAGAACTCCTGGGAGAGAAGGTAGTGCATGTCAAAGACTACGATGGAATAAAATTAATCTGTCAGGATGAGAGTTGGCTAATGTTTCGCGCCTCAGGGACAGAGCCGCTGATGCGCATATACGCAGAGTCAAAGAATTTAAGTCGCGCTAAGAAGCTATTGGAATTCGGTAAGGGTTTAGTGCTTAAAGATGTTTTATAGATTTAGCAGTTTATTAGCGTTTATTCTCTGTAAGATATTATTCGGCGTCCGGGCAAGAGGGATAGAAAATATACCTAAGAAAGGTGGTTTTATTTTGGCTAGCAACCATATCAGTTACTTAGATCCGATAGTCTTAGGGGCAATTTCTCCGCGCAAGTTAAGTTTTATGGCTAAAGAAGAATTATTTTGCCACCCGCTGATTTCCTGGTATCTTTCTTGCCTAGGGGCTTTTCCCGTAAAGAGGGATTCCGCAGATTTATCCGCCCTTAAGCATGCCCTGCGCCGCCTTAGGGAGGGTGAGGTATTAATTTTATTCCCGGAGGGGAGCAGGAGATTTGACGGTACTTCTACCGACCCTTACCCTGGCATAGGATTTTTGGTTGCTAAGTCAGGAGTGCCGGTGATACCCGTTTTTATAAAAGGAACAGAAAACGCATTGCCCCGCGGCGCAAAATTTATCCGCACCGCAAGGGTTTGCGTGTATTTCGGTAAGCAAATCTCTATAGAAAGGAGGGTGCCTTATCAAGATATTGCCGGACAGATAATGGATAATATCAGGCACCTTTCATGCCAGGGATTAAATTAGCCAAAAATATCGGTTTCTGCTCGGGGGTCAGGCGGGCAATAGATATTGTTGAAGAAACGCTTAGTAAAAGCAAGGGTAAGATTTATTCGCTGGGCGCGGTTATCCATAACCCCGAGGTTATTAAACGGTTAGAAAAAAAGAACCTTCGCCTAGTAAATTCTTTAGATAATTTAGAAAAGCCAGCCACACTGATATTACCTTCCCATGGTACCCCCCGCAATATCTTAAATACCGCCAAAAAGAAGAATTTAAGACTCATCGACGTCACCTGTCCCTATGTTTCTTTGGTGCAGAAGACTTGCAGTATGCTTCATAAAAAGGGTTTTCAGGTGGTTATCGTAGGTGAACGCAGGCATCCTGAAATAAAAGCACTTCTGGATTTAGCCCCGAGAGCAGAGATTATAGAGAAGATAAAAGATATTAAAGAAAATGCGTTTTCTTATAAAAAGATAGGTATCATTTCTCAGACTACGCAGGCAAGAGATATGTTTTTTGATGTCGTCGTGAGAATCCTGCAAAAAAATCCCCTGGTAAAGGAGGTGCATATATATAACACCATATGTCTAGACACCATACGCAGGCAAGATGAAGCCAAGAAGCTCGCCGGGTCCGTAGATACTTTGTTGATTATCGGTTCGCGTCTTAGCGCCAACACTAAAAGGTTATTTTCTATAGGCCAGAAAATTAATAAAAAGACATATTTAGTGGAAGATCAGTCAACAGCGTTAGATAAAATCCTGAAAAAAACAAATAATGTCGGCTTGATTAGCGGCGCTTCTACTCCGCAATGGCTGGTAAAGGATATTATCCGAAAAATAAAAAATTCACGAAAGGAGCAATAAAAATGGCAACAGAAAGATCAATCATGGAAGAACTTTATAATCAGAGTATAAAAATACTGCATGAAGGCCAGATTATAAAGGGTAAAATCGTCTCAATAAAGTCTAAAGAGGTGTTAGTAGATGTAGGTTTTAAGTCTGAAGGGATTGTTTCTATTACGGAATTTGGCAAGGAAGACTTGGAAGTCGGTAAAGAATTAGATTTTTTTATTGATTGCATCGAAGATGACGCCGGCATGATCGGGTTATCCCGCGAAAAGGCTATACGCATACAAGGCTGGGATAAGATTGTGCAGTACTCTAAAGACGGTGGCCTCATCGAAGGCAAGCCGATTAAGAAAGTAAAGGGAGGCTTCCTCATTGATGTGACGGGGATAGAAGGTTTTCTCCCTGCATCACTTTCTTCTTTTAGAAACGTTCCCGACAAAAATATTCTCTATAAGACATTCAAGTTTAAGATTATCAAGATAAACAACTTAAGGCATAGCATCATCTTGTCCCATCGCGAAGCAATGCAGAAGGAAAAAGAAGAGGAGAAAGAGAAGATCTGGCAGATTTTGAAGGTAGGCGGGATTTGTTCGGGCACGGTCAAGGCGATCACCGATTTCGGCGCGTTTGTAGATCTAGGCGGCGTAGACGGTCTCTTGTATATCACGGACATGTCCTGGTCAAAGGTGAGCCATCCTTCTGAAGTGGTGGCCATTGGAGATAAGATTGATGTGGTCATCCTGAAGCTAGACAAAGAAGGGGGCAAGATCTCACTGGGTTTAAAACAGAGACTCCCTGACCCCTGGCAGGGTATCGAGACAAAATATAGCCTGGGCTCTAAGATAAAGGGTAAGGTAGTGAATATCCTCCCTTACGGGGTGTTCGTAGAGCTGGAAAAGGGTATAGAGGGATTGATTCATGTTTCAGAGATATCCTGGACAAAAAGAATTAATAATCCCGGCGAGATGTTTGCTATCGGAGATATGGTAGAGGTCCAGGTGTTGAATATCGATAAGGAATCGCGCAAGATCTCCTTAAGCCTTAAACAGCTGGAACAGAACCCCTGGTTAGAAGCTGAATTTAAATACCCTGTAGGTACAAAAGTTCAGGGAAAGATAAGGGGCTTTACCGCCTATGGCGTATTTGTAGAGCTGGATAGCAGCCTGGAAGGGATGATTCATATCTCGGATATGTCCTGGACAAAAAGAATAACCCACCCCCAGGATGTCTTCAAGAAGGGGCAGAAGTTAGAAGTAGTGGTGCTTTCTGTGGACGCGCAGAACCGGCGCATTTCTCTGGGGTTAAAGCAATTACAACCCAATCCCTGGCCGGATATTGCCGCCAAGTATCCTCTGGATACGGCCATAGATACAGAAGTAGTCAATGTTAATGATTTTGGCGTTTTTGTCAAGATTGATGAGGAATTAGAAGGCTTAGTCTATGCCAGCGAAATAGATAAAGATAAGCTCGCGGAACTCAAGCCTCAGGATAAGCTAAAGGTAAAGGTAATCAAGGTAGATGTGGAGCAGGCAAAAATCGGCCTGAGTGCTAAAATATAAAATTAAGGAGCGATTGTAAAATGAAAAAGACAATCGAAGAACAGTTAAAGATTATCAAGCGCGGGGCTGTCGAGATTATCTCTGAAGAAGAGCTAAAGGCAAAATTAGAAGAGAGCATTAAAAAAAAGAGACCCCTTCGGGTTAAGGCGGGTTTTGACCCTACTGCGCCAGATATTCATTTGGGGCATACCGTACTTCTGCGGAAATTGCGTGAGTTTCAAGATTTGGGGCATAAGGTTATCTTTTTAATCGGAGATTTTACGGCATGCATCGGGGATCCCTCCGGACAGAATAAGTCTAGAAAAGTTCCCAGCGCAAAAGAAATAAAAGTCAATAGCGCCACATATAAAAAGCAGGTTTTTAAAATTCTTGAAGCCCGAAAGACAGAAATTGTTTTTAATAGCCGTTGGTTTAGCAAGATGAATGGGCTTGAATTCGGCAGGCTGCTTACCCATTACACGGCAACGAGGTTATTAGAGCGCGATGATTTTTCTCTAAGGATCAAAGAGCAAAAACCGCTATATATGTCAGAATTCGTTTACCCCATACTTCAAGGGTATGATTCGGTAGTTTTAAAGGCGGATATCGAGATCGGGGGAAATGACCAGAAATTCAACCTGATCGTAGGCAGGGAGCTCCAGAAGGATTTCGGCCAGTCCCCCCAAGTACTGGTTACCTTGCCGCTGCTTGAAGGTACAGATGGAGTGAATAAGATGAGCAAATCATTGGGTAATTATATCGGAATAAATGAAAAACCCAATGACATATTCGGCAAGGTTATGTCTATCTCCGACGAAATGATGTCTAAGTATTATACCTTGCTTACCGATAAAGATTTAGACCAGGTAAATAAGATCCACCCTAAGCAGGCAAAGTTAAACCTGGCAGAACAAATTACCTCTCAGTATCACGGTAGGGATGCGGCCGAAAAGGCAAAGCAGGAATTCGAAGGAGTCTTTAGCAAAAAGGAATTGCCCGCCGATATACCTACTTATAGATTAAAGCAACGAGAGGAAAATATAATCGATATCCTTCTGGGTAATGGCCTGGCGGCATCAAAGAATGAAGCCAGGCGTTTAATAAAACAGGGTGGGGTATTAGTAGACGGGAATAAACTTAATGAAGAAGACGCCGTTATTACCGGCGACTGTATCATTAAGGCAGGCAAGCGGCGTTTCTTAAAAATAGTAAAATAAAAGGTCAGCGGTGTTTAAATTACTAAAGAAGATAGATACTTTTGAAAAGAATATACTATTAGTTTTTCTAGGTACGTTCCTGGTTAACATTTTTAATCTTCTTTACCAGGTTTTAATCGCCCACCGTGTCTCTGGGGTCGATTTCGCAAGCTTTAATTCTCTGCTTGCTATATTTATGGTGATTGCCGTGCCGCTTCAGACAACGTTAGTCAAGTATACGGCAGTATTCAAGGCGAAAGAAAATCGAGGGAAGATAAAGGCGTTGTTTTTTAAGTTATGTAAAATAAATTTTTCGCTGGCCATATTAACGTTTTTAATCTTTTATTTCTTCTCGTCTTTCATTATAAACGCCCTAAGAATTGAATCTTTAAGCGCCGGTTATATATTGTCACTGATGATCGCCATTTCGTTTATTAGCCCCGTGTTTCTGGGGGCATTACAGGGATTGGAGCTATTCGGCTGGTTAGCATTGATTTCAATAATAGCAGGCGCGCTTAAGCTGATACTTGCCTTTGTATTTGTAAATCTCGGTTTTAATGTATCGGGAGCGCTAAGCGCCTTTTTAATTGCTAGCCTGATGGCAATCTTGATACCTATTTTTCCGCTAAAGAAGTTTTTTGCTGGGCACAATATGCATGAAAGCGTAGATTTAAAAGAATTCTTTTATTACCTGTTGCCCGTAGCGCTAAGCTCATTTTGTTTTATGGCGATGGTTAATTTCGATATAGTGATAGTGAAATATCTCTTTACTCCCGAAAAGGCTGGCTCTTATTCGCTTGCCCAGATGCTTGGCAAGATTTTTCTCTTTTTTCCCGCCGCAATAGGGATAGTTATGTTTCCCCGCACCGCCGGATTAAACGCCAAGAATATGGATACCCGCGCCACCTTAAGTAAATCGCTTTTGTATGCCGCTTTCCTGTGTATATTAGCTAACGTATTTTATAATCTTTTTCCTGTTCTTATCTTAAAAATCCTTACGGGAAAGTCCTCTGGAGAAGTAATTCTGCTGGGAAGGCTCTTTGGTTTTTCCATGAGTTTTTTTACGCTTATGTATATATTAGTGAATTATTTTCTCTCTATAAAAGAGCTGCGTTTTATAAAATTCCTGGTTTTGGGTACGGTCTTACAGTTTCTGGCGATTACGGTATTGCACGCGGAATTAATTCAGGTGCAGTTAATTATGTGCATAAATGCGGCTATTATGTTTATCCTGCACGCAGTATTGGCTTATAAAGGCAGGAGATTAGAGGTTGCCTAGGCAATGGAAGACAGGAAAGAAAAAATATCCATAGTTATGCCTGCTTATAATGAAGCGGGCCGTATCGCATTCAGCATAGAGGAGACGGCGCGGGCCTTTAATGGCTTTGGTTACCCCTGGGAACTCATTGTGATAGATGACGGTTCAACCGACGATACTTATGAAAAGGCGGTTCTTCTTTTGCAGAAATACCCACAGCTCATTGTCAGGAGAAATCCCGTGAATACGGGTAAAGGAAGGGCAATCAAAAAAGCCCTGCATTATATCACCGGAGACTATACACTTTTTTTAGATGCAGATATGGATCTGCACCCTGTACAGTTCCAGACCCTCTTTGATATTATGCGTTTAGATAAGGCGGATATAGTGATCGGTTCTAAATTGCATCCCAATTCTGTAGTGAATTATCCTCTTCAACGCAAAATCATCAGCTTTATATATTATTTATTGGTAAGAATCTTGTTTAATCTGCCCTGTCATGACACCCAGACTGGACTAAAGTTATTTAAAACAGAAGTCTTAAGGGATGTATTGCCTAGGGTTTTAGTTAAGCAGTTTGCTTTTGATTTAGAGGTTTTAGTGAATGCGCATCGTCTAGGGTATAAGATTGCCGAGGCCCCTATAATCCTTAAGCCGCAAAGGGCTTTTGGTCGTATCGGCTCAATGGCGCTTTTTACTACCGGGTGGGATACGCTGGCAATATTTTACAGGATGTATATATTAAAATACTATGACCGTATCGATTATTATCGCCGTAAAAACCTGGCAAAATAATTTAAAAGAGTGCATAGTTAAGTGTTTAGAGCTCGATTATCCGGATTTTGAGATAATTATCCTGCCGGATTCTGAAATAGGGATTGATATAAAGGGACTGTCCCCGCAGTTGGCTAATCCGAAGGAAACCAAGGGGGTTGTCCCTACAAGAATTATCCCTACTGGCCCGGTTAATCCCGCACAAAAGAGGGATATAGCCGCCAGCCATGCTAAAGGAGAAATTCTGGCTTTTATTGATGATGATGCCTATCCGCAAATAAACTGGCTAAAAAACGCAGTCAGGAATTTTATTGATCATGAGGTTGCAGCTGTAGGAGGGCCGTCCGTGACCCCAGAAAATGATAATTTCAGGCAGAAGGCAAGCGGCCTGGTCTACTCAACACCATTGGTTAGTGCCAAATTTGTTTATAGATATTCTCCCGGGAGAAAGATGGAAGTATGCGATTACCCGAGTTGTAATTTTCTGGTCCGTAAATCCGTCATGCAGGAGTTAGGCGGCTTTAAGACAAATTTCTGGCCGGGGGAAGATACTAAATTTTGCCTGGATATAACCAAAAGATTAGGCAAGAAAATAATTTATGACCCCGGGGCCCTGGTATATCATCATCGCCGTGCGTTATTCTTGCCGCACCTAAAACAAGTAGCAAGCTATGCCCTTCATCGCGGATATTTTGCGAAACGTTATCCGCAAACGTCTTTAAAAATCGCTTATTTTATCCCCAGCCTATTCTTAGTGTTTCTTTTGGCAGGGAGCCTTCTTACTTGGTTTGGGGGCCCGCTAATGATAGCCTATATTTTTAGTTTATCTTTATACCTGTTGTTAGTTATTATTTTCAGCATTAAGAAAGACTTACGCATGTTCCCCATGATATTCCTAGGTATAATACTAACTCATTTGACTTATGGTTTTAATTTTATAAAAGGCCTGTTTTCTGGAAGGCTTAAAGAAGAATGAAAGTAATCATTGCTTATCCCCCAATTGATAGCCACAAAGGTTACCCCACTCTGGGTCAAAACCGCCAATTCCAATTTTTTAAAGAGCCGACTTATATATATCCGGTTGTTCCGGCAACCGCGGCAACCCTTCTTAAGGAAGCTGGCCACCAAGTCGTCTGGTTGGATTGTATCGCACAAAATTGGGATTATGCACAATTTTTAAAATTTATCCAAGAAGAAAGGCCCGATTTAATTGCCTTTGAGACCAAAACCCCGGTGATTAAACAACACTGGAAAATAATCAACGATATCAAGGGACTCTCCACACAGATAGCTAATGCAGAGGAAGCCCAGGGGGCTCTCCCTAAAATTGTCCTCTTCGGCGACCACGTTACTGCCTTACCCGAAGAATCTTTCCAGAATAGCCAAGTAGATTTTATCTTAACCGGCGGCGACTATGATTTCCTCTTACTTAATCTTTGTAATTTTCTCGAAAAGAATATCGAACTTGAGCCGGGAATATACTATAGGGAAAATGGCCAAATCAAGAATAGCGGACGATTTCAGCTTAACCATGATTTAAATTCACTCCCCTTTATTGACCGTGATTTAACGCAATGGCAGCTTTATGCCTATAAAAACGGTAATTATAAGAGAACGCCGGGAACCTATATTATGAGCGGACGCGATTGCTGGTATCATGACTGTACATTTTGTTCTTGGCCTACGCTTTATCCTGAGTTTAGGGTTAGGAATACGGAAAACGTTTTGGATGAGATCGGTACGCTTATCGAAGGATATAAAATTCGCGAGATTATGGATGATACGGGTACTCTTGCTGTGGGCGAATGGCTGAAGGATTTCTCTAGCGGCATGATCAGGCGCAAATATAACAAAGAGATATTTATAGATTGTAATATGCGCTTTGGCGCGCTATCCGCTGAAGATTTATCATTGATGAAAAAGGCAAACTTTCGTCTCTTACTTTTTGGTCTGGAGTCCGCCAACCAGAAGACTCTGGATAGGTTAAATAAGAACCTTAAAGTTGAGAGGATTGTTCAAGACTGCCAATTAGCGACTAAGGCCGGTTTATTCCCGCATATAACTCTTATGTTTGGTTATCCCTGGGAGACCTATGAAGAAGCCTTGGAAACTCTGAAACTTGGCAGATGGCTGTTAAATAAAGGGCTTGCCTATACTATGCAGGCAACGTTGGTTATTCCTTATCCGGGGACTCACCTATATGAGGAATGTAAACAAGAGGGTTGGCTAAAGGCCCTAGATTGGGATAGTTACGATATGAAGCAAACAGTAATGCAGACGACTATGCCAGAGGCAAGAGCCATGGAATTAATTCAGGGTATGTATAAGGTGACTTTTCAGCCCCAATTTATTCTAAGGAAACTTTTTTCCCTAAGAGATGTCGATGACTTTAAGTATTTTTTGCGCGCAGCTAAAAAGGTCGTCGGCCACATTTTTGATTTTAAACGAAAAAGAGAATGCCCTGGACAATAATTGGCGCGAGTGCCGCTACCTTAACCATGTTTTCTTTCATCCCGCAGATTATTAAGGTATTCAGGAATAAATCTGCCAAAGACGTAAGCCTGGCTACCTTAATTCAGCTTTCTCTGGGCGTTTCATTATGGATTGTCTACGGCATACACTTAAAAGATGCGATCATAATCATTGCCAATAGCATAACGTTGGTTACATTAGCCATATTGCTGTATCTTTATTTTAAATTCGGTAAGAGACAATACGCTAAAGATTAAGTGGAATATCCTTCTCTTTCTATAATTATACCGACTCTCAATGCCGATAGGGTTATAGGGGATTGCTTGAACAGCATATTACGTCAGGAGTATCCCAAAGAGAAGATGGAGGTTATCGTCAGCGATGGCGGTTCAACGGATGACACACTTAGTATTGTCCGCAGCTTAAGTGAGTCCATGAATATAAAATTAGTGGATAATAAACTGAAAACAGGCGAGGCCGGTAAGGCCCAGGGTTTAAAGCAGGCGAATAATGACATC
>JAZDLA010000017.1:0-16491 GCA_043802425.1 Candidatus Omnitrophota bacterium
GCGCCTGAGTAGCTAGGCATGTACAGGTTAATAAATCATCACAAATCCCCGAGGCGATCTTAGCTATGATATTTGCCGTTGCCGGCGCAATCAAAACCAGGTCTGCCTTTTCGGCTAAGGCAACGTGCTCTATCTGCCAGGCATCCGGTTCATCAAATAACCCCCGATAGACTTTGTTGCCGGTAAGGCTCTGAAAGAGAATCGGCTGGATAAGCTCCTGCGCCTCAGGCGTCATAACCGCCGTAACCGAAAACCCCTCACCTTTGAACCGCCGCACAATATCGCAGGCCTTGTAAATAGCGATGCTAGCGCTCACCCCTAAAATAATATTTTTCTTTGTAACCATGGCGCTGTTATCTTTTTTAAGCCTTTGCCTTTTTATAATACACCCTGCCTGCTTCAATTTCGCATAAGGCAATGGTAGAGGGCTTAGCGGAAGAAGCCGCTTCCACTAGTTTTGGCTGTCCCTCGGCAATCTCCAAGGCTCTCTTAGAAGCTAAAATCACCAGCTTGTAGACGGAGTTGTCGCTCTTATCCAATAGTTTTTCCAGAGGCACATAGATCATTTTTTAGCTCTTTCCAGTTTGTCGGTGCAGAATCTCTTTTAAGATAATATCCTTTAATTGCCTTGTCGCTTCGCTTAAGTTTTTATTGACCACGCAATAATCATATCTGGCCGCTACCCTGACCTCTTCTTGCGCCAGGCCCAGGCGCTGCCTTACCTCTTCATCCCTCGTCGAACGACAACGTCGGGTTATCCTGCCCAGAAGAGTATCCAATGAAGGCGGCATCACGAAAATAGTTACCACATTACACGGATACCGCCGCTTAAGGACAAATGCGCCCTTTAAATCCAGGCAGAGGATTAAATTTTTAGCCCTTTTAAGCTTACAGTCAATAAGGGCTTTAGGGGTAGCGTAATAATACCCTAAGTACCTGGTCCATTCAAGAATTTTTTTGGCCTTACGCGCTTCTTTAAACTGCTCTGCGCTGATAAAAAAATAGTCCCGTCCATCTCGCTCCCCGGACCTTTTTGGCCGCGTGGTCAAAGAAACAGAGCGCGCCAGTTGATTTTTCAGGTCTTTACGGCGCAATATCCCCTTAAGCAGTGTGGTCTTACCTGAACCCGAAGGCCCGGACAGGATAAATACCAGCCCCCCTTTGTTAACCCGGCTTTTCATTCTATATTCTGCAGCTGTTCGCGTATTTTTTCAATCTGGCTTTTTATCTGGACCACCCGGGAAGAGACTACCACGTCGCAAGACTTAGCCCCCATCGTGTTTGCCTCCCGCTGCATCTCCTGGGCGATAAAATCCAGTTCTTTACCGATGGGGCCGGCCGTGGAAAGCTTCTCTTTAAAATTACTGATGTGAAAAGCAAGCCTCTCCATCTCTTCGGTGATATCCGTATCTTTCAAAAAGCTGGAGCGCTCTTCCGCTGTCTTTAATCTTGCCACCCTCTCCCGGATGACTTTTTTAAATCTCGACCTTACAATCCCTAATCCTGATTCTAACGCCTGGCCCCTGCTTTTTAAATACTTATGCAGGGCACGACCCTCCTTCTGGCGCATCTTCACCAGCTCGTCGACTGTTTTACGCACTAATATTCTCAGCCGCGGCCAAATCTGAGTTTTGGAGATCCTGTTTTCGCTTAAGGACAAAACCCCGGGCAAATGTATTAACGTATCTAAGCGCACTTCGTCCTTAAGGCGAGAGTGCCTTTGTATGTTTTTTAGCGCGGTAACATAATTCTTGAGTAGCCTTTTATTAATAAAAATATTGTTGGCGGGCCCACCCGCTATATTCACGGCACAGACAACCCTGCCCCTTTTGACGCGCGTTTCGATTTCTTTTTTGATCCTCTCTTCCAGAGACAAAAACCCCACCGGTAAATGAAAAACCGTCTCTAGAAACTTGTGGTTAGTGCTCCTGATTTCTAAACAGATCTTGCCAAACGGTAAAATCATCATCTCTTTACTGCCGAAACCGGTCATACTCTTCATGCCTAATCTCCTTAAGCCCAGACTTTTATCTTTTTTTCTTTCCCCACTACTTCTTTGGTAGGGTATAAATTTACAATGATTTCTTCTGGCCCAAACCAGAGCTTGATTTCTCTTTCGGCATCCAGCGTATTCGCCGAGACATGGATCGCGTTCTCATAAACGCCAGACGTGGTGATCCTGCCGTAAGAGCCGCGGATGCTCGTCGGGTCTGCCTCTTCGGGATTGGTGCCGCCGGCGAGCTGCCGGCACTTGGCAATGGCGTCCTCCCCCCAATAAAGAAGCGCCATGACCTTACGCCGATCATGTAATTCGCCACAGATATACTGTATGAGATCCGCGAAGAAAGGCTTATCCTTAAGGTGCTGGTAATGCTCCTCTGCTAACTCTTTGGATACGCGCACAATCTTTGCCGCTACAATCTCTAGCTTTGTCTCTGACAACCGGGTTAAGATATTGCCGGTTAAAGATTTCTTCAGCCCGTCGGGCTTAATAAGAACGAGAGTCGCCTGGTTGGTCATGCCGAGCCTCCTCTTAACAATTTCAAAACCCTTTCTAAATCTTCCTGGGAATAAAACTCAATCAGGATGTGACCACGTTTTTTGCGTTTACTAATGCGCACCTTCGTAGCTAAAATATGCTGCAATTCTTCCTCGAGCACCGCTACATAGGGATCGCGCAGCCCCTGGCCGATTCTGCGCTTGGGGAGCCTCTTACGCTGCGTCTTGATTAAGCTCTCCAGCTCTCTGACTGATAAGCCCTTAGAAATAATCTCTTGTGCCAGACGCCGCTGCTGATTAGAATCGTCGATCTCTAAAAGCGCCCGGCCATGGGCAAAGGCCAGACGCCCCTTTTTTATCTCTTCCTGGATTTCTTGAGGCAGGCCCAACAGGCGCAGGGTATTCGTAACAGAAACCCTGGATTTACCTAAGACTGCGCTAATCTTTTCGTGGGTCACTTTAAATTTATCGACCAGATATTGATAGGCATGCGCTTCTTCAATAGAATTGAGCGCTTGCCTCTGGATATTTTCAATTAAGGCTATCTCCAGGGAATCACGGTCCTCTACATCCTTGACTATTATTGGTATCTCTTTTAAATTCAATAACTTGGCAGCACGAAATCGTCTCTCCCCGGCAATCAACTCAAAGGCATCTGCCTTACGCCTGACCAAAACCGGCTGGATCACCCCTTTTTCCCTAATGGACTGGGTCAGCTCCTCCATGCTCTGGGGGTCAAAATCCTCGCGCGGCTGAAATGGGCTGGGTCTGACTTGTTCTAATGGCACGTAAAGAATCTCGGCGCGTTTTGTTGTAGTCTCCGACGACTGTTCCTTATTAGGGATTAAGGCGCTTATTCCTTTACCTAAGGCTTTTCTTTCCATTCTGCATCTCCTTGCGGACCGGGATTAACCGGTATAGGGATTCCTAAAATCTCTTTACTCAATTCTTCATATTTCTGCGCGCCGAGAGACTCCTTATCATATAGCGCGATAGGCTTACCAAAACTTGGCGCCTCGGTTAAACGGATATTCCTCGGTATCACAGTATTATAAACCTTTTCTTTGAAATGATCCCGGGCGTCTTTAATTACTTCTTTAGTCAGGTTGGTGCGAAAATCCGCCATAGTCAGCAACACGCCTTCTATGCTAAGATTCGGGTTAAGATTATCTTTTACAAGTCTAATAGTACTAACGAGTTGCGTTAATCCTTCCAGAGCGTAATATTCGCATTGCACAGGGATAAGAATAGTATCCGACGCGCATAAAGCATTAATAGTTAAAAGCCCTAATGAGGGAGGCGAATCAATAATAATAAAGTCAAACTCTTCTCGTTCTTTATCCAGGGCCTTTTTTAATCTGTATTCCCGGCCCATAGTACCCACCAACTCTATTTCTGCGCCAGTAAGGTCTAAATTAGATGGCGCTAACAAAAGGTTGCTCACCGCAGTAGGCTGGAATATCTCTTTGATATCTAATTCTTCTAATAAAACGTGGTAGGTGCTTTTTTTGATACTGTGTTTATTGATCCCCAGGCCGCTAGTGGCATTGGCTTGCGGGTCTAAATCGACGATTAAAACTTTTTTTTGGGCTAGAGCCAGGTAGCTAGCTAGATTGATGGCAGAAGTAGTTTTACCTGTACCACCCTTCTGATTACAGATAGTGATAATCTTACCCATTATTTGGTATGAACCTTAAAAGCCCGGCTTTGGGAATTCAAACTAGAAAGTTTTTCTGCCAATGCGCGAAGCTTATCATAATCTATATCGCGATAATTCTCTAATTTATGTATCACCATCTCGCGCCAAACCTTATAAGCCTCTAATTTCTTTTTACTCTGTAAAGGATATTTATCAAAGTGGTCAACAATTATCTTGAGCTCGCCGATCCTTGTGACGCGGTAATATGCACTAGCCTTTGTAAAACCACTATTTTTACTAGGTGAGGCTTCTTTCCCTCTATATATATTCCCTATATAATTGAAATATTCTTGGATTTGTTCAACTATTTGTCGGTTATCTTCTCTTTGTTTAACAGCAAAATATAGGCCGAAGGTTCCGCCGGATCTACAATAAGTAAAAGCTGCCTCTCCATCACAAAACCCCGTTATATACCAAGGACTTAACATAAAAACCTATAATCAAGAGTGTTTCAATCGGCACATTTTCACGCGGAACATACCTAAAAAAACACCGCTATCTTATGTCTTTATTATCTTAAAAATAACGGTTTTGTCAAGTATTTTCTTTATCTTTAATGGCGCTTACTCTGACTTTCGCGGGCTTGGCGCCGGGCATGCCGAAGAGTCCTTTTTCTTCCTCGGAGAGAACTTCTATTTTTACTTTAGCCCGGGGAAGTTTTAAGTGTTTCAGGGCCTTCTTAACAGCTTCTTCTACGGTACCGCCTTCAATCTCAATACTAAATTTGTGGGTCATTTGTGCCGGGTCGCGCGCAATTGGGACAACAACATGAGCGTACTGTTGATAAACCAATATAACACTAAGCCCGCAGGCATACGGTAAAAAATAAAACCAAACATCAGCGGGAAAAGAAAGAGCATCAGTTTTTGCTGTTCGGCAGAACCGCCAGGAGTTGCAGCCATAGAAGTTTTCTGTTGCATAAACATACCGATAGCCATGAGTATAGGCAGGATATTAATTTCGTTACCTAATATAGGAATAGAGACTGGTAATATAAAGAGGCGGTCCGGTGCGGATAAGTCTTTTATCCAGAGGAAGTTAGCGCCTTTTAGGGCCACCGAACGGTTTAGGACCTGATATAAAGCAAAAAATACAGGAATCTGTAAAATCATCGGCAGGCAGCCGCTAAAAGGATTCACTTTATATTCACGGTATAGCCCCATAGTTGCGGCGTTGAGTTTTTGCGGGTTATCTTTATAGGTCGCCTGCAGTTCTTTTATACGCGGCTGCAGGGCTTGCATTTTTTTCATGGAACCCATTTGTTTGATCGTGAGTGGATATAAAATAAAATAAATCAAGACGCTCACCAGCACAATCACCAGGCCCCAATTGTGCACTAAGCCGTGCAGGAAATACAACAATTGTACAAGAGCCAGGGCAATAACATCGAAGATGCCGTAATACATTACTGCCGTCCACTCCGGCTTAACGGCACTGATTTGTCGTAACTCTTGTGGTCCCAAATAGATATGGAATGTTTTTTGTAACTGTTGACCAGATGCTAACATTGATTCGTCCTGGCTTAAACCAATTTCACATTCCTTAACATTTATTTTACGCAGAAATCCCGTGTAATTATGCGCAGTGGGTTCGATAATGGCGCAGAAATACCTGTCCCGCAAACCTATAAATTTTACCTCGCCGATACTGCGGTCTTTGCGGGGGCTAAGGTGTAATATTTTATCTGGCCCGGCGATAGTTACATCCTGTAAGCGCACATTATTCGGGTCACCGCTTGAGTCAAGCACCCCTAAGATCAGGGGAAGGTTTATGCGTAACGGCGCAGCGGATAAATTCTCGACGGTGATCTCTAGGACAATGGCATAATCCAGGCGGGGGAAAATAAATTTTTTAGTAATCTGTTTGTCGTTATCACGGTAGACAAAACGCACCGCTTCTTGCGTAACGCTATCTTTTTTAAAACCCGTGTTCGTATCGCCCAACAGGAAAGCGTATTTTAGGGGGAAAACATAATTCTGATAGGACTTAAAAACAACTTCTTTCACCGCTGCCTGTGATTCGCTAAAAATCAGGTCATATTTCTCCTGAGGAAATGTCCATAGAGAAGAGGCGGTGGGTTCTTCGCTAAGGGGCGCGGGCGGCACAAGAGGTGCTGACGGTTTAACGGCAGGATTGAGGGCAACGTATTTTTCTGTAACTCCTTTATTATCAACATGTTGCGTCTTTGAAACAAAAGCAGACCAACTTAACAAAATTAGTAACGATAGCGCTATGGCTAAAACTAAACGTTTGTCCATAATATCAGGTCAAAGGATCGTAGCCGACCCTATGCGAAAGAGGATAACACAATAATAATCTCTTTAGCCCTTTCCAGGCCCCTCTAAAAATGCCGTATTTAAGAATTGCCTGCTTAGTATACTCTGAACAGCTGGGCTCAAAACGGCAGGATGAAGGCAGTAATCTACGGATATAATTTTGATATGCACTAAGGAACCAGAGAGCCACTCTTTCCAGCATTAAAGGGAAATTCTTTTTCTGCCTTTTTGGCGCCGACGCGCTAAAATCTTTCTGCCTGCCTTAGCGGCCATTCTGCGTCGGAAACCATGTTTCCGCTTGCCGACGATATTTGTGGGCGTCTTTAAATGTTTTTTCATTCTCTAAACTATTCCCCGATTTATGAATATAATAATACAGTGTTGTAATTATAACACAGGATCTTATTAAGTCAACATTAGTTTTCGCATATTATATACTACCGGTGGTGACCGTTCAAGACAAAGAAATATCGCGGTGAGCGCACACTTTAAATCTTTTAATTTTTTGTTGACCGCGGGAGAAATTATGCTATACTGGCTGCGATATTTATCACAGGACTGGCTGGCAAAAAAATATTGTACAATAATGCACGCTTATTTCTTCTTGCGCTTGGAGATTTCTTTGCTATAATATTTCCACAGGTTTATCCAAGCTGTGCATAAGTTGTGGATACTGTAGACAGACGAGGTTGTCCTAGAGATGCCCGATATACAAGCGGCCTGGAATAAGGCTGGGAGCTATTTACAAGATAAGCTGGGAAAGACCACTTTCGAGACCTGGATAATGCCTTTGGTCCCCAGGCAAAAAAACAAGAATACCTTAACCCTGGAGGCGCCGGATAGTTTTTTCAGGGACTGGGTGGACAAGAATTATCGTCAGGTGATAGGGGAGGCGATCAGGTGGGCAACCCAACGGGAAATAGAGATCAGTTTAGAAATCAGCGCCCCAACTAAAGATTCCGTAAACCCGCCAATACAACGTACGCCGATAAAACCTCCGGACTTTAAGGGTGCTTCCAACTTAAACTCCCGCTATACCTTTGAAAACTTTGTCGTGGGTCCTTCCAACCGTCATGCCCATGCCTACTCCTTAGCCGTAGCAGAATCTCCGGCAAAGGCTTATAACCCCTTGTTTATCTACGGCGGCGTGGGTTTAGGTAAGACACACTTGATCCAGGCGGTTTGCCATCACGCCAAAAATAAAATGGGAGGCAACCTAAAAATTTGCTACATGCCTTCGGAAAAGTTTACGAATGAACTCATTGATGCCATCCAACACCGCTCTACGCCCGCCTTCAGACAGAAATATAGAAATGCGGATGTGTTGGTGATTGATGATATCCACTTTATCGCGGGCAAAGAATCCACCCAAGAAGAGTTCTTCCACACCTTTAACACACTATATGACGCCCATAAGCAAATCATCATTTCCTCTGATCGGCCCCCCAAAGAAATATCTAACCTGCAGGACAGGCTAGTCTCGCGGTTTGGTTGGGGCTTAACTACCGATGTCCAGCCGCCGGATTTAGAAACGCGCGTAGCTATATTAAAAAAGAAGGTAGAGAGGGAACCGGTAACTGTACCAGATGAGGTCATATTTTTTATTGCCCAACTCATTAAAACCAACATCAGGGAGCTGGAGGGCGCGCTTATCCGGACTATCGCCTATGCTTTGTTAGAAGAAAAACCTATAACCCTGGAGCTTACCAAAGAAGTATTAAAAGACCTTCTGCGGGAACCCCAGAAATTGATTACTGTGGATTTTATACTGCGTTGCGTTGCGGAAGAATTTGGCGTGTCGTTATTAGAGTTAAAAAGTAGGCGCAGAAATAAAAACATAGTCTTGCCCCGGCAGGTGGCGATGTATTTAAGCCGGGAGTTGACGGATTTATCTTTACCGGAAATAGGAAACCTTTTTGGTGGCAAAGACCATACCACGGTATTACATTCGTATAATAAAGTTAAGGGGGATTTGGGTATAAATGGTTTGTTAAAAAATAGGGTGGAGAGAGTTATCCAAGTTATTAAACAGTAAATGCAGGGGTTATTGGAAAGACTTATATACCCTAAGCGTTGTGATGGGTAGGGGTTGGTTGGTTATTAACATAAAACTTAATCCTTATTACTGCTAATACGGTATATATATATTAATATATAAAAGGAGAAGATAAATGCGGTTCAAAACCACTAAGGAAAATTTATTGAAGGGGATACAAAGAGTGCAAAATGTTATCACCAGTAAATCCACATTACCTATATTATCTAATATATTAATTGAGACACAGCAAAATAATCTTAAACTAACCGCGACAGATTTAGATATAGGGATAAGTTGTGCGATACCTGTGGAAACCCAAGAAGCTGGGGCAATCACCGTACCTGCCAAGAGGTTTAATGATATTATTAAGGATTTACCCACAGAAGAGGTGAGCATAAACACTAAAAAAAATAATCTTATTATTATTGAAACCACAACCTGCCAGTTTAAAATTATGGGGTTAGCCCCAGAGGATTTTCCTAAACTACCCGAGTTTAAAAACGTGGAAGTTATTACATTAGAGCAGGCGGCCTTAAAACAAATGCTTAGCCTGACCACATTCGCAGTTTCATCAGATGAAACTAGGTATATCTTAAACGGCATACTCTTTCGGATTCAACACAACACCCTGACCTTAGTAGCGACCGATGGCAAAAGATTGGCGGTGATAGAAAAAACACTCCCACGCGCCCTGGAAAAAAATATACAGATTATTGTGCCCCTAAAGACAATCCAGGAGTTAAATCGTAATTTAGAAGATGAGGGTGAGCTATCTTTATTGGTGGGGTATAACCAGGTGTTATTTGATTTAAACGGGGCAGTGATTATTTCTCGGTTAATCGAGGGCGAATTCCCAGACTACCAACAAGTGGTGCCGCCGGTTTCTGAAAACAAGGTCCGCATCCCCCGCGAACAATTTTTATGGGCAGTAAGAAGGGCGGCCCTACTCTCTACTGTTGATTACCAGGCAGTAAAACTGGAGGCCCTGAAGAATAAGTTAGTGGTTTCGAAATCTACCCCTGATATCGGGGAGTCCCGCGAAGAGATGGCCGTAGAATATAAAGGTAAAGAAATGGCTATCGGTTTTAATCCTGTTTATTTAATAGATGTCTTAAAGAACCTGCGGGATGAGGAGATAGAATTCGAGTTGACTGATAGCGAAAAGCCCGGCGTTATACGTCTGGGAGGTTATGTTTATATCGTCTTACCCATGCGCTTGAGCTAGTGGAGACCATAAAAGACATTGTCGCAGATTTGATGCAGGGCTTAAAGGCTTCCGGGCCCACAAAGGATGATCCTGAAGGCTTTATAAAAAAGGTTTTATCCAAAAGAGAATTACAACATGTAAAATTCAGGTATTTTCGCCGTGGCATTCTAGGCATAGCGGTAGATTCTTCTGCGCGGCTTTACCAGCTCAGCTTACAAAAAACTGCGTTAATAGCTAAGCTGGCTAAAAAATCTAAAAACATAAAAGACATCCGTTTTTATATCGGAGAAACGCAATGAAAAAAAAGGTAGTGCTGAAAACAACCAAATCAAAACCCAGCGCGCATAAGCCGGACGCCCTGCCGCAAGGGCCAGGCGAAGACAAGGCTTATGACGCCACCACTATCCAGGTCTTGGAGGGCATAGAAGCGGTAAGGCGCAGGCCCGCCATGTATATAGGGGATACGTCGGTGCGCGGCTTACACCACTTAGTCTACGAAGTAGTGGATAACAGCGTAGATGAAAGTTTGGCCGGCCATTGTGATGCTATCGGGGTTGCCGTCCGTCACGATAACAGCGTCAGCATTACGGATAACGGCCGGGGTATCCCTGTGGATATACATAAGACCGAAAAAAAGCCGGCGGTGGAAGTAGCCCTGACTAAGCTGCACGCCGGGGGTAAATTTGACCACCGGGTTTATAAGGTCTCCGGGGGCCTGCATGGCGTAGGCGTAAGCGTGGTGAATGCGCTTTCAGATTGGCTAGAGGTAGAAGTTAAAAGGGACGGTAAAATTTATCACCAACGCTACGAACGCGGCAAGACCGCTTCTAAGCTGACAATAATAGGTAAGAGCAATTCTACGGGGACCAAAGTAACCTTTAAGCCGGATAAGACTATTTTTAACAAGATAGACTTCTCTTACGATATATTATCCCAACGCCTACGAGAGCTCGCTTTCTTAAACAAGGGCCTGAAGATTAAAATAGAGGATGGGCGTACGGACAAGGAGGCAGTGTTTGAATTCGCCGGCGGGATTATTTCTTTTGTGGAATATCTCAATAAAAATAAGAACCCCCTGCATAATAAAGTAGTCTATTTCCAGAAATCACAGGATGATGTGATTATCGAGGTAGCCTTACAGTATAATGATGGCTATGCGGAGACGCTGTTTTCCTTCGCTAATAATATCAATACCGTAGAGGGCGGCACCCACCTGTCCGGGTTTAAGTCGGCGCTGACCCGCGCTATAAACCAGCATGCTAAAAATAAAAATTTAATCAAGAGTGACGAAATAGCTATAGCGGGGGAGGATGTGCGCGAGGGTTTGACCGCGGTAGTAAGCGTTAAAGTCCCCAATCCGCAGTTTGAAGGCCAAACTAAAACTAAGCTCGGCAATTCTGAAGTGGAGGGCTTGATGGCCTCAGTCAGCCTGGAGGCGCTCTCCAGTTATTTTGAAGAGAATCCCTCGGTAGCCAATAGAATCATTGATAAGGTGATTGTCGCTTCGCGTGCACGGGAGGCAGCGCGTAAAGCGCGCGAGCTGACCCGCAGAAAGGGAGCCTTGGAGGGCGCGGGCCTGCCCGGCAAATTAGCGGACTGTTCAGAGCGAGACGCGGCTTTATGTGAATTGTATATCGTAGAAGGTGATTCTGCGGGCGGCTCAGCTAAACAGGGACGTGACCGCAGGTTCCAGGCCATCCTGCCCATAAAAGGAAAAATTTTAAACGTGGAAAAGGCTAGGCTCGATAAAATATTATCCAACGAAGAAATTCGCACCATCATTACTGCCTTAGGCACAGGCGTGGGGGAAGAATTTGATTTGAGTAAACTGCGCTATCATAAACTTATGCTTATGGCGGATGCGGATATAGACGGTTCGCACATCCGTACGCTGCTGTTGACGCTTTTATATCGCCACCTACCGAAACTCATAGAAGAAGGGCATGTGTATATTGCCCAGCCGCCTTTATATAAGATCAAGCGGGGGCAGCGGGAAGAATATATCCAGACCGAAGCGCAGATGGATGAGCTGCTGTTGGAATTAGGCAGAGAGGGGCATAGTTTTATACGCTTGAAGGATAAAGAGACATTTACGGATAATAAATTCAAGGACCTTTTACAGTTGCTTGTGGAGTTAGAAAAATTAGGCAAGAATTTAGAGAAAAAGGGAGTTAATTTCGTAAAATATCTGCAATTGAGACACCCAAAGACCAAAAAAATGCCTATTTATAGGGTTAAAGTAGAGGGAAATGACCATTTGCTCTATTCTGATAAAGAATTAGCCAGCCTTACAGATAAACAAGATAAGGATACCGAAAGGAACGTATTAGAGCTTTTTGAGGCCCAGGAAGTAGAGAAGGTAGTCGACAAAACAGAGAAAATGGGTTTAGATATCGCTACTTATGGAGCAGAACCCCTGAGCCAAAAAGAAGGCGCCAGTAAAACAGCGGATAAGAAGCCCAAGCCGCTTTATCGAATTACCAATGATAAAGAACATAAAGATCTTTTTGCCCTCAAAGACGTTTTAATCTATATTAAAGAGACGGCCACTAAAGGTATGCACATCCAAAGGTATAAGGGGCTAGGTGAAATGAACCCGCGGCAACTCTGGGATACTACCATGGACCCCGCCAAGCGCACGATTTTAAAGGTTACCTTAGAGGATGCGGTGGAAACGGACAAGATGTTTACGGTTTTGATGGGAGATCAGGTTGGGCCGCGCCGCGAATTTATTGAGAATTACGCCCATCAGGTAAAAAACCTGGATATTTAATATGTATACGCTTAACGAAAAAATTATTCCTGTTTGTATTGAAGACGAAGTCAAGGATTCTTATTTGAATTACGCCATGAGCGTAATCGTCGGCCGTGCCCTCCCTGATATCCGCGACGGCTTAAAGCCGGTGCACCGGCGCATTCTTTATGCCATGCAGGAGCTTAGTCTGGACCACACCAAGCCCTATAAGAAGTGCGCGCGTATCGTCGGTGAGGTCCTAGGTAAATATCACCCCCACGGCGATGTTGCGGTTTATGATACCTTAGTTAGGATGGCCCAGGATTTTTCCCTGCGCTATCCGTTGGTCGACGGCCAGGGAAACTTTGGTTCGGTGGATGGCGACGCTGCCGCAGCTATGCGTTATACCGAAGCGCGCTTAGCGGCTATTGCTGATGAACTACTCGCGGATATCGACAAGGATACCGTAAAGTTTGGGCCGAATTTTGACGCCTCACTTAAAGAGCCGCTCTTATTGCCCGCGGCTTTACCTAACCTGTTGGTGAATGGCTCAAGTGGTATAGCCGTGGGTATGGCTACTAATATCCCGCCCCATAATTTAAATGAGGTAGCCGATGCCATTGTTTATCTTTTGGATAATCCCGAGGCCGAAGTTAAAGACCTGATGCGTTACGTTAAGGGGCCGGATTTCCCGACGGGCGGGGTGATTTGCGGCAAGGGCGGCATAAAAGAGGCCTATGCTACTGGCAGGGGTAAGCTTATAGTGCGCGCGCGGGCGACTGTGGAGCATCAGAAGAACGGCAAGGATCTGATCGTCATTACCGAGATACCCTACCAGGTGCAGAAATCCGCGTTGATTGAGGCTATCGCGGGGCTGGTAGAAGAGAAAAAGATAGAGGGTATTTCTGATATCCGCGATGAATCCGATAAGGACGGGATGCGCATCAGCGTGGAATTAAAGCGCGACACAGAAGAGCAGATTGTCTTAAACCAGCTATTTAAGCATACGCAGCTTGAGACTACCTTCGGGATTATTATGCTGGCGCTGGTAGAGAATCGCCCGCGGGTTTTGACGCTGCGCCAGATGCTGGGATATTATATTGAGCATCGTAAGATTATTATCCGTCGTAGAACCCAGTTTGAATTAGATAAGGCCTTAAAGCGGGCCCATATATTAGAGGGCCTCAAGATCGCCCTTAAATACATAGACCGCATTATCAAGGTAATCAAGACTTCTAAGAATACGGAGAACGCCAGAGAGCGCCTGATGAAAGAGTTTGGTTTGTCCGAGGTCCAAGCGCAGGCAATATTAGAGATGCAGCTACAGCGCCTTACGGCTCTGGAGCGCGATAAAATCGATGCCGAATACTTGGAATTGCTGAAAAAAATTGAGTTGTGCAAGGCAATATTGGCTTCAGAAAAGAAAATCGAAGGCATTATTAAAGAGGAGCTTGAGGCCTTAAAGAAAAAATATGGCGATGAGCGCAGGACCGACTTAGTGGCAGAGGCAGAGGAATTAGAGATAGAAGACCTTATTGCCGAAGAGGATGTAGTAGTGACCATCAGCCACGGGGGTTATATTAAGCGCTTGCCGGTGAGCGGCTATCGTAAGCAGAAGCGCGGCGGCAGCGGCGCAACGGGCGCTGAGGTGAAAGAAGAGGATTTTATAGAGCATCTTTTTGTAGCCTCGACCAAAGATTACCTGCTGATTTTTACCGACAAAGGCCAGGTGCATTGGCTGAAGGTCTATGAAATCCCGCAGGCCAGTCGTACTTCTAAAGGCAAGGCCATCATTAACCTTGTTCAGATGCAGGCGGGTTCTAAAATCAGCTCTACCATCCCGGTTAAGGAATTTTCTAACGAGCAATATCTGGTGATGGTAACTAAGCAAGGCCAGATTAAAAAGACCAGGCTCGATGCGTATGGTAATCCGCGTAAAGGAGGCATTATTGGCATCGGCCTGGATAAGGGCGATGAGCTGATTGGTGTAGAGTTAACCGACGGAAAGCAGGAATTACTTATTGCTACCCGCCAGGGTAAGGCCATAAGATTTTTTGAATCCGGGGTGCGTGATATGGGCAGACAAGCCGGTGGCGTACGCGCCATCTCTTTGGCCAAAAAAGACGAGGTCATCGCTATGGTCTTAGCCCAGAAGGATACGACTATACTAACCGTGACGGAATTAGGTTTTGCCAAACGTACAACTATACAAGAATACCGATTAACCAGCCGCGGCGGCAAAGGTATAATTAATATAAAAGTGACTGACAAAAATGGCGAGGCAGTGAGTCTAAAGACCGTCAGCGATAACGATGAGCTGATGGTGATTACACACAACGGCATGTTCCTGCGTTGTGCAGTCAAGGATATCCGTAGTACCGGTAGGTCTGCGCAGGGGGTGCACCTGATTAAATTACAGGCTAAGGACCACGTTTCTTGCGTGGCCCTGGTGATTGCCGAGGCAGAAGAATAAAACTAACCCTTTGAAAGACCCTGTCGTCTAGCCTGGTCTAGGACAAGAGCTTTTCAAGCTCTCGACACGGGTTCAAATCCCGTCAGGGTCATTTATTTTCTAAAACTCAAACCAGGAATAATCTTATGTGCGGGATAATTGGATATATTGGCGAGCGGCCGGCCCAAAATATTTTACTCAATGGCCTCAAGCGCCTGGAGTACCGCGGGTATGACTCAAGCGGTATAGCCTGCCTACTTTCTCGTAAAAACGCTATTTCTATAAGAAAGTCCGCCGGTAAAATCAGCGTACTGGAGAATCTCCTGCGTAAAAAATCCCTTTCTGGGAGCGTAGGGGTTGCCCATACCCGCTGGGCAACGCACGGAGCGCCCAACCAAATTAACGCCCACCCGCATAGTGATTGTAAAGGCGAGATCGCCGTTGTCCATAACGGTATCATTGAGAATTACCGACAGCTGAAAGCTGAGCTTGTGAAAGAAGGCCACCAATTTGTCAGCCAGACCGATACGGAAGTAATCGTGCATTTAATCGAAAAATTTATTCGGGGCGCTAATTTAGAAGAAGCGGTATTTAAAACCCTGGCTAAATTAGAAGGCTCTTTTGCCATTGCGGTAATTTCGCAAAAAGAGCCGGAAAAACTGATCGGCGCAAAGCTGGGCAGCCCTTTAATCGTAGGCTTAGGCAAGCAGGAAAATTTTTTAGCCTCGGATGCACCCGCGATTTTAGAAGCCACCAGAGAAGTTATTTTTTTGGAGGATAAAGAGGTAGCTATTTTAGATAAGGAGGGCGTGCAGGTTAAGGATTTTAACGGCAAGGTGGTTTCTAAAAAGTCGGTACGCCTTAACTGGGATATTAACCAGGCCCAGAAACAGGGATACCCGCATTTTATGCTCAAAGAAATTAATGAGCAGCCTAAGATTTTAGAGGACCTATTAGGCGCGGTAATCCCAAAAGAAACCAATAAGATAGCCTTTGAGGGTTTAGATATTTCCGACGGACAGCTAAGCAATAAAAAAAATATTGCTATTGTTGCCTGTGGTACTGCTTATCACGCGGGTCTCTGCGGTAAGTATATTATAGAAGAAGTCTGTAAGATCCCGGTCAGCGTAGATTTATCCAGCGAGTTCCGCTACCGCAATCCCCTCCTGGGCGAAGATACGCTAGTGGTAGCCATTAGTCAGTCAGGCGAGACCGCGGATACCTTAGCGGCAGTACGTGAGGCAAAGAAACAGGGAGCTTGTGTTTTAGCTATTTGTAATGTTTTAGGCGCAAGCCTAGTGCGCGAATGCGATGGCACCATCTATACCCATGCCGGGCCTGAGATAGGGGTTGCTTCTACCAAAGCCTACACAGCGCAACTGGCGATTTTGTATTTGTTTGCCCTGTACTTGGCTGGCCTGAAGCGTACCTTAAGCGAGGATAAAATAGGTCAGCTCATCGGGGCTTTTAAAAGTTGCCCTCATTTGCAAAAACGAATCCTAGAGGGTCAGGACGCCATTAAAAAAGTAGCGCGCAGGCATTCTCACTTCGGTTCATTCCTCTTTTTAGGTAGAAATATAAACTAC
>JAZDLA010000018.1:0-4773 GCA_043802425.1 Candidatus Omnitrophota bacterium
ACGCATTGCCTGCTTATGCGTATCTACATCTAAGGCCAGGATTAATTGCGGTTTCTTATTCATGCTTTTAAGGAGCCCACCAGAGAATTTACCTTTTTGATTTTATTCTTTATCAGATAATTTTGCAAGCCCTGAATAATCTCTATAGTGGCTGCGGGCTTTATAAAATTAGCCGTGCCGATACTGACAGCGCTGGCCCCGGCGAAAATAAACTCCAGGGCATCCTGCGTATTCATTATACCACCCATACCAATAATGGGAATTTTAACTTTACGATAAACTTCCCGCACCATATACAAGGCAATGGGCTTTATGGCCGGGCCGCTTAATCCGCCGATAATATTGCCCAGTTTAGGCCTCTTTGTATTCACATCAATACCCATGCCATAAAAAGTATTCACCAGGCTTACGGCATCTGCGCCTGCTGCTTGGCTAGCCTTAGCAATCTCTACAATATCCGTAACGTTAGGCGAGAGTTTGGTAATGATAGTTTTTTTACTCACCTTACGCACCCCCTTGACCACTGCATAAGTAGTAGAGGAATCTTGGGCAATAAGTTTGGTTTTTTGCATGTTCGGGCATGAGATATTCAATTCTATAGCCGCGACTTCCTTGATTTTATCCAGCCGTTTTGCCAGCATAATAAATTCCCCGGGGTCATCTTCTGAGGCGATGCTTACGATAATAGGGACGCCAATCTTATTTAGTAAGGAGAGCTTCTCCTGAATAAACCTTTCCATTCCGGGATTTTCCAAACCGATGGAATTAAGCATACCCGCGGGAGTTTCGCAAGTGCGCGGGGGGGCATTGCCTCGGCGGGCTTCTACTGTAATAGTCTTGGTAACGATGGCGCCCAGTTTTTTTAAATCCGTAAGTCCGCTAAATTCATCGGCATAACCAAAGGTGCCGGAGGCAACTAGCACCGGATTTTTCAGTTTGAGCTTACCGATTTTTACGCTTAAGTTGGGCATCTATTTACCTATAATCATCCTTACGGCGATGAAGGCCAGGAATAAACCAAAGAATCTCTTCAGGGCAACGTCGCTTACGCCCTGAATCAGGTGCGCCCCTAATAAGCCGCCGATTAAAAATCCCGCGCAGATGAACCCAGCCATGCCTATTTTTACATTACCGCTATAATAATAACGCAATGCCGCCAACAAACCAATGGGCGGGATCATAATCGCTAAAGTCGTACCCTGGGCCTGGTGCTGCGTCAAACCGAATAGATAAACCAAGGCCGGGATTAAAATCGTCCCTCCCCCGATACCAAACATGCCGCCGCATATGCCCGCGACTACGCCTAAAATAATATATAATACAGGATTCATCTTTAGCCTCCTCCTAGAAACTCGGTTCAATGCACAATATCTTATATTGCTTAAAGCCCTTTAACCCGCCCTGGATGAAACTCAAATTGGTCAGGTACTTCATCTTGCACCAGAGGAAAAATTTATCTTTGGGCTCCATGCCAAAATTCCATTTTACATACTGATAGGCAAAATAAAGCATCAGGAAAAAACCGAGGAGCGTAAAAAATTTTATGGCCGCGCCCGCGAAAACAAAACTCAGGACTAAGCCCGCTATAAAAAGAAAGCTAAATATATGCAAAAGATGAAAATTGCCTACGTACACAAAACCCCTTATAGGAAACGGCAATACGAACGTAGGATTCCCTTTTAAAAATTGCAGGATTATCTCCAGGCCTCTCTTCTGCACGTATTTATCAATCAAGGGCAGGTGCGCCTGTCCGTATGTTACCCACACTTTACATAAGGGCTTTAAATCTGCGCGGTGCATGTGATCGACTTTTGCTTTAGGGGCAAAATAAAATTTCCACCCGCGGCTTCTGTGCTGGTAGCTTAAATCCATATCTTCACCTGTCGGCCTCTCCCAGAATTTAGCGCCGATTTCTTCCATAGCGCTCTTACGATAAGCCACATTGCAGGTGCCAAAAAAATAGGCCTTATGCCCTCCGATATCAGAAGGCCGGGGTTCTGCGGGAAAATCCGGATAATATCCTTCCTGAATAAATCCGTAGCGCGGGGAGACCATATTGAAACGAAAGTGCTCACACCAGGCCTCCACTAAATTATCAGGGTCAACCTTTAAGGTAAAAACCTCTCCTCCCACAGCCGCGATTTTCTGGTCACGGGTGAAGTGTTTAAGTATTTCACTAATCCAGTTTTTATCCGGGGCGCAATCGGCATCCGTAAAGAATAAAAAATCGCCTTTTACTACCTCTAAAGCCTTATTCCTGGCAAATCCGGGGGAAGGGCAATTAGGGATTTCTACTAATTTTATAAACGGGTACCTCTTTTGCCAGCTTTTAATTATTTCCACGGTTTTGTCCGTGGAACCGCCGTCGGCAATCACCCATTCCCAGACATCGCGGGGATAATCAACAGCGAGCAGATATTCAAAGGTCTTCTCAATAGTACGTTCAAAATTCTTTACCGGGATGATAATCGATACAAAAGGATTTAAGGACGCCATTGTCCCTCCTTTTTACCAGATTACAGTATCCGCCTTAAATACCGGCCCTTCCTTACAGACCCTTTTAAAACCCCCTGTTGTCGCAACTACGCACCCCAGACACGCGCCAATACCACAAGCCATGTGTTCTTCCAATGATACTTCGGCGGGAATTCTGTATTTTTTAGAAATCCTGCTGATTTCTTTTAACATCGGCTTGGGCCCGCAGGCGTAAATCGTTGTTCGTTGTTCGTTGTTCGTTGTTCGTAAAACACTTCTTAATAATTCCGTCACCTTCCCTTTAACGCCTTTTGAGCCGTCATCGGTAGCAATTTTGACGTTGCATCCTAACTTTTTAAACTCTTCTTCGCAGAGAATATCTTCTTTTGTCTTAGCGCCCAGGAGGACGATAGGTTTTTGCCGCGCTATTTTTTGCGCCAGGAAAAACAACGGCGCCACACCCATGCCGCCGGCAACTAAAATTTCTGACTTCTGGCTTCTGACTTCTGGCTTGTAATCAAACCCATTCCCCAAGGGCCCGACCAGATCTAAATGTTCTCCGGACTTCTTTTCCGTAAGAAGCTGCGTGGCCTGGCCTAGCACTGCATAAAGAATATCTATATCATTACCTTTAGCCTTATGTATGCTAAACGGCCGGCGTAAGAGCGGCTCAGCAACATCGGCGACCCTTATATGAAGAAATTGTCCCGGCCGGGATTCCCGGGCTATGCCGGGCGCCCCCAGAACCAAATGAAAATAACTACCTTTAACCCTTTTATTATAAAGTATTTTTGCTCTTATTTGAAGCATATTTTTCCAACTTATTTGTCTTGCGGATTAAATATATCACCAGGCAAATAAACACTACGATCACATTAAAACTCAACATCATCTCCTGCAAGTATATCTTTAAACCCAGGCTCGCTACATCTTCCCAGCCCTCCAGAAGCAGGACAATAAACAGCACAGCCAATATTGAGCCTATTTCTTTTTTTAGCCAGGGCCATTTTAAAGGCAGGTACTCTGCAATATCTTTTTGTAATACCGAAACGAGGGAGGGTATAATGCGGGGGACCCTCGCCAGGTAACCCCGGTATACCTGACCAAACGCCGTCAATAGCTTCTTCTCTTCCTTAAATATAAGTAACAAATAACGCGCTATAAAAACACCTAAGAAAATAATTACCGCCCACCAGTTAAATAACACCAGCACAATGCCTATCCCAATTAAAAGTATGCCTAAATACATAGGGTTGCGCACTAAGGTGTAAGGCCCGCCTTGAATCAAGGCGTTACCTTCCTGAGAATTCTCCGACTTATATCCCCGCGCAGAAGCCCTAAAGATTTGACCGAGAATAATCAGCGCGATGCCGAATATCTCTGCGAATTCATCCTGAGAGGCTACTTGTGCCCTACGGAAAAATACGTGGGGGAAGATCGCACTTAATACGATGACCAGAATTATAAGCACTCCGTTTACCTTGAGGCGTCTTTTCATCTTAATGTTGACACTTCGAACAAAAATATGTCCCCCGGCCGCCCAGAGCAATTCTTTTTATCGGCGTTTTACAAACCAGGCAGGGCTTACCCTCCCGATCATATACCTTATGGTAACGCGCATAATCTCCAGGCATACCTGACAACTGCACATACTGGTCTACGGAAGAACCTTTGTATTTTATGGCTTCGGATAAAGTATCTCGTATCTCTTGGAAAAGGAGGGTTTTTTCCTTATCCAAGAGGCCCGCTGCAGATCTCCCGGGATGAATCCGCGCCCGAAAGAGCACCTCCGCAGCGTAGAGGTTGCCTATGCCAGAGATAAAGGTTTGGTCCATCAGCAGTGGCTTGATCTTGGTTTTTTTACCGGCAAGCATGCTCTTGAATTTTTGCGTAGTCAAATCAAATGGCTCAGGACCTAGCCCCTGGATAAACTTTAGGGAATGCCAATCATCCAGTAAACGCAGCTCGGCAAATAAACGTTGGTCATTAAAATCTAGGGTTTTTCCATCGGAGAGCTTAAAACTAACTCTGCTATTTTTACCGTCCCCGGGATAGACCAGCTGACCGGTCATCCTTAAGTGGATAACCAAGGACTTGCCGTTAGACAACTCTAAAATTAAAATCTTGGCCTTGCGTAAGACCCGCTTGATAGTTACTCCCTGCAAGCCTTTTTTGAATTTATCTACTGAGGGTTGGCGCACTACCTTAGGGTTATGCACAGAGATTCCACGAATCTTCTTGCCCAAGATCGCTTTCTCCAGTTCTCTTTTTACGGTTTCTACTTCCGGTAGTTCTGGC
>JAZDLA010000019.1:0-8264 GCA_043802425.1 Candidatus Omnitrophota bacterium
AAAGTAAATTTTGATAGCCTCATAGTACCTCATCATAACATATCCCAGGCAAGATTTGGATTGATTTTTTCAAAAAAAGTATTATAATCAAACTTGTTAAAAGGAGGTGGGTATGCCGGAAAAAGAGATCGGTAAGATTAGCCATTACTACGGTCATCTTGGCGTAGGCATAATCGAACTTTCGGATATCTTGAAAGTAGGCGATACCATCCACATTAAAGGGCACTCCGAAGATTTTAATCAACCCGTTGATTCTATACAGGTAGAGCACGCCGGTGTTTCCCAAGCAAAGGCAGGAGACTCTATAGGCGTAAAGGTTATACAAAAGGTCCACCCCGGAGACAAGGTCTTTAAGGTAACCGCTTAAATAAGGTCAGCTCACTTCGATCCTTTTCTTATACAAATCTGATAGCGATTATTTAATAAAAGAGTCAACAAATGCATAATTCCCTCTGGCTTTTATTGGTTTCAACTATTTCTATTGCTTTTCTTCATGCCCTGGCTCCGGATCACTGGATGCCCTTTGCTGCTATCGCAAAGGTGCAGAAATGGTCTAAAGTAAAACTTCTCTGGATTAC
This sequence comes from Candidatus Omnitrophota bacterium, assembly GCA_043802425.1. Taxonomy (GTDB): domain Bacteria; phylum Omnitrophota; class Gorgyraeia; order Gygaellales; family Profunditerraquicolaceae; genus JAGUYA01. Next base: position 579 of record JAZDLA010000019.1, read on the forward strand.
CTTTATATCAGGCATAGGCCACGTAGGGATTTCTATTGTCTTTAGCATTATCGGTATCTTGCTGGGCTTTAGTTTATCTAAATTAAAAGCCATAGAAGGGCACCGCGCAGAGGTGGCCCTCTGGCTTCTGATCGGCTTTGGGATTGCTTATATGCTTTGGGGGATAAAGAAGGCAAAAGAGCAGAAGTATAAGGATATCGACGGAAAGAAGCTTAAGGCACAGACCGTGGCAGTATGGACAATGTTCGCCGTAATTATCTTAGGGCCCTGCGAACCGCTTGTGCCTTTGATGTTTTTAGGTTACAGCTATGGCTGGGCAGGGGTTATAAGCGTAACTGTCTTTTTCTCTGCGGTTACCATAGTGATGATGTTGACGCAGAGCCTGTTAGCCTTTATGGGCATACAATTGATCAGGAGCGATGTTGCCGAAAGATACTCCCATGCCTTTGCCGGGTTAGTCATTGCCTTGACGGGTATATTTGTGATGGCTCTGGGAATCTAGCCAGTTTAAAACACTCCTTCCTGCAAGCCTACCTTCGTAAAAAATAAAACCTGTTGTCCTTAATTATCCCTTATGATAATATAATTAGCGGTTTCTCTATAGGGGTGGATGATGTCTAGTCTTATTTGGGCGCTCGGCGCCAGTATTGCGGTAAGTTTGGTTTCTTTGATCGGTATTTTCAGCCTCTTATTTAAGGAAACGCGGCTGAATAAGATATTGATTCTCCTGATAGGTTTTTCTGCGGGCGGATTGATCGGAGGCGCATTCCTGCATCTTTTGCCAGAGGCGCTGGAACAAACAAAGAGCCAGGTTGTTTTTCTTTATCTTATCGCGGGCTTTATCGCCTTTTTTATTCTGGAGAAGTATCTGCATTGGCGCCATTGCCACGAAGGTGTCTGTAAGGTCCACGCCTTTACCTACCTTAATCTTATCGGAGATAGCGTACATAATTTTACGGACGGCCTGATTATCGGCGCCAGCTTCTTAGTGAGTATTCATTTTGGGGTAATTACTACGCTGGTGATTATATTACATGAGATTCCTCAGGAGATAGGAGATTTTGGGGTTTTGGTTTACGGTGGCTTTAGTAAGTACAAGGCGCTTTATTATAATTTTCTTACCGCGCTTACCTGTATTTTGGGGACAATATTAGGATATTTTATTTCTGCAAATATTGGGAATTTTTCTGCATTTCTTTTGCCTTTTACCGCAGGCGGGTTTATTTATATCGCTGCCTGCGACCTGGTTCCGGAATTGCATAAACAAACGGATTTAAAAAAGAGCGCATCATCCATGCTTGCCTTTTTAGGCGGAATACTGCTTATCTTCTTAGTAATGCTGATGCGCGGCCATTATAGATTTCGCTTCGGGTCCCCATAAGGATTACTACCATGAAAAAAATATCTTTAGTAAAAATGAAAAAAAGGCAAAAAGGCAGGGTAGCAGAAGTTTTAGGCGGCAGCGTTTTTATTAACCGTATGATGAGCATGGGGGTTTACCAGGGCAGGGAAATCACAAAAATTAGCCAGTTTATCTTAAGAGGGCCCGTGGCTATAAAAGTGGGCAGGAGCGTTTTAGCCTTAGGCCACGGCATGGCCAACAGGATTTTAGTTGAGTTAGAATGATAAAGAAAATTATTCTCATAGGCAATCCCAATGTCGGTAAAAGCGTGGTTTTTTCGCGCCTGACCGGCGTCCAGGTGATTGTTTCTAATTATCCCGGCACGACTATCGAGATAGCCAGGGGTTATCTCAAAGTAGGAGAAGAAAAAATCGAAGTAGTAGATTTACCCGGGGCATATTCTTTAGAGCCATCTTCAAAAGCAGAAGAAGTGGCGGTGGCATCATTAGAGGAGTACCCTAAAGACCAGTCCATCGTCGTAAATATCGCAGATGCCACAAATTTAGAAAGGAATCTTTATCTAACTTTACAATTAATCGAAGAAGGCTATCGAACAATTGTGTGTCTCAATATGTGCGATGATACAAAACATCGCGGCATCAGCATCAACGTAGAGAAATTAGAGGAACTTTTAGGCATTCCGGTAATTTCTGCCTGCGCAGTAACCGGGATGGGTATAAAATTATTAATCCAGCGGTTAGAAGAGGCAAGGTTGATTACTCGCAACAAGCTTAGCCACCAAGATCGCTGGCAGGAAATAGGTAAGATTATTGAGCAGGTGCAGCATCTTGAGCATCGCCACCATACCGTAAGAGAAATGTTAGAGGATGCTTCGGTCAGGCCTTTAACGGGCTTGATTTTAGCCTTAACTGTTATCTACGCTTCTTTTAAAATCGTGCGTTTTGTCGGGGAATCCATCATTGATAAGATAACCGACCCCGCCTTTCTTAATTTGTATCGCCCCCTTTTAGAAAAATTAAGCCTTTCTCTAGGAGAGGAAGGCTTTTGGCACCATTTACTTATTGGAGATTTAATCCAGGGGAAGATTGATTTCAAGCAATCTTTAGGGTTACTTACCACCGCCCCCTATATTGAATTTGGCATGGTTTTACCTTATATAATTTCTTTTTATTTTGTCTTGAGTATCTTAGAGGATACCGGTTACTTACCGCGCCTGGCGATATTATTGGATAACCTACTCCACCGTTTAGGCCTGCATGGTTATGCGATTATACCAGTGCTTTTAGGTTTTGGCTGTAATGTCCCGGGAATTCTATCTACGCGCATATTGGAATCCAAGCGGGAAAGGTTTATTGCCTCTACCCTTATCTCCATAGGCGTGCCTTGCGTGCCTCTACAGGCGATGATATTCGGACTATTGGGTAAATTTTCCGGATTCTATGTCGGGGGGTGTGTATCTGGTGTTATTCTCCGTATGGATAATATTAGGCGTCATCTTAAACCACACCTTAAAAGGCTATAGCCCGGAGTTCTTAATAGAAATTCCTGCGTATAGATTTCCCCCTTTACTGACTTTAGGCAGGAAGCTTCTTTTTAGGATTAGGGGGTTTTTAATTGAAGCTGCCCCTGTGGTATTATTAGGTGTACTGATCATAAATACCCTTCTATTTTTTAAGTTATTTGATTTCGTCAGCGCTATATTTGCGCCTGTCATTAAAGGCCTCTTTGGTTTACCTGAAGAAACAATTATTGCTCTAGCTATAGGTTTTATCAGAAAAGACGTAGCCGTGGGTATGCTCATGCCTTTGGGTTTAACGGTAAAACAGCTCTTTATTGCGGCGACGCTTCTGGCGGTATCCTTCCCTTGCGTTGCTACCTTTGTAGTTTTATTTAAGGAGTTAGGTTTTAAAGACCTGGTAAAGGCAACCGCGATAATGATTGTCGTGGGTTTAATCGTAGGGACCATGCTTAATTTTGGGATGCGCTAATAGATGAAAGCCATTGCCTTAATTTCTGGTGGACTGGATAGCACCTTAGCCACAAAAATAATTCATGGCTTAGATATCGAATTGGTTGCCTTGAATACTATAAGCCCTTTTTGCCTCTGTAACCACCGCTCTTCTTCCGGATGTTTTCACGGTGCAACCCAGGCGGCTAAAACCCTGGGTTTAAAATTAATCAGCATTCAGGTATCAGAAGAGTATCTGGAAATTGTCAGGAAACCCAAGCATGGCTATGGTTCACAGATGAATCCCTGTATAGACTGCCGCATACTTCTATTTAAAAAGGCTAAAGACCTGATGCAGAAAGAGGCAGCAGCTTTTATAATTACCGGAGAGGTTCTGGGTCAGCGGCCCATGTCGCAGAAATTAAATACTATGAGGCTCATTGAAAAAGAAGCGGGGCTAGAGGGTTTAGTCTTGCGGCCTTTATCGGCAAAAATCCTTGAGCCTACAATTCCCGAGAGAGAGGGTTGGGTTGATAGAGATAAGCTCCTGGCCATAAACGGCAGATCCAGACGGGAACAGTTCTCTTTAGCACAGAAATTTGGGATTAACGACTATCCCTGTCCTGCCGGAGGCTGCCTCTTGACCGACCCGGAATTCAGCAAACGTTTAAAGGACCTGATGAGATACCGGGAGTTTAATCTGGATAATATTCAGCTCCTTAAGTTAGGCAGGCATTTCCGGTTAAATGACACGGCTAAGCTTGTAGTAGGCAGAAATGAGCAGGAAAACGAACAATTGCTTAATTTAGCCAAAGACGATGACTATTTATTTATGCCCAAAGAAATAGCAGGGCCTACTGCTTTAGGCAGGGGTATATTCAGCGATGAGTTGATTAATTTTTCCAGCAGTATAACTTGCCGTTACTGTGACCGCAATAACAATACTACCGCAGAAATAATTTATAAAAAGTTTCCCGCGCAGGAAGATAAGTTATTAAAAATCACCCCTGCCGAAGATAGCCGGTTAATAGAGTTTAAGATATGAAGGAAGCCCTGCTTTATGAAAAGCTAGAAAACAGGCTCCTGCATTGCTATCTCTGCGGCCATCAGTGTAAGATTACGGATAAAAAGTTTGGGTTTTGCGGGGTAAGGCAGAATATAGAGGGGGTACTCTATACGCATGCTTACGGTAAAGTAATCGCCAGTCATATAGACCCTATTGAAAAAAAACCTCTTTATCATTTTCTTCCCGGATCTTTTAGCTTCTCTATCGCTACAATCGGATGTAATTTTCATTGCGGTTTTTGCCAGAACTGGGAGATTTCGCAAAGTTCATTTAGAGACGATGATAATATAGCCGGCGAAGAATTAGCACCGCAAGAAATAGTAGAGATAGCCGTAAAGAATAAATGTAAGAGTATTTCTTATACCTATACAGAGCCGACTATATTCTTTGAGTATGCCTTAGAAACTGCAAAATTAGCAAAAGTCGAGGGGCTCTATAATAATTTTGTCACCAATGGTTATATGACTAGAGAGTGCCTTCAGATGATAAGGCCCTATTTGGATGCGGCAAACGTAGACCTAAAATTCTTTAAGGAGAGCTCTTACCGCGATATTTGTCAAAGCCGCCTCCAGCCGGTTTTAGATTCAATTAAAATAATGCGGGAATTAGGTATCTGGGTAGAAATAACGACTTTAATCGTCCCGGGAGAGAATGATTCTGACGAGGAGCTGCGCGATATAGCGGCATTTATCGCCAGCGTAGATAAAAATATCCCCTGGCACGTTTCTAGGTTTCATCCGGATTACCAGTTTAACGGCTATAAACCTACAGCCGAGGCAACGCTAGAGAAAGCGCAGGATTTAGGTAAATCCTGCGGGCTTAATTATGTTTACGCAGGAAACGTCTCGGGCTGGGGCAATGATACGCACTGCCATAGCTGTAAGAGGTTGTTGATTAAAAGAGAATATTTTAGCGTTTTAGAGTATAATATTAAACAAGGTAAGTGTGCTTATTGTAATACTGTGATACCGGGCGTATTCATATGAAATTATTTGTTTTAGCTGTATTTCTGATTAGCTATATATTACTGATGCTCAAGAAGGGCCACCCCTTTGTTGTCTTAAGTAGTGCCATAGGTCTACTTTTAGTAAGTGGCGCGGTTAATCTAGCCGGGTTACTTTCCAGCATAAACTATAATGTCTTAGGAGTATTTTTAGGAACAATGATTTTATCCAGTCTTTTTATCTTTTCCGATGTTCCGGCATATCTGGCCACAAAATTAGTCGATAGGTCCAAGACCGTGGGCATGGCTTTACTCTCTGTGTGCCTATTGGCAGGTTTTATCTCTAGCTTTGTGGAGAATGTAGCTACGGTCTTAATTGTTGCGCCGATTGCCTTTGAAGTAGCCAGGAAACTAAAAACAAACCCTATTCCCTTTTTAATCGGCATAGCCGTATCTTCTAATCTGCAGGGGTGCGCCACGATGATCGGAGATAGCCCCAGCATAATACTGGCACTCTCCAGTGGCATGAATTTTATAGACTTCTTCTGGATGAAAGGCCGGCCCGGGATAACCTTTGCCGTAGAGCTGGGAGCAATTGCTTCGTTTTTTGTCCTCTATTTATTGTTTAAAAAATACAAAGAGCCGGTAGTCCGCATAGAAGAGGTAAAGGTCAAAACCTGGGTTCCTACCTGGCTCCTGGTGATGATGTTATTGACGCTGGCGCTATCAAGTTTTATCAAGAATAAGCCTGTTTACAGCATTGCCTTTATCTGTCTATTCTATGGCATAATAGGGCTCATCTGGCATGAGTTAAGACACAGAGAGTCCCTTTCCCTTGCTAGAGACCTGGACTGGCATACGTTTTTCTTTTTAATCGGGATTTTTATCCTGGTAGGGAGCCTCACCCATGCAGGCATCATCGGGGATATTGCAGCCTTGATTACTAATTTTACCAAAGGCAATAAATTTTTAGCTTACACGATGATAGTCTGGTTTTCGGTATTACTATCGGCATTTGTAGACAATATACCTTATACCGTGGCTATGATACCGGTCGCCAAAATTGTAGCCGCCTCTCTAGGCGTAGGCCCGGAGCTCTTTTTATTCGGGCTTCTTATCGGGACATCGCTGGGCGGGAATATCACTCCGATAGGCGCATCTGCCAATATTGTTGCTGTAGGCCTGTTACGTAAAAATAATCATCCCGTTAAGTTTAGCGAATTCATTAAAATCGGTTTACCCTTTGCTATCAGCGCGGTAAGCGTGGCTTATTTATTCCTCTGGTTTATCTGGGGTAGATAATGGCTCAAGACCCGGCCCATTGTATAAATTATGACCATAGGTTATATAGCCAATATTATGCTTAAATAAAAAAGGAGGTATAGGTATGATGTGGATAATTATAATATTAGTTGTAGTGATCGCCGTAATTTTGATTAAAAAAGGCGGCGGATGTTGTTCAACGAAAAAATAAACTAACGGTACGCATAGTTGATTAACCTAAAATCCATAAAGAATCAGCTCATAATATTTCTCTGTGCTTTTACAATTTATCTATCTTTTAAAGATAGGGATGAGGTATTCTTGTTTACCACATTTATTGCCGTTATTTCCGCTCTAGGCACAGAGTCAGCCATATTATTTTTAAAAAACAAGAAATTCAGCATAACCGCTAGCTCTATTATTTCGGGCTTAATCATCGGATACGTGCTTTCTTCTGATAGCCCTTGGTGGATATTTATCCTGGCTTCTCTTCTAGCAATCTCTTCCAAACATCTAATACGGATCGGCAAGAGACATCTCTTTAACCCCGCGGCATTAGGAATATTTTTGAGCATCATTTTGTTTGGCGCCTCTGGGCAATGGAAAGGGACATATCTTTGGCACATACTTGTTCCCGCCGGTTTGTATTTTATCTTTAAAATCAATAAGTCAGAAGTTATCATTGGTTACGGTTTGGCTGCTTTGGGTTTATTCGCAATCCAGGCGGTGATACAAAAAACCCCATTGCTAAACATATTCGGATACCTGAGTTATTTCTATATCTTTATCATGCTCATTGAGCCTAGAACTACCCCTGTAAAGCTTGCAGGGAAACTGATATTCGGCGCAGGGGCTGCCGTCCTGATATTTATTTTGACCGAGGCTGGTGTCAGGTTTGATGCTGAGCTTTGTACCTTATTAGTCCTGAATGCCTTTGTACCCTTATTAAATAAAATACCGGAAAAGGAGCCCAATATGAGAAAGATAGCTGTATTTATGCTGGTATGTTTTTTTGTCGCGTTTTATTCAGTAGCCCTTGCGCATCCCCCGTCTGATATTATTATCACTTTTAATCCGCAAACTAAGATATTGAAAGTAGTAAT
>JAZDLA010000020.1:0-4824 GCA_043802425.1 Candidatus Omnitrophota bacterium
TGAGCCATTGGGATTCTCGGGATAACCTGCGAGTCCTCCTTTTTCATCGCAATACTGAAAAACAATCTGACCATTATCTTTTAGCCTCTGCAAGACTAATTCATCTTTAGCAATAAACTTTCCTTCGCCGTGGGCTACCGGAAGATAGATAACCTCAGGTAAATCTTTTACCCAGATACATTTAACGGGCGAACGGGCGAACGGGCGAACGGGCGAACGTAAATACACCCAGCGGTCTTCAAATTTAGCCGAATCATTTATAATCAGTGAGGTCTCCTGTCGTAAATCGCTATTTCCCGGTAGCAATCCGCTTTTTACTAAAACCTGAAAACCATTACAAATGCCGATAATTAATTTTCCCTCTTGAATAAATATTTTTATCTTGTCTATTAACTTGCATCTTAATTCATTGGCTAAAATTTTACCCGCAGCAATATCGTCTCCATAAGTAAACCCTCCGGGGATGGCTAAAATCTGGTAATCTTCAAGATGTTTTTTTTGTTCGATTAGTTTATTTATATGCACCCGTTCTGCTAACGCACCTGCTTTAGAAAAGACAAATGCAGTTTCCTCATCGCAGTTAGTACCCGCAGTTCTTAAGACGCAGACTTTAGGTTTTGACATAGAATTTCTTTATGATGCTTACTACTTCCTTCGGGCTATCTGTTACTTTAAAGATGCCTAACTCTTCCTTACTAATATTACCATTTTCTAATACTGTATCTCTAAGCCAATCGAGCATGCCCTTCCAGTATTCACTGCCAAATAATACTACGGGAAATTTAGGAATTCTTTCGGTTTGAATAAGATTGATGGCTTCGGTAAATTCATCTAATGTGCCGTAACCGCCAGGCATAATCACAAAGGCCTTGGCATATTTTACAAACATCACCTTTCTGACAAAGAAATAACGAAAATCTAAAAGGGTATCCACGTATTTATTAGGCTTCTGTTCCATGGGTATCTGGATGTTTAAACCTACGGAATGCCCGCCGGCTCTTTTGGCGCCTTTATTCGCTGCTTCCATTACTCCCGGGCCGCTACCCGTAATGATGGCATATCCTTCTTTGGCCAGAAGGTAGGCGATCTTTTCAGTTAATTTATAATATTTGTTGTTGGGTTTCATGCGGCTTGAACCAAAAAAAGAAACTGCCTGGCCCAGTTCAGAAAGGATTTCGAACCCTTCTACAAACTCTGACATAATGCGAAATACCCGCCACGTGTCCTCTCTGGGGAAATCTACCTTTGTAATTTTCTCTTTTTTCATTCTACCACCTCAATGGTTTCTGCCAGGCCTCTTTTAATGCATCAATCCTGGCTTTTAGACAAATTTTACCGTCTAATCCGTAGACTTTAAATTCTTTATTTGCGTTCACGCAACCGATTAAACCCAAAGGAATACCTTTTAAGGTTTTCTCAAATGCTTTTTGCTTTTTCTTTTCTACCTCCACAATGAATCGGGAGTTTGACTCGGAGAATAAAATAAAATCGTTTCTTTTCCAAGATTTAGAGTTAAAGGGGACTTCGCCCAGGAATATTTCCATTCCTAATCCGCCAGAAAAAGCCATCTCCGCTGCACAAACTCCGATGCCACCTTCTGAGCAGTCATGCATGGCTTTAATTAAACCTAAGGAAGAAGCCTTGCTTAATGCCTCAAAAGTAGATTTTGCTTTCTGAGGAAATACCTTGGGCGCATTATTACCCACAAAACCTAATATATCATAATAATGCGACCCCCCCAATTCATCAAAAGTAAGGCCGACCACATAAATTAAATCTCCAGTGCGTTTTGTGTACATAGAAATAGTTTTATGGGTATCTTCTATCACGGCTATCGCGGAAATAAGCAGTGTCCCCGGTATAGCCATGGACTTATTTTTTACCGTGTATTCATTATTCAGGCTATCTTTGCCTGAGATAAAAGGCGCTCCCAAGGCTTTGGCCATATCATAACAACCACAAGCTGCCCTCACCAGGGTTCCTAATCTATCAGGCTTGTCAGGATTGCCCCAGCAGAAATTATCTAAGAGCGCTACTTCTTTTAAGGAACCGCCCACAGCAATTATCTGGCGAAGGGCCTCGTCAATGCATCCTGCAGCCATCCAGTAAGGGTCAATAAAACCAAACCTGAAGTTTAGGCCACAAGAAATAATTATACCTTTTTTAGAATCTAAGATTGGCTTGACTACACTGGCATCAGAAGGGCCGTCATTAGCAATGCCCACCAAAGGTTTTAAGACCGAACCACCTTGCACCTCATGGTCATATTGCCGGATGACCCATTCTTTAGAAGAGATATCATAATGCGAAAGTAGTTTTAATAAATAAGAAGTCAAGTCTACAGGACAAGAAAATTTTGGTTCCTTATGTTTAGGCTGGATGAATACTGCTTTTTTCTCTATTTTAGGCAGCCCCTCATGGAGGAACTGCATATCCAAATCGCAAACCAAATTATCTCTATAGTAAAGCTGTAATCTTTTTGTGTTCGTAAACTCTCCGATTACCGTCGCTTCGACATTCTCTTGATGAAAAGCCTCTCTTAATTGAACAATATTTTCTTTCGCTACAGAAAGTATCATCCTCTCCTGCGATTCGGAAATCCAGATTTCCGTATAAGATAAACCCTGGTATTTTAAGGGGACTTTTTCTAAATCTACCTTCACCCCTAAATCCTGACCCATTTCACCAACCGCACTGGACAGGCCACCGCCGCCGCAATCAGTAATTGCGCTGTATAAGTTTTTATCGCGCACCTGTAAGATAGTATCCACCATCTTCTTTTCCTGGATAGGGTTGCCTATCTGGACTGCGCCGCTGGAAATTTTTTCTGATTCATGCGTCAATTCGCCGGAGGAAAAGGTAGCGCCGTGTATCCCGTCTCTTCCGGTTCTGCCACCCACCAGAACAACGAGGTCACCTTTTTGCGCTTGTTTAAAAGATTTCTCTTTAGGCATAATTCCTACTGTACCGCAATACACTAAAGGATTCCCCACAAACCTCTCATGAAAAAGTATTGCTCCGTTGACTGTGGGTATTCCCATCTTATTGCCATAATCGCGTACTCCTGAGACTACACCCTTCATAATGCGTTTAGGATGCAAGGTACCAGCAGGCAGCCTATTAAAGGGATAATCCGGTGGGCCAAAACAAAAAACATCGGTATTCAGAATAGGTTTTGCGCCCAGGCCTGTGCCTAAAGAGTCTCGGATGACTCCCCCGATACCCGTATTGGCACCGCCAAAAGGCTCTAAAGCCGAAGGATGATTATGCGTCTCTACCTTAAAACAGACATTATATTTGTCATTGAATCTGATTACGCCAGAATTATCCTTAAATACAGATACGCACCAGGGTTTTTTCAATTCCTTGGTCACGCGCATAATTGTGGACTTTAACAAATTATTAATTTTTTTTCTTTTTGGTTTGCCGTCGCTTTTTTTTTATGTATAGTCTATTAAACCTTTGAAGGTCGTGTGTCCGCAGTGCTCAGACCATGTCTGGGCAATAGTTTCTAGTTCGCAGTCAGTGGGATTGCGTTTTAATTTTTTGAAGTAATCCTTGATGCTACGCATCTCTGCCAGATTCAAGAACAATTGACCGTCTTTAGAAATTTTATTCAGTTTTCCATCTGAAGCTTCTAATAAATCTACGGTGATTAAATTAAACTGATAACCAATATCAACGGCGCCTGACGTGCGGCACCTGACGTGCGGCTCTGCTATGTGTTGAATTAATTTATTATAAAGCAGCTTCTCGGAAATAGTCTTGAGTTGCGTATCCGTGAGCCTGCCCTTAAGAATATACTTCTTGGCTGTCCTGATGGATTTTATGCCGTCTATCCTGAGGTCCCTTATCCCTTTTAAGGCAGATTCTTCTACGGGGTCCATTACGCCAAGGTTATAAGCTACTTCTATGGTGTGGTATTCCTGGGGATTGTAGGTAAGCGGCTTAAGGCTATAGTCTTGAGCAACTTTATCTACCAGAAGCTGTTCTGAAATTAATCTTACCTTCTCTTGCGATATGTCACCCTCGAGGATATAGACCTGCGCAAAACGGACCTTTTCTACAGAACTTATTCCTAGGTCACGGATGTCTTTTTCAATACCGCTGCCTACGGCATCAAAGACGCCTGGCTTATCTCTGAGCTCAATATGCCAAATCATAAATCTTTTACTGAACAGGGGATTATCTGACGGCGGGCCTACTTATAACCCGACATTCTTAAAAATTTTATTTACGTGACGCAAGTAATAATCCAGGTTAAAAATTCTGTCTAAGTCTTCTCGGTGAAGGTAACGCAGGACCTCTCTGTCTTTTAAAAGAGTTTCCTTAAAATCTAAGTTTTGCTGCCAGGTCTTCATCGCAACTCTCTGTACCAAATCATAGGCCTTCTCGCGGCTGAGGCCCTTCTGCATTAATTCTAAAAGGACCCTTTGGGAGAAAATTAAACCTTTTGTCTTCACTAAATTCGCCAACATATTTTCCGGGTAAACCACAAGCCCCTCAATTACCTCAATAAATTTATTCAGCATATAATCTAAGAGAATCGTAGAATCCGGCATAATCACCCGTTCAACTGAGGAATGGCTTATATCGCGTTCATGCCATAAAGAAACATTTTCCAGACTAGCTAAGGCATTAGCCCGCAAAATACGGCTCAGGCCGCATATCCGTTCGCAGATTACCGGGTTCTTCTTATGCGGCATGGCTGATGAACCCTTTTGAGCCTTACCAAAAGGCTCTTCAACTTCCAGGACTTCAGTCCTTTGCAGGTGCCTTATTTCAGTAGCAAATTTCTCTAAGCTTGCGCCGATAATAGCTAAG
>JAZDLA010000021.1:0-17404 GCA_043802425.1 Candidatus Omnitrophota bacterium
TTATGCCGGTAGGCAACGCTGGAAACATTACTGCTTATTGGAAGGGATATAAAGAATATCGAAAATCAGGTAAAATAAAACAATTACCTAGGATGCTGGGTTTTCAGGCAGCAGGCGCTGCGCCTATTGTAAAAGGCCATCCTATAAAAGAACCTCAGACTATAGCTACTGCTATCCGTATCGGCAATCCTGCCAGCTGGGAACAGGCAGAAGAGGCTCGCGATGAGTCTGGTGGACTGATCGATATGGTATCAGACAGCCAGATTCTAGCTGCTTATCAATTGTTGGCGGAAAAAGAGGGTATCTTTGTGGAGCCCGCTTCAGCAGCTTCAATAGCCGGGTTGCTAAAATTGAAAAAGAAAAATTTCTTCAGACGCCCCGCAAAGATTGCCTGTATTCTTACCGGCCACGGCTTGAAGGATCCGGATAGGGCAATAAAGACCATAAGAGAACCAAAAACAGTAAAAGCGAATGTAAAGGCAGTATTGAGAGAAATCGGATATTGAGTTAGTAGAGGTAGTATACGGTAGATAGTATGTAGGGTTAATGAGCTTAAAAAATAAGAGAATTTTAATTACTGCAGGGCCAACCTGGGTCCTCATAGATAAAGTCAGGGTAATCAGTAATATCGCTACAGGCGAAACCGGGATCCTGCTGGCAGAGGAGTTACAAAGCCGGGGTGCAAGAGTTACTCTCCTGTTAGGCGCGGTAGGAACTTGTTGTTTAAATAAAAAGATAAGACTAATCCGTTTTAAGTTTTTTGAGGAGTTAAGGCGCCTGGTCATAAAAGAATTAGAGACACGTAAATACAGCATAGTCATACATTCGGCTGCGGTTTCTGATTACCGGCCTTTAAAAACTTATTCTTCTAAAGTAAGGTCTGGGTTGGATAGCTGGAAACTTAATTTAGTTCCTACAGCAAAAATTATAGATGCGATAAAAAAGAAGGATAAATCTTTGCGTCTGGTAGGTTTTAAGTTTGAGCCCGAAACTACAAAGGCCAGACTCATCCGCAAGGGGGAAATCCTGTTGGCACGTAAATCTTGCGATACAGTCGTAGCTAATACGCTGAGCAAGGGCCACTATAGCGCCTATATTATTCAGAAAGACAAAACCCACGGCCCCATATTTACAAAAGAAAAATTAGTAAAATACTTGGTGGAAAAATTATGAAATACATAGTTTTAGTTGGGGACGGGATGGCGGATTATCCCGTTAAAGAACTAGAGGAACGTACGCCATTGGAGGTAGCGCGTACGCCTAATATGGATTTTATTGCTAAACACGGCTCACTCGGCCGGATTAAAACCATACCGCCAAAAATGGCGCCTGCTTCGGATGTGGCCCACATTTGTATATTTGGCTATGATCCTTTAAAGTATTATACGGGTAGGGGGCCCCTGGAAGCGGCAAATCTGGGAGTAGACTTAGAGGAGAATGACTTTGCCTTTCGCTGTAATTTAGTTACAGCTTCCGCAGATACATTAGTAGATTACAGTGCCGGCCATATCAGTTCTAATGAAGCGGCGATATTGATAGATTTTATTGACCGTAACTTAGGGAGTGAAGAAGTTAAATTTTACCCCGGCGTCAGTTACAGGCATCTTATGCTGATGAAGAACGTAACTAAAGGGCAATTCGAAAATCTGGAATGTAAGCCGCCCCACGATATTACGGGCCAGAGTATTTCCAAGAATCTTCCTAAGGGAAAAGGCGCAGATACTTTGGTGAAACTAATGCAGGATTCACGTAAGATTTTAGAGAGCCAAGAGATAAATATGGTGAGGATTGATTTAAAGGAGAATCCGGGAAATATGATTTGGCTGTGGGGACAAGGTAGGAAACCCAATCTGCCTAGTTTTCATGCAAGATACGGGCTTTCCGGTAGCGTTATCTCGGCAGTGGATTTAATAAAAGGCTTGGGTAAAATTCTAGGGCTGGATGTGATTAAAGTTCCCGGTGCAACCGGATATTATGATACGGATTATGAAGGCAAGGCAAAGGCAGCATTGAGATCTCTGGAAGAAAAGGATTTTGTTTTCGTCCACGTAGAAGCTCCTGATGAGGCTGGCCATAACGGCGACTTAAGAGAAAAGATTACAGCGATTGAGAGATTCGACCAATTAGTGGTGGGCACTATTCTAAATGCTTTTAAACATAAGGAAAACTTTCGAATTCTAGTTTTGCCTGACCACGCTACCCCCGTTTCTCTAAAAACCCATACTTGTGATATTGTGCCTTTCGGGATGTTTGGCAAAGGTATTTTAGGAAGGGGCTTTTTAAATTATAGCGAGAAAGAAGCAGGGAAGTCTGACCTTCATTTTGAAAAAGGTTACGAACTAATGGAGCATTTTATAAAAGCATCTGAACCCTAAAAAGAGGGACACCCACCCAGCTAAAGCTAGGGGTGTCCCCTAAATAATTACCAAAGGGACACCCTCCCGATTAGCAGAAAGGGTGTCCCTACTAGACTATGAATGCGCTGATTATTGTTTTTATTAGCGTAATATTATTCTTCTGGGCATATAAATTTTATGCCGGAAAACTCGTAGTATTATGGCAAATTGATCCTAAGCGCTCAACCCCGGCATACTCTAAATACGATAGCGTAGACTATATACCTGCCAAAAATTGGTTAGTTCTGTTTGGTCATCATTTTGCTTCTATTGCCGGCGCAGGCCCGATTATCGGCCCGGTGATTGCGGTAATGTTGTGGGGGTGGCTGCCGGCATTATTATGGGTAGTGTTAGGTACGATTTTTATCGGCGGGGTACATGATTTTGGATCTTTAATTACTTCGGTAAGAGAAGGCGGCTCCTCCGTAGCGGATATCGCCCAACACGTTATCTCAAGGCGCGCGAAGATTTTATTCTCATTATTCGTATGGCTGGCTTTGATTTTAATCATCGCTGTTTTTGCTTATTTGTGCGCCGATACATTTGTAAAGGAGCCCAAGATAGTAGTACCGTCATTAGGTATTATACCCATAGCTGTTATCGTAGGCCACCTTCTTTATAACCTAAGGTTAAACAGCGTAGCCGCTACCATATTCGGCCTTTTGGCTTTAGCAGGGTTAATATTACTGGGAAATATTTTACCCGTAATGGGTAGCATAACAGTATGGCTTTTGGTATTATTCGTTTATTGTTATTTTGCTTCAATTTTACCGGTGAATATACTTCTGCAGCCGCGCGATTATCTTTCCAGTTTTTTATTATTTTTTGGCGTAGGCGCAGGTTACCTGGGTTTATTATTATCCCGTCCTAAAATAATTATGCCTTATTATCATCACTGGAGATCAGGCGAGGGTTATCTCTGGCCGGCTTTATTTATTACCGTTGCCTGCGGCGCAATTTCCGGGTTTCACGCTTTAATTTCCAGCGGCACCTCATCCAAACAGATTGCCAATGAAGGCCATGTCAGGAGGGTTGGTTACGGAGGGATGGTTACCGAGGCGGTATTAGCGGTACTGGCAATTATCGCTGCGGCCAGCTTATTTGGCCCCGGGGAGGATTTTGGCGCTGCCTTAAAAAGTATCGGCCCTATCGCCATATTTGGCAAGGGTTATGGTCTGATTACGCGCAATATTTTAGGCGCTAACGGGCATTTTATCGCCATCACCATATTAAATGCATTCATACTTACTACCTTAGATAGCGCCACCAGAATATCGCGCTATTTAAGCGAAGAGCTGTTCCGGATAAAAAACCGCTATTTTTCTACCGCATTGATTGTAATTTTAAGCGCTGCTTTAGCCTTTAGCGGCAAATGGAACAGGATCTGGCCGGCGTTCGGCGCGTCCAATCAACTGGTAGCGGCATTAGCTTTATTTGTTATCAGCTGCTGGCTCCTTTCTAAAAATAAGACTATTAAGTTTACTTTAGTGCCTGCTTTTTTTCTGCTGATTACTGCTATTGCGGCGTTAATATTTCAGGCAGCGAGATACCTGGCGCATAAGGATGTTGTGCTATCGGTAGTGACTGTATCTTTACTTATCTTAACCGGCTTTATGGTCTGGGAAATTATGAAAGTTATTTTTATGAGGAGAATAAAACATGCCTAAAGGTTTAATCGTGCAAAAATTCGGCGGTTCCTCTGTGGCTGACGTCAAATGCATACAGGGGGTAGCCAGAAGAGTGGTAAGTTATAAAAAGAAAGGGTATGATCTGGTGGTGGTGGTTTCTGCCCTGGGAGATACGACAGATGAATTGATTGAGTTGGCAAATCAGATTAACGCCGAGCCTTCGGAACGGGAAATGGATATGCTTTTATCCACCGGAGAGCAGATTTCCGTGGCCTTATTGGCGATGGCCATACATAAATTAGGTTTTGAGGCTATCTCCTTTACCGGCACACAGGTAGGGATCATTACGGATACCAGCCATACCCGCGCCAGGATTATAAAAATAAATACCGATAAAATAAAGGAAGAATTAAAGCAAGGCAAAATCGTTATCGTGGCAGGATTCCAGGGCGTAACCTTAAATCAGGATATTACTACCTTAGGCAGGGGTGGTTCGGATTTGACGGCCGTAGCTTTGGCAAAAGAGTTACAGGCCCGTGAGTGTGAAATATATACCGACGTAGAAGGAATCTATACTACCGACCCGCGCATAGAATCTAAGGCGAAGAAGATAAGGGTGATTACTTATGAAGAGATGCTGGAGATGGCCTCATTGGGTGCTCAAGTAATGCAGGCGCGCTCCATTGAGGTGGCCAAAAAATTCGATGTGCCTATACATGTGCGTTCAAGTTTTAATAATCAAACCGGCACTATGATTATCAAGGAGGTTAGAAGAATGGAGGATGTGGTAGTAAGCGGTGTAACTCTGAATAAAAACGAAGCTAAGATTACGGTTTGCGATGTTCCCGACCGTCCGGGAGTGGCGGCAAAAATATTCAAGGAATTGGCCGGTAAGGGGATAAGTGTGGATATGATTGTGCAGAATGTCAGCCATACCCGCCAGACCGATATTTCTTTTACGGTAAGCAAGCTAGATGTGCGTAAGGCCATAAAGATTACTAAAAGAATATCCAGGAGTATTAAAACGGGAGAAGTTTTAGAGGACCAGGATATTGCTCGCGTCTCCATAGTGGGCGTAGGTATGAAGTCCCATCCGGGCGTAGCCGCAAAGATGTTCGCGGTTTTGGCGCAGAATAAAATTAATATCGAGATGATTTCTACCTCTGAAATAAGCATATCATGTATCATAAAAAAGAAATTTGCGGAAACTGCCGTAAAGGCTCTACATAAAAAATTTGGGTTAGGAAAGTAGGAGAAGATTATGTCCAAGGTTAAATTATACGATACTACTTTACGCGACGGAGCGCAGGGCGAAGGTATTTCTTATTCGGTAATGGATAAGGTGCGCATTGCCCAGGAATTAGATATTTTAGGTATCCACTATATTGAAGGCGGCTGGCCAGGGTCTAATCCTAAGGATATGGAGTTTTATCTAAAGATGGCGAAGTCGCGCCTGAAAAATAGTAAGCTGGTTGCCTTCGGTTCAACCCGCAGGGCACACACTAAGGCCAACCTCGACAATAACCTTAAGGCGCTTTTAAAATCCCAGGTTGAGTTTGTTACTATTTTCGGTAAGACCTGGGATCTGCATATTAGGGATGTCTTAAAGACTACCCTGGATGAGAATCTCAGCATGATCAGGGATACGGTAAAATTTTTAGTATCGCACGGGATGGTTGTATTTTATGACGCCGAACATTTTTTTGACGCCTATCATGCCAATGAGGATTATACCCTTAAATGCTTACTTACTGCCCAGGAGGCCGGGGCAAAGACCGTAGTTTTATGTGATACCAACGGTGGGACGATTACTTCTGAATTGACAAAGATTATCAGGCTGGTGCGGCCAAAAATCAATGTCTGGCTGGGTATTCACTGTCATAATGATTCAGATTTAGCGGTGGCGAATTCTTTGGTTGCGGTTCAAGGCGGCGTGGATATGGTGCAGGGCACGATTAACGGTTACGGCGAGCGCTGCGGTAATGCGGATTTAATCCCCATTATTGCTAACCTGAAACTGAAAATGGGCGTTGATTGCATCACTGACAAAAAAATAAAGGAACTTACGCATGTTTCGCATTTCGTAAGCGAAATAAGCAACATGAAGCAAAGGAATGATCAGCCTTATACCGGCTCGTCTGCTTTTGCGCATAAAGGTGGCGTGCATATTAACGCGGTAATGAAGAACCCAAAAACCTATGAACATATTGAACCAACTTTAGTAGGAAATCATCGTAGAATTCTGGTTTCTGAATTGGCCGGTAAGACCGGGGTATTAATCCGCGCTAAAGAACTAGAGCTGGATTTAAATAAAGAAGATCTCAAAACAAAAAAGATTTTAAAGCTTCTACAGAAATTAGAACACCAGGGTTATCACTTTGAAGCAGCAGAGGCCTCTTTTGAATTACTGATCAAAAGGGCGCTAGAGAAATACAAGAAATTTTTTGATTTAGAGGGTTTTCGCGTGGTAATAGAGAAGCGTTCGGATAAAAAAATTTCCTCTGAGGCAATTATTAAATTGAAAGTCAAGGGCATCAAAGAGCATACTGCTGCTGAAGGCGATGGCCCGATAAATGCCTTAGATAATGCGCTACGCAAGGCATTAAAAGATTTCTATCCTACGCTGTCTAAAATGCACCTTTCTGATTTTAAGGTGCGCGTACTGGACGAGAAGGCCGGCACAGCAGCTAAGGTAAGGGTGCTTATCCAGTCACAGGACGAAACTGATAACTGGAGCACTATCGGGGTTTCGGAAAATATCATTGAGGCCTCCTGGCAGGCTTTGGTAGATTCCGTTGAATACAAACTCTTAAAAGATAACGTGCGCTAATGAAGGAAATACCTACTCGTTATAATCCCAAAGAGACCGAAGATAAGTGGTATAAAATTTGGGAAGAGAATAATCTTTTTTCTGCCGGATCTAATCACGCCAAGAAACCTTTCTGTATAGTTATCCCTCCGCCGAATGTCACCGGTATCTTGCACATGGGGCATGCCTTGAATAACACTATCCAGGATATCCTTATCCGTTATCATAGGATGAAGGGCGAAGAATCTCTTTGGATGCCCGGCACTGACCATGCTGGTATTGCTACGCAGAATGTAGTGGAAAAAGCCATTGCCAAAGACGGACTGAAACGCCAGGATTTAGGTAGGGAGAAATTTATTGAAAAAGTCTGGCAATGGAAGGAGCAGTACGGCTCAACAATTATCCATCAATTAAAGAAATTAGGTGCTTCCTGCGATTGGGATAGGATGCGTTTTACCATGGAGGAGGAGTATTCTCGGGCAGTGTTAGAGGTGTTTGTCAGGCTCTATGAAAAAGGCTTGATCTACCGGGGAAGCTATATTATCAATTGGTGCCCGCGTTGCCAGACTGCGCTTTCAGACGAAGAGGCGCCGCACCGGGAATTACAAGGAAGCCTTTATTATTTACGATATCCTTTTAAGGGTCAGTCCTCTTCCAGGGGAGAAGACCATTATATAGTAGTAGCCACTACTCGTCCGGAGACGATGTTAGGCGATACCGCGGTTGCGGTTAACCCGAGAGATAAGCGCTATAAGAAATTTATCGGGAAGGTCTTAATTTTACCTTTAATCAACAGAGAAATAAAAATAATCGCCGACAACATGGTAGATATGAAATTCGGCACTGGCATGGTTAAGGTTACGCCTGCGCATGACCCCAACGACTATATTTTAGGCAAAAAACACCATCTGGAATTTATCAATATCATGCATCCTGACGGTCGCCTAAACGAGAACGCCGGTGATTATAAAGATATGGATAGATTCAAAGCCAGGGAACTAATTTTGGAAGATTTAAAAGGAAAGGGGTTGCTGGAGAAGGTCCAGCCTCATCAGTTGTCCGCCGGACATTGCTACCGTTGTCATACCCTTATTGAGCCGTATTTATCTCGGCAGTGGTTTGTAAAGATGAAACCATTGGCTAAGCCGGCAATCGCAGCGGTTAAAAAAGGAAAAATCCGATTTCATCCTCAGCGCTGGACAAAAATTTATCTTAGCTGGATGGAGAATATCCAGGATTGGTGTATTTCTAGGCAGATCTGGTGGGGACATCGTTTACCTGTTTATTACTGTCGCAACTGCATGAAACAGGCAAACGAGTTGTCAGTTGTTAGTTGTCAGTTGTCAGAAAAAACTAAAGATAAAAAAGGCATAATTGTCTCTAGGGTTAAACCTGAAAAATGTTCAGTTTGTGGCTCAACTGATATTTATCAAGACGAAGATGTATTAGATACTTGGTTCTCTTCCTGGCTGTGGCCTTTTGCTACATTCTATTGGCCAGCGCAGAAGGGCCAGTCACCTTCTAGGGGAGGAGACCCTGTAAAGGATTTGAAATATTTTTATCCCACCTCGGTTCTAGTGACTGCGCCGGAGATAATCTTCTTTTGGGTGGCCAGGATGATTATGGCAGGGTTGGAGTTTATGAAGGACATCCCTTTTAAGGATGTCTATATCCACGGCACGGTGCGCGATATCGAAGGTAAGAAAATGTCCAAATCCTTGGGTAACATCATTGACCCCCTGGATATTATAAATGAATACGGCGCGGATGCCCTACGGTTTAGCCTGATTTCTATCACGGCGCAAGGGCAGGATGTATTTTTATCCGAAGAGAGGTTCCAGCAGGGGAGGAATTTCGCCAATAAAATCTGGAATGCCTCCAGGTTTATCTTGATGAATCTGGAGCCGGCTTGTATTAAAGTAGACCTTTGTGAGTTTTACAGGAGGGCGGACCTGGGGATTATTAACCGTTGGATATTGAGCAGGTTTTATAGTGTCCTAAAAGAAACAACGGCAAAACTAGAGCATTATAAGTTTAATGAAGCTGCAAATATACTCTACGGATTCTTCTGGCATGAGTTCTGCGATTGGTACCTGGAGATGGTTAAGCCCGATATAAAAAATAAGCAGAATCAGGTGGTGATCTATAAGGTCCTAGAGAAATTCTTAAGGGTAATGCATCCTTTTATGCCCTTTGTTACGGAAGAGATCTGGCAGAGCTTAAACCAAAGAACTAGAGAGCTAGAGGACCAAAGAACCAGTATAATGGTTGAGCCGTGGCCCCACATACAGGAGAAGCTGATTGATAAAGAAGCAGAGTCACGGATGAATACGTTGTTTGAGGTAATCAACGCTATCAGAAATATGCGCTCGGAACTGGAAGTTCCTCTTCAGGATAAGGTAGATCTTCAGATTTATCTAACTAATAAAGAAAAGAAGGCCCTGTTTGAATCATTAGATTTGCATATCAGGAATTTGGCAGGCTTAAAAAATATTATCTTTAAGGAACACTATTACCATGTGCGCGGACAGTTTAGCGCGGTGCTTGAGGATATCCATATAGTCATACCTTTGGGCGAAATAGCTGACGCAGATAATTATAAGAAGAGGATAAATCAAAAGGTCGGCAGAATAGAGTCCGAAATTAAGGTAAAAGAGAATACCCTGGCTAATGATAATTTCACCAGAAGGGCGCCTGCGGAGATTGTGGAAAAGGAAAGGTTAAAATTAAAGGAACTCAAAGAAATACTTAAAAAATTAAAGGTGGTGAAAGATGGATTCCAATAAGTATTTTCTCTCCGAAACAAAACCGGAATTAGACCCCGTAAAATTAGACGCGATTGTGCGCCGCGCCTTAATCGAAGATATCGGTAAGGGGGATATCACTACAAAGTTGACCATCCCCAAAGATAAGGAAATTAGCGCGGAATTACTGGCGAAGGAGAATTGTATCATCTGCGGGTTGAAGGCTGCGGAAAGAGTTTTTAAGATAAGCGATGGCAGTATAAGTTTTAAACCTTTGGTTCGGGAAGGGGCGCCTCTTAAAAAAGGTAAGGTATTTGCCAGGCTTAAGGGGCGTGCGGGTAGTATCCTGACCGCAGAGCGGGTGGCGCTGAATTTATTGAGTATGCTTTCCGGAATAGCTACCAAGACCAGGGAATACGTAAAACACATTGAGCCTTATAAGACAAAAATTACCGATACCCGTAAGACTATCCCCGGCCTAAGAGAGTTACAAAAATACGCTGTTCGCATCGGAGGTGGCCATAACCATAGGATGGGGTTAGATGAAATGATACTGATCAAAGATAATCATATTAAGGTAACCGAAGGTTACACCAAATTGCCCAGCGTGCCTAAGGGTTTTAAGATTGAAATAGAGGTGCAGAACCTGGAAGAATTTAAGCATGCCCTTAAGTTTAAGCCGGATGTGATTATGCTGGATAATATGGGCATCAAAGATATAAGGCAGGCGGTTAAGATTAGAAACAACACTAAATTTACCAGTCACCATGCGCCTAGCAAGTTAGAAGCTTCAGGTGGGGTAGATTTTAAGAGCGTAAGGAAGATTGCTGCGGCGGGAGTGGATATTATTTCTATCGGAGAACTGACGCATTCTATAGATTCGGTAGATATGAGTTTAGAGATAAAATGAGGGAATGGATAAATTTAAGCTTATTTGCGATTACCGGCCATGCGGTGACCAGCCGAGGGCAATTGAGGAATTAACGCATGCACTCTTATCCGCAAGACCATACCAGACATTGCTGGGGGTTACCGGCTCAGGTAAGACCTTTACCTTAGCCAATGTTATTACCCGGATCAATAAACCTACCTTAGTTATCTCGCACAACAAGACGCTTGCCGCCCAATTATACTCGGAATTTAAAGAATTTTTTCCGCATAACGCCATAGGATATTTCGTAAGTTACTACGATTATTATCAGCCGGAGGCATATATTCCGTCCACGGATACCTATATAGAAAAAGACGCCTCTATTAACGATAGGTTAGACCGCTTAAGGCTTTCGGCAACGAGCGCGCTTTTGTCTCGCCGTGATGTTCTGATTGTGGCATCGGTATCCTGCATCTATAATCTGGGTTCACCCGATGATTATCGGGAGTTGCTCGTTTTTATCGAAAAGGGCCAGATTATTGCGCGCGATACAATGATTTTAAGATTCATTCAGATACAATACGAGAGGAATGATTATGAATTCCTTCGCGGTAGAATTAGGGTTAGGGGCGATGTGGTAGAGATTTTTCCTTCTTATCAGGAAAAGGCGCTACGTATAGAATTTTTAGGCGATAAGATAGAAAGGATTACCGAGATTAATCCGGTATCAGGAGAAATCTTAAATAATTTAGATAAGGTGGCAATATATCCGGCTAAACATTTTATCGTTTCCGCAGATAAGATTGAAGGCGCGCTTAAATCTATAGAGTCGGAGTTAGAGGATCAGCTTAAATCATTAAGAAGCAAGAGCAAATTATTGGAAGCGCAACGCCTGGAATCCCGTACTAAATATGATATGGAGATGTTAAGGGAAATCGGCTATTGCCATGGAATCGAGAATTATTCGCGTCATCTATCAGGCAGGCTTTCTGGGTCAAGGCCGTATTGTTTAATTGATTATTTTCCACGGGACTTTCTTACTATAATCGACGAATCTCACGTAACTGTGCCGCAGGTAAGAGGTATGTATGAAGGTGACCGCGCCAGAAAAGAAACTCTGGTGGAGTATGGCTTTAGGCTACCGTCGTGCTTAGATAACCGGCCCTTAAAATTTGATGAGTTTCAGGATTTAGTCAGGCAGGAGGTGTTTGTTTCTGCTACGCCTAATGAATATGAGATAAAAAAGAGCCAGGGTAGAATTATTGAACAGATTATCCGGCCTACGGGTCTGGTCGACCCTGAGATTATCATTAAACCCAGCCAGGGGCAGATTGAAGATCTGATCACAGAAATTAAAAAACGCGCCCAAAAAAATGAGCGGGTTTTAGTGACTACCCTTACTAAGAGGATGGCTGAAGACTTAACTAGCTATTTACAGGAGAAGGGTTTAAGGGTAAAATATATGCATTCTGAAATACAGACTATTGAACGCTCAAAGATACTGCGGGAATTGAGGCAGCAGGCGTTTGATTGTCTGGTAGGGATAAACCTGCTGAGAGAAGGATTGGACTTACCGGAGGTATCGCTGGTAGCGATCCTAGATGCGGATAAAGAAGGGTTTTTACGTTCGGCGACTTCCTTAATTCAGGTTGGCGGCCGCGCCGCACGCAATATTAACGGCACAGTAATTATGTATGCGGATACCATGACCGGATCGATAAAAAAAGCAATCGCGGAGAGTAACCGCAGGAGAAAGATACAAGTAGAGTTTAACAATAAAAATAAGATTACCCCGCGTTCTATACAGAAGGCGATCAGGCAGGGGATCGAAGATTTAGCCGAGGTTGAGGAGTTCGTAGCAGGTTTAACTGGAGAGGCTAAAGACGAATACGAGCTAAATAAATATATCGCAGAATTGGAATATGAAATGGAGCTTGCTGCCAGGAACTTGCAGTTTGAGAAAGCAGCAGTAATCAGGGACGAAATTAAGGAAATGAGAGGGACACCCACCCAGCCAAAGCTAAGGGTGTCCCCTAATTAACTATTGTGGGGACACCCTACCGATTGGCAGAATGGGTGTCCCTAACTGAGGAGAAGATGTTATTAGCTATAGATATAGGTAATACCAATATAAACTGTGCCGTATTCAAGAAGCAAAAGATTATTAAGAGATTTGCTATTTCTACAAAAGATTATCGTTTGCGAAAGATTATAAAGGCGTTAGGTAAATTAGATATACGGGACAGCATTATCTGTAGTGTAGTTCCGGCTCTGACCAGGATTATCCGTAAGGACTTAACCAGGCTATTCCATAAACCGCCTTATATTATAGGTAAAGACATAAAGGTTCCTGTAAAGAATCTTTACCGCAAAGCCCGGCAAGTAGGCCAGGACCGCTTAGTGAATGCCTATGCAGGCATTGTCTATTATGGTGCGCCTTTAATTGTAGTGGATTTTGGTACTGCGGTGACCTTTGATGTGGTTTCTAAGGATAAAGAATATTCAGGTGGCATAATTTTTCCGGGCCTGGAGATTTCACTGGATGCGCTGAGTGAGAGGACCGCGCTATTACCGAGAATAAAATTAAGAACCCCTGGCGAACTTATCGGCAGAGATACTGTTAACAGTATGCTTAGCGGGATAGTTTATGGGTTTGCGGCGCTTACCGATGATTTGGTCGTCAGGATAAAAACCAGGATAGGTAAGGCTGCGCATGTCATCGGTACAGGCGGCAGCATTAATTTAGTCAGTAAGTATTGTAAGGGCGTCGATAAAATAGACAGGGATTTAACCCTTAAGGGATTAAATTTGATTGCATTAAGATTACTTTAGTTGTAAAATATAAAAAAGAGTCTAGTAAAAATGAGAAGATTAAATATGTCTAGAGAGATAAAATTTAAGGCGTTACTGATAATATCCGTGCTAGCGCCTTTATTTTTATTTTCTCACGCCTCTGCCGCCAGCGCAGCCAAGTGGTTTTCTTTTAACAAAAGGGACGCATTAGCTGAATGGCAGGAGAAGATATTCAAAGGCAAGGTCTTCTATTCCATTAAAATGGAGAAGATGGGCGGTTACCTGGCTGCTTATAGTAAAAATGCCGCTTCAGGTATTTTATACGAGATAAGTTTTAGTCCCAGAAAATATCCGGTAGTCAGCTGGAAATGGAAAGTTATTCAATTCCCGCAGGAGAGTGCAGGGCAGCATTCGGCAGGTAGATGGATAGAAAAGGATGATTATGCCACCAGGTTTTATGTTATATTCCCCGCTTTCTTTTTTACCAACACTAAGAGCCTGGAATATGTCTGGGACAAGTATCTTCCCGAGGGTACGGTGATGACCAGCCCCTATTATAGAAATATCAAAATCATTGTGGCAGAATCCGGAGAAAAGAATCTGGGTAAATGGGTTTCTGAAAAAAGAAATATATACGAAGATTTTAAAAAGGCCTTCGGCAGGGCGCCCGGGCACGTAGGGGCAATTGCGATTATGACCGATACGGATAATACTATTAGCACAGCAGAAGCAGATTATGATGAAATAAAAGTGGGGTATAAAGATGGAGAAAATTAGAAGGAAAAAGAAATTTATGGGTACGTCTTTCCAGAAAAGATTATTATTCTTGATTTTTACTTCTGCGGTAATACCTACAGCCATTGTATCCGCGGCACTATATTATCTGATGTTTAATCTCCTGGCCTGGCAGATCGGGATACCCGAAGCCATAGCCTACAACCTTATCCCGGTAGTAAAGAAGCTAAACCTGATTATTTTAATCTCTCTGCCCATTGTTTTTTTATTCCTTTGGTTCATGGCTTTAGAGTTATCCCACAGGATATCCGGGCCCTTGTTTAGGCTGGAGAGGGAATTAGAGGAGAGGATAGCCGGCAAAGGAAAAGGCCAGCATATCAATTTACGGCCTAGAGACGAACTCAAGGTACTGGTAGATAAAATCAATAAACTACTAAATAGGTAACCTTAAATAAACATGAGGTACGCTATGCGAAACGCCATATTAAATATAACATTGCTTCTTTTAATTTTACTAGTTACTAGTTGCCTACCTGTCCGGCAGGCAGGCGCGTTACTAGTTACGGATTCTTTTGCCGAAGAAGAGTCCTATACCATCACTACCTACTATCCTTCACCCTACGGCTCATACAATGAATTGTCCACTTACAGCAATACGTACTTGGCCATCAGCTCCGGGAATGTCGGTATCGGAAAGAGTAACCCTACCGCAAAATTAGAAGTGGCAGGGGAGATTAAGCTTTCTGGGGCAGCCCCATCATATAAAATTACTAACGTTGCCACGCCTACTGCAAATAATGACGTGGCCACCAAGGCCTATGTAGATGCAGCTACAGGAGGCAATAGTTATGTATATTATACCGAGTATTGCGTTGGCGGTAATAGTTGGGAGGCTACTAGCTGTGCAGCGAGGTGTGCCTGTGCACCGGGCTATACCCTAGATGCAAAGAGTGTGCCATATGGATTATACTCAGGAAAGAGTTGCACTCAAATTGGTTCAGGGTGTTTTTGCGTATGTTATAAGTAATAAAAGGTGAGTAAAGGAAAATTAATTTTTATATTTTAAAAAAAACTCTTGACAAAAAATTTTTTTCTCTTATAATTAGCAGTCTTAGCATAAGAGTGCTAAAATAAAATATACTAAAGGAGGTGTAGGAAATGGATATAAAACCATTGGGGGACCGCGTGGTAGTAAAGCCTTTGGAGGCGGAAGCTAAGACCAAAGGTGGCATAGTCTTACCGGATACAGCCAAGGAGAAGCCTCAGGAGGGTAAGGTAGTAGCCGTAGGTAAAGGTAAGGTTTTGGAGAATGGCACAGTGCAGGCGCCAGAAGTAAAGGTCGGAGATAAGGTATTATACGGCAAATATTCCGGCAACGAGATTACTACCAAGGAAGGCGAAGAACTATTGATTATGCGTGAAGAGGATATTTTAGCGATTATTAAGTAAAAAGAGGAGGAGTTTATGGCAAAGCAATTGTTATTTAGAGACGAAGGCCGCAGGAAGATTTTAAGCGGTATAGAGCAGTTGGCTGCGGCAGTCAAGGTAACTCTAGGGCCTAGGGGCCGCAATGTGGTGATAGATAAAAAATTCGGCTCACCCACTATCACTAAGGATGGTGTTACCGTGGCTAAGGAAATTGACCTGGAAGATCCCTTTGAAAATATGGGTGCGCAGATGGTCAAAGAAGTTGCGGAAAAGACCTCGGATGTAGCCGGTGACGGGACCACTACCGCTACCATTCTGGCTGAGGCGATTTATCGCGAAGGCTTAAAGAACGTTACTGCCGGCGCAAATCCTATGTCTTTAAAGCGCGGGATTGAGAAGGCAGTGGAAAAAGTAATCGAAGAATTAAAGAAAATCTCTACACCAATTAAGGATAAGAAGGAAGTAGCGCAGGTAGCATCAATAGCTTCTAACTGCGATACTGCCATCGGCGATTTGATTGCTGAAGCTATGGATAAAGTAGGTAAGGACGGCGTCATTACCGTTGAGGAAGCCAAGTCAACCGCTACTACTTTGGATGTAGTTGAAGGTATGCAATTTGATCAGGGGTACTTGTCTCCTTATTTTGTCACTGACGCAGAGAGGATGGAAGTTATCCTGGAAGAGCCCTATATCCTCAACTATGAGAAGAAAATATCTTCGATAAAGGATATCCTGCCTCTTTTGGAAAAAATAGCACGTACAGGAAAACCCCTTTTGATCATTGCCGAAGAAGTTGAAGGTGAGGCCTTGGCTACTTTGGTGGTAAATAAGATTCGCGGTACGTTTGTGGCCTGCGCAGTGAAGGCTCCGGGTTATGGTGACAGACGCAAATCAATGCTTGAGGATATAGCTATTCTTACTAACGGCAAGGCTATTACCGAAGATTTAGGTATAAAATTAGAGAATGTAGAAATCGAGGATTTGGGTAAAGCCAAGAGAGTAAAAATAGATAAAGAAAATACCACTATAGTTGAGGGCGCCGGTAAAACTCAAGCCATTAACGGCAGGATTGCCCAGCTTAAAAAACAGATAGAAGATACGGATTCAGATTACGATAAAGAAAAACTTCAGGAACGCCTGGCGAAGCTCGCCGGCGGTGTGGCGGTAATTAATGTCGGAGCGGCCACAGAGACTGAAATGAAGGAAAAGAAGGCGCGCGTAGAGGATGCCCTACATGCCACACGCGCAGCAGTAGAGGAAGGCATAGTCCCCGGAGGCGGGGTAGCTATAATCCGCACCATCCCGGCATTGGATAAGCTTAGGCTGGAAGGTGATGAAAAGATAGGTGTGGATATTGTCAAACGCGCCTTAGAAGAGCCTATCAGGCAGCTGGCGCAGAATGCCGGATTAGAAGGCTCAGTAGTGGTGCAACGCGTAAAACAAGAAAAGACCAACATTGGTTATGATGTAAGCCAGGATGCCTATGTGGATATGATTGCTGCAGGAGTAATTGATCCTACTAAGGTGACGCGTTCTGCTTTACAGAATGCCGCCAGTGTCGCTGCCTTATTATTGATGACTGAGGCATTGGTTACGGATAGGCCCGAAAAAGAATCCTCTATGCCTATGCCACCGGGAGGCGGAATGGGTGGAATGGGTGGAATGGGCGGAGGGATGTATTAAAAGTTTAAAAGTTTGAATGTTTGAAAGTTCGAAAACAAAAGGGCGAAGAGAAATCTTCGCCCTTTTGTTTTAATAGCGAATTAGATACTTGGCATCTTTGATGCCAAGTATAAGCTTTAGACATACAACTTATGTTCATTGTCGCTCCATAAGTTGTGTCTTCGCTTAAAATAATCATGTTATTACTAAGTCAAGATGTTAATTTTTTACTATTTTCAAATGTTAAACTTTTTCGCGCTATTTCTTCCTGTATCCTAGCGCGTTCAAGCCTTTTCCACATGTGATTTTGTGGAGGATGATAATAACTATTTTTAAGG